>JAISWZ010000290.1 GCA_031270945.1 Clostridiales bacterium | reverse complement strand
TCAAAAGACGCCGCCACCAACTTCATCACCCAGGGAGTCGTAGGCATATTCGGCGCTAACGAAGGATCTACCACAGGCGCTGGCAACGCAATCAAAGAAGCCGGAAACGCCATCGTAGGCGTAGGATTCGACAACTCCAGCGCAATCCAAGAGCTTATCCAAGACGGAAGCCTTCTTGCCACAATGCAGCAAAATCCTGACAAGATGGGCTACCAAGGCATGCTTAGCGCCGCGAAGCTTCTGGCTGGCCAGGCTATCCCGGCAGCGGAGAAGAACATTGACACAGCGGTGTCAGTATTGACGAAATAAGGCATATCCCTCATTCATTTATGGCTCGCGAAAGTCATGCAACGCGATGGCTTTCGCGCCGCTTTTAAGATTTAGGGATGTGCACCAAGCCTTTTTGCCAGAAAGAAGGGTATGGAATTGCTTAACAAGCGTTACGCAAGTTTGCTGCTCGCCGCCATAATGCTCCTTGGATCCGTGCAGTCAGCGTTTGGCGCCCCAGGCGGGCCAGACTATGCAGGGCACTGGTCTCAGACATACATGGAGTACAGCATAAGCCGCGGGTACATGTCAGGGTATGAGGACAACACATATAGGCCTGACAACAAGATGACAAGGGCCGAATATTCCGTGATGCTGTGGAACGCCCTTGGAAAGCCCAAAGCGACAACAGTTGCGCCGTTCAAGGACGTTTTGCCTAGCGACTGGTTTGCGGCAGCAGTAAACGCCCTCTACGAGAGAAAAATAACGTATGGCTTGTCCGCGACAGAGTTTGGCCCCCATGGCCAGCTCACTCGCGAGATGGGCATAGTGATGCTGGTGAGAGCGTTCGAGATCCCGGCGGATCCAAGCGCAAAGGGCTACCTTGAATTCTCTGATGGAGCGAAAGTCTCCGATTGGGCAAGGGCGGCCATATCCGCATACTACGCGTACGGCTTGGTTTCAGGATATGGAAACAAGCTGCTCTCTCCAGACGGGCTTCTCACTCGCGCTGAATTGGCAGTTCTTTTGTATCGCACAGTCACGGCAGCTGAAACAGGGGTGATAAGCTCTCCGTCGTCATGGAAGACTGTTGAAGAAACCCCAACTGCAGCTCCAAAGCCAACTCCTGTAACAACGGCGGTTTCTCCAAGCTATCCGTGGTATCCATCAACACCATCAACACCGTCTGAGACAGCGTCGCCTACGCCAACTCCTACTCCAGCGAATGTGGCTTTCAGGCGGGCGGCTTGGCATTCAAGCGCAGCCAATTATGAAAACACAGGGCACTTGGCAACGGACGGAATCATTGGCGAGCTGTCACCTAACAGGATTAATTACGACGTAAGCACTGTTCCTGGCCCACCTCCGTATTATACGCCTGTCGTAAATTCGAACGCTGGGAAGTTCACTGACGAGACTCCGGTCAATAGCGAATGGATCAGCGCTGGAAGCGGCGAAGAATGGGTTTACATTGACCTTGGCGCGGACACGGAACTCCAAAAAGTTATTGTTCATTGGGGCTCGACATTCGCTTCCAAGTATTCGATCCAAACTTCAGCGGACGCGAAGAGCTGGTCAAACGCGGCAACCGGCTTGGCTGGCGCTGCGGGAGAAGCTGTTGAGACAGATTTAAGCGGCACGGCAAGATACATCAGGATTCTATGCGAGACCGCTTCAGGCGGAAGCTACACAATAGAAGAGATAGAAGTCATAGGCACAAACGGCCTTGAGCCGTTCTCTGTCGGATCTCTCCCCGATCCTGAAAGCGACGGAACACAGTACCTTATTGGCGGCAACTGGAAAGTTCAGCGAGCGTCAGAGGTTGACGCAGAGGGCGAAGAGCTCGCAGGGCCGGATTACGATGACGAGGAATGGCTGGCGGCAGTTGTGCCAGGAACCATTCTCTCAACATACCTCCAGGCTGGAGCGATCCCTGATCCTAACTATGACGACTGGCAGTTCCAAGTTTCCGACACTTTCTTTACGGCAGATTTCTGGTATCGCGACAGCTTTGACATACCGGCGTCAAAAGAAGGCCAGACCATTTTCCTGAACTTTGACTCCATCAACTGGCTGGCTGACGTTTACTTTAACGGAGAGCTTCTTCCCAATAGCGATCCCGCGAAGACCAACTCCATCGAGGGCGCGTTTATCAGGGGCAAGTTTGATGTAACAAATTTGGCGAACGTTGGCGGAACCAACTATCTCGCCGTCAAGATCTACAAGAATGAAACCCCAGGCCTTGTAACTGTCCAGGGGCTTGCTGAGGGCCCGCTTCCAAACGGCGGATTGCTTGGCACTGACAACCCGACATTGCATGCCGCAGTTGGCTGGGACTGGATACCGACCATTCGCGGACGCGACATCGGAATATTTGAGGACGTTTTTGTTTCCTACAGTGGCGGACTTGAGCTCTTGGATCCTTGGATTGAGACGGATCTGGATATTGAGCAGGTATCTGAGAACCTGGAGGCTGTAAGCATTGCGCAGCTTCTTCATGTAGCAGGGCCGACAGCAACTGCATCTGATGCAGCGCTAGGAATTGAGCCTCCGGCATCGGCAACCGCAGCTGCGCTTGCTGTGATACTGGACGGAAAAGATAATACGCAATGGGTTTCTGAGGGCTTGGATGGCGAAACATTCGTGCTGGAGTTCGACCAGGCAACTACCGTTGGCTCCTTGCAAATACAATGGGGAACTGAGACTGGCGCGGCTGCGGCAGAGTTTGAGTCCCGCTACCCAGCCAGGTTCAAGGTTGAGAGTACAGTTGACGGAGTTGCATGGGATGCCTTTGACATGTATCCAGGCGGCATGGTGCCTTTCTTTGGAATGGAGTTTTATCTTCCTCCTTCTCCAGGAACAGCTGAGTACGTGGGCCTAAGCGGAGTCAACGTTGTGGATGGCCCAGCCGCTGATTTTTATGGATTCATGAAAATACCGTCACCGAGAGCTATTAAAGCAATAAGGGTTACAATACTTGAGCAGAATGTTTACGGAGGCAGCATTGGTTTCAGGCCTACAAGCATAAGCGAGTTCCAAGTATATCTTGAAGACGCGGCAGCTGTGGGCACAAGCAGAACCAGGTACTTCTCTCTTGATGACTCCAAAGCGGATCTTACGCTTCGCACTGAGGTTCACAACAGCAGCTCATCTACGCAAACTGCTACAGTAAAAGGCATAATAACTCCTGGCAACATAGCGTTTAGCAAAGATGTCACTGTTGGCGCGGGACAGACTGTTCCTGTTGAGATCAGCGGAATAGTCATAAACAACCCGGATCTGTGGTGGCCTAACACCTATGGCGACCAGCCGCTTTATACGGCGGATCTCGAAGTGATTGCGAATGGCTCAACAAGCAACGCGATTGAGCTTAAGTTCGGAGTCCGCGAGTTCACTTACCCGATAGACGGAGGACTGCTTTCCATTTACTGCAATGGCACAAGAATCCTTGCCAAAGGCGGCAACTGGGGCATGGACGACGCCCTGAAGCAGAACACCGCTGAGGATTATGACAACAAGGTTCGCTTGCATGCCGAAGAGAACTACACAATGATCCGCAACTGGGTCGGAATGACAAACAACAAGGCTTTCTATGAAGCTTGCGACAAGTATGGCATCCTGATTTGGGACGATTTCTGGCTGGCCAATCCTGTTGACGGGCCGGATCCTGCGTATCCTGACAGGTTCCTTGACAACGCGATTGACAAGATCAAGCGCATTCGCGCTCACACAGCGTTGGCTTTGTACTGCGGACGCAATGAGTCTGCGCCTCCAGCATATATAGACGCTGGGTTGGCTGAGCGCACAGAGCTTTACGACGGCACCCGCATATACTTCCCGAACTCGGCTGGAGCGCCTGTTGGAAGCGGCGGCGGATACTCTGTAGCTGCCATGCCTAATGGCGTTGGCGCCTTTGGCCCTAACGATCCAAGCACAACAGGAATCAAAGAATACTTCAACGAGGTTCCAAACGTCACTCTTCGCAGTGAGTGCGGAATTCCGAATGTTCCAACGCTTGAAAGCATGATGAAGTTCCTTCCAGAAGAGAAGCTGTGGCCGATCAACGAGTCTTGGGCTCTTCACGACTGGACTTACCACATGAACGGCCCTGCCAACAGCTACATGGACGCTTTGAAGCTGTACTCTGACAGAGGTTTCATCACTCCGATAGACAATGTCAACGGGCAAAACCCAGATCCATCAGATTCAACTTTCATTGCTTACAAAGCCGCTATCCAGAACATGGTTGAAGAGGTTGGCGAGAAGTACACGCTTGAAGAGTTCATGAGAATCGCTGACATGATCAACTATGAGAACTTCAAGGGCGTGTACGAAGGCATTACAGTCAAGAAGTCAAACGGTTTCTTGATGTGGATGAGCCAGTCTTCTTGGCCGTCATTCATGTGGCAGACATACGACTACTACCTGGACACCAACGCTGGATACTTTGGCGCCAAAGCGGCCAACCAGGCGACTCACGCTGTTTGGGATCCTCGCGATGACACCATAGTTCTTTCCAACATGACGCCAAAGACCTACACCAACGTTGTAACAGAAGCGAAGGTTTATGACCTGAACGGCAACTTTGTCTACGCCAAGTCATACTTGACCCCATCTCTTGGCCCGGATACCTATGGCCTGGTTATTGATGACTTGACGAGCGCGTTCGAAGGCTCCTTAACTCCAATAGTCTTCATCAAGCTGACAGTGAAAGACAGCGCTGGCGCGGTTCTTGGAGACAACTTCTACTGGCACAACAAGGATGTTTACATGCAGTACGAGTCCTTGAACACAATGCCTTACGTTACCATTCAAGCATCCAGCCCAAGCCGCTCTACAGCGCCTAAGACTGGAAACGAGCTCTACACCATAACGCTGACCAATTCGTCATCGACTCCGGCGCTTCTAACCAGGGTTAAGACAATCAGCAGCGCGACTGGCGAGCAGGTTCTTCCGGCATTCTACAGCGACAACTATTTCGCCTTGGTTCCAGGCGAGAGCAAGACCATTACGATTGAATTCGCTGAGAAATATCTTGAAGGCGGATCTCCTGAATTCTCTATCGAAGGATGGAACACAAACCCGAGAGACCTGAACTAAGAACACAACAAAGAAGGGTGCGCCGAAAGGCGCGCCCTTTTATTGTGTTTAGTTTGAATTTAAGAGCATATCCCAAAATTATATCCGAGGTGCCGGAAAAATCCGGATGTTTGCTCGCAGAAGCCCGAGCAAACTAGTTGAAGCATTCGCTAGGACTTTTCCGGCACCAATACGGAATTTTGGGATATGCACTAAGCAGCGGCATGCTATAATATGTGCAAGCGCAAAGAAGCGGGAAAAGACCGGGAGGAGATTCGGCGGCGTAATTCTGCCTGATTCTCATCACAGTGGAATGGATACGACAGAATGCTGGCCTGAAATGGCTGTCAAAAAGCAAAGAAATGAAAAGATATTTTAAAGCAATAAGTAAGGAGCGGCTTATGGCGGCGTATATTATATTTTGGACAAAGAGGCGAATAGAAAGTTATATAAAAAATGGAGATGAAGGGCCGCTGTCTGTTATTTTTGGCGGGCCTCATCAATCACAGCCTCCGCTTGGGAGGATAAAAATCGGAGACACGATATATCCAATAACAGTAATGAATGGGAAAATGCATATCCTAGGCTCTATGGAAATAGAAAAAATCATTTCTGAAGAAGAATACGTCAAGAACTATTTGACAGGAAATCTGGAGGGCGCGCCAGAAGAAAAGAGCGTTATGTGGGATTCGTATCGCGAGGAAAACAGAAAAACAATAACGCACAGAATGCCCTGGAGTTGCGTAGATAGTGTTGCTATAGGAAAGAATGGAACAAAGATAATGAAAAGAGAAGTGCCTGAAGACAAAGCGAATCTAGAGCATATCCCAAAATTAATTTTATGGCTTGTGAAAGTCACGCGTTAAAGCATCGCGATGACTTTCACTGCGTCACTGATGGAATTTTGGGATATGCTCTTCATAAGGCTTGGCCCCAAAGAGGGAGAGGAAACACCCTTGAGAATGAAAGAGGGGAAAGTATCGACTGCTAATTTGATAGGATATTTTCGCAAATTAAGTGCGACATCTGAAAAGATATTTGAAGAAATAACAGGAAATAAAGAAAAATAATAAAGTGTGGACAAAGTGGCATGGCACTAAGAGCATATCCCAAAATTATATCCGAGGCGCCGAAAAAATCCGGGTGTTTGCTCGCAGAAGCCCGAGCAAACTAGTTGAAGCATTCGCCAGGATTTTTCCGGTGCCATTTCGGAATTTTGGGATATGCACTAAGGCAACATGTTCAGAACCCAAAGGCTAAGCGGTCGCGCGGGTTCTAGGAAGGCTGTTGCTTTTTCACAGTGAAAATACCGAAAGAGGCGAGTCTATGGGATTTAGAGCCCAGAGACCCGCTTCTTTTTGATTGCCTCACCAGCGTCACTGGAAAATAGCAAAATGCGAAAACTTTGTTTGCATTTTAACAACTGTGTGTTATAATACGTACAAGCGCAATCAGGCTGAACGGGCTGGTCAAGGGCGGTCTGGCACCTATTGTAAGTCTATTGCGTACACAAGTGCTTGACATTCCTATTAACGAATGACATGAAGCCTGGTGGATGGCGGCGAGAAATCTGCCGACATAATTGCGACCACATGAGTACGATGTGGTTTGGGCGCGCGACGCCAGAGGATTCGCGTCTAAGAGAGACGGATCATGGCAAGCCAAAGATTTTAAGAGCATATCCCAAAATTAATTTTATGGCTTGTGAAAGTCACGCGTTAAAGCATCGCGATGACTTTCACTGCGCCTTTTTTGGAATTTTGGGATATGCACTAAGACACTAGGAGCATGTCTAAAATTAATTTGGGATATGCTCTAGGGCATGCAGCAATGTCTGCGGCTAGATAAAGCCCAGTTTTGGGACGTATAGATTTATGTCAAGGATTTCTGGCGTGAACAGTATTTTCCGCATCGCGCTAAAGTCTTTGAAAAATATTTTTGCTCCTACGAAATGGAGGACAAGCGCATGAAAGGTTATGGAATGATCTCAATAGGCCAGGCTGGCTGGATAGAGAAGCCGACGCCTGCAATTGGCGCGCTCGACGCTATCGTTCGCCCGACAATCGTTGCGCCTTGCAGCTCGGACACGCACGCCTTGCACGGCGGGATTGGGGTGAAGGAAAACCTGATCCTGGGGCACGAAGCGGTTGGCATCATTGAGGCCGTCGGAGAAGGCGTCAAGAACTTCAAGGCTGGCGACTTCGTTGTGGTTCCCTGCGCGACGCCGGATTGGCTGGCGCCTGGAGTCCAGAACTTCAAGTCGTTCTCCCATGACACAGGCGTGATGAAGAGCTTCAAGTTCCTTGGAAGCAAGGACGGCACCTTCGCGGAATACTTCCATGTCAACCAGGCGGACGCTAACCTCGCGAAGCTGACTGACGGCGTAAGCCCGGAAGCCGCGTTGATGACGGTAGATATGATGAGCACTGGCTTTCACGCAGCGGAGCTGGCGGAAGTGAAGTACGGCGATACTGTGGTTGTTATCGGCATCGGCCCGGTAGGGCTCATGGCTGTGGCCGCGTCAGTGCTCAGAGGCGCTGGCCGCGTTATCGGCGTCGGAACCCGCCCAATCTGCGCGAAAGTCGCTAAGGAGTACGGCGCTACTGACATCATCAGCTACAAGGAAGGCAACATCGTTGAGCAGGTTTACCGCTTGACGGCTGGCAGAGGCGCTGACTGCGCGATCATTGCTGGCGGCGGCGGAGAGACCCTCGGACAAGCCGTGGCGATGGTTCGCGAAACAGGCACAGTCGGAAGCGTCAACTTCTTCGACTACAGGGACAAGATCGAAATCAACGCGTTGTACTGGGGCCTCGGCATGAGCCACAAAGATATCCGCTGTGGATTCTGCCCAGGCGGCTCAGAGCGGATTCGCCGAATGATGGAGATCTTGAAGTACGGCCGCTTTGACGCCGAAAAACTGATCACCCACAAATTCAACGGCTTCGACGAGCTGCCGGCAGCCTTTGAGTTGATGGACAAGAAAGCGCCAGACCTGATCAAGCCTATCGTGTACTTGGACAAGTAGTGCATATCCCCAAAATTCCGCAATGGCACCAGAATTGATTTTGGGATATGCTCTAGTGATTGCGGTTCGCGAGAAGCCTTTAGTGCATATCCCAAAATTCCGAAATGGCGCCGGAAAAATCCTGGCGAATGCTTCAACTAGTTTGCTCGGGCTTCTGCGAGCAAACACCCGGATTTTTCCGGCGCCTCGGATATAAT
>JAISWZ010000237.1 GCA_031270945.1 Clostridiales bacterium | reverse complement strand
AAAGCTCTGCGTTTTGGCGAGGGAACCTTGCAGCACACAGTCTCATCCAAGAACGACTTTCCAGAGCAGGCTTGGGCTGACACGCTTATGATGGCGGCTTTGCCCATGCTCAAGGCCGGGGTGAAATATGGCGATGAAGCGCTTATAAACGACTCGCTGGCCCAGTTCGCGTCCCATATTGAATATTTGCAAGACAGAGCTACAGGGCTTTGGTACCATGGCTATGACAACATCAACCATGGCCACATGTCAGGGTTTCACTGGGGAAGAGCGAACGCATGGGCGGCGGTTACCATGTCCAGCGTTTCAAAAGTGCTGCCCCAGCCGTACCTGTATCCAGATTTCTTGAATGTTTCTTGCTCGCTCCGAGACCAGCTCTCTGGGCTCAAGCTATTGCAGACGGAAAATGGGCTTTGGAGAACCGTGCTTGACGATCCCGATTCCTACGAAGAGCTCTCAGCCACGGCAGGCATAGCTTGCGCCATGATTAGAAACGGCAACCCGCTTCACACGAAATACGCCAAAAAGGCCCTTGATGGCGTTTTGGCCAACATCTCTGAGGACGGAAGCCTCTTGAACGTATCTGGAGGCACAGCCGTAATGAGGGATCTGGATGGCTACCGCAAGGTGCCAAAGACTTGGATCCAAGGCTGGGGCCAGGGGCTTGCGCTATCGCTCCTCTCTGAAGCCTTGAGATCTTGCGGAGGCTGACGCCATGGCGGACGCAGGATTCACCATGCCCGGAGAAGCCGGATATGAAGAGCTGTGCTTGGCTCTAGCGGAGAAATGGAACGCTGACATGATCCGCGACAGCGATGGCACCCAGCTCTCAGAGCCTCTCCTTAACTCGAATCTGGGGGTTTACTCAACCATCTGCCCTATCAGGGGGCATAACGAATGGCTTAAGAATCATCTGGAATGCTCGCAGCAAACTTTCTTGTGCTCCAAGCCAGTTTTAGCTGAAGCCAGCGATCTTAAGATCGAGCTTTTGCGCGGATTCTTCAAGGATCAGTTCGAGATAAACGAAAAAAGCCAGAAGTTCTGGCAAGTCTTTGATCGAACCGAAGAGGCTGAAGTCAAAAGCTGGTCTTACGATCCAGAAACAAAAACCGTCTTGATCTCTGACATCACCCCCTGGCACCAGTATACAGTGAGCTTTTTCGCCTGGCGGGTCTGGGAAGAGATCTCCATGTACAATCATACAACCAATAACTGGACTTCAGAAAAGCTCATGCAGCTGGATCCAATCTATCCGGAAGCAAGGGAATACCTGGTGTCCTGGCTGACCCGATGGTGTGAAGAGCACCCCAAGACCGCAGTAGTCAGGTTTACCTCCCTCTTTTACAACTTCGCCTGGATCTGGGGGGCTGATGACAACGTAAGAAGCTTATTCTCGGATTGGGCCAGCTACGACTTCTCGGCAAGCCCCAGAGCGCTTGAATTATTTGAGAGAGCTTACGGATATCCATTGACTGCCGAGGATTTTGTCAGAAAAGGCCGCTATAACGCAACCCACCGTCCCCCTAGCCAAAGAAAGCTGGACTGGATGGAGTTTGTGGGAAGCTTCTGCAGGACAGTGGCAAGAGAACTTACTGACATAGTCCATAGCTACGGAAAGAAAGCCTATGTCTTTTACGATGACTCCTGGATAGGCCTTGAGCCTTATAGCGGACACTTCTCCGAGTTTGGTTTTGACGGGCTTATCAAGTGCGTGTTCTCAGGTTATGAAGCCAGGCTTTGCGCTGGAGTTCCAGATGTCAAGCATGAGCTTAGGTTTCATCCTTACCTGTTCCCCATAGGGCTAGGAGGAGCTCCCACCTTCTCGGAAGGCGGAGATCCGGCAGGAGATCTTACCCGCTACTGGGTGAACATAAGGCGAGCCTTGCTTAGGGCGAAAGTTGATAGAACAGGCCTGGGCGGCTACCCTCACCTAGTTGAGGGACACCCGGACTTCATAGACCGGATGTCAGCGATACTGGCAGAGTTCCGCAAAATCGCAAGCCTCCATGACAATGGCGGACCCTTGGTTCTTCCTGTAAACATAGCTATACTCACCTCCTGGGGCAAGCTCAGGACATGGACTCTCTCTGGCCACTTTCATGAAACTGACAGCTTTTGCCTGATACACATTTTGGAATCTCTTTCAGGACTTCCTGTCAACGTCAGCTTCGTATGTTATTCTGATATAGAAAATGGCGTAGATCCTGATCTAAACGTTATCATCTGCGCTGGCAAGGCTGGCGACGCCTGGAGCGGCGCTGGCAACTGGAACAATCCCAATGTTGTGGCTTCCCTGACCAAGTGGACTCATGACGGTGGCATATTCCTTGGCGTAGATGAACCGTCAGCTCTTCCCGGCTACTCCACCTACATGAGAATGTCCCATGTGCTGGGGCTAGATCTGGATGACGGCGAAATGGCTTGCCATGGCAAGCTTCCGGTCAAGCTTTCTGAACCCCCCTTTAATGTGCCAGACAAGATCCTTCCACCTAAGCCTTGCGTTTGCATTACAAGCCGTAACACCAAAGTTCTTGCCTTATCTGAAGACTCCCCTGCCCTAACCGTTCACCCCTTTGGCCAAGGCAAGGGCGTTTACTTGAGCGGATTTGCCGCTTCCATTCCGGCAAACAGATTTTTGCTTGACATCCTTTTATACGCCACCCAGGTGAAGCCAGAAGCTATCTCAAGCAACCCGCTTGTGGAATGCGCCGTCTTCCCTCACGCGATAGCCTTTGTGAACAGCTCGCAGAGCTTTCAGAAAGTCGCTTGCAACGTGGATGGACGGGTGTTTGAGACGATGCTTAGTCCGTTTGATCTGAAGGTTGTTGATAGAAGCAACAGGATTTAAATCAGAGTCAATACGGAGCAATCTATTCTAAATTTAAATATAAACACGCAAATTCACTTTGTTCTCGCGCTGAATCATGCGACTTACCTCAGGCGGCATGCTTAAGGCACTTTGAAAAGCCCTCATGTAGGCAACCCGCTAGGGTTGCCAAAGGCAGGGGCTCTTTCATGTTATTTGCGGTTCAAGGGCTTGCCCAAGGGTAAAACTTTGGGCCAAGCCTTTTTTCTATTTAAGCGCGAGGAAGGCCAAAGCCTCACCGACTACATAACTGCCGTCCGCATTGCCAAGGCCAAGGAGCTTCTGCGCCAGCCAGACGCCCGGGTATATGACGTTGCTTTCTTGATCGGCTTTAGGGACGAGAAGTACTTCAGCCGGACTTTCAAGAAGGTGACAGGTATGACGGCAAGTAGCGTTTTTTGCCCAAGCGCGAACGGCCACAAATATTGGCATAGTCGGCGCTTCTCTTTTTGGCATGCGGGAAATGAGCGGATTTCCCGCCTTATCCAAGAGAGCTGAGCGCTTATAATAAATATATCGCATACTCTCACGGCCATCCACCCTCAAGCCCGCAAACCTTTGTTTGCGGGCTTGGTGCGTTATTTAGTGCATAGTCCCAAAATTCCTGAATTTGCACAGTGAAAGTCAAAGCACTGCTTCTACGCGTGACTTTCAGAAACTTTTGGATAAAATTTTGTCTTGAACGTCATCTGAAATCATTGCTATCCTCTTTGCGACCGGCTTGAAAATTTATTGTTGACAAGTGAGATTCCGTTTGGTATGATGTATTAGGAAATATTTATCCTTGCTTGCGGCTACATGGATTTATCCAATCTATATCATCCGCTGCATTGAGCGCATGCAAGAGTCAGGCATGCTTGATGATGTTGAATGGGCTAGAATCAAGCTATTTATTCGCCCGCCACTCCCAGTGAGCGAGGATTCGCTCGGATGCTTAAGAGAGCTGATGGTCTCTTACCTAGCAACACTGTCGTTCTGCGATTCGTGCATTAAAATGATCAGGGGGGCATCGCACACGCTTTTTCAAGTATCTGAATAATTGCGGCATAATCCAGGTCGGACTGGTCACGCTAGAAGATGACTTACTTAGGCTCGTCTGACATAATCACCTACATGGTTTTTACAGATTTTTTACAGCTTTGCCAGATATGGATCAAATTGACTTGTGAGCATTTTTCGCCCAAGCGCGAACGGTCGCTGGGTTCTGAGGCGGGCAACGATAAGAAAATTCCACATTTCAACGCTCGTCAGCAGGGGTAGTGCTATTAGCTCTTTTCAGACTTCAGTGATATTCTTTCGTATCTATTTTTAAGGTTCGTAAGGTTTTGATTCCAGGCGCGTTACCAGATGACTTGCTGAGGCTCGTCTGACATAATCACCTACATGGTTTTTACAGCTTTACTACAACTTTGCCAGGTATGGTTCAAATTGACTTATGAGCATTTTTCGACCAGGTGCGAACGGTCGCTCGCAAGCGCTCAATAATCAAGCAATTCTGTAAACTTTATAAGATGCATTCATTATCCACCAAATCGATACATTCAGAGTGTTTTAAACTGCGCATCGGCATTAGAATAAGAATGTATCCTAAAATGACTTGTTGCTTTAAATCAAGCCTTTTATACTAACGAGCCGTATGATAGCGGAAGCGGCCCGACTGGGTTCTGAGGCGGGCAACGATAAGAAAATTCCACATTTCAACGCTCGTCAGCAGGGGTAATGCTATTAGCTCTTTTCAGACTTCGGTGATATTCTTTCGTATCTATTTTTAAGGTTCATAAGGTTTTGATTCCAGGCGCGTTACCAGATGACTTGCTGAGGCTCGTCTGACATAATCACCTACATGGTTTTTACAGCTTTCCTAAAGCTTTGCCAGATATAGATCCAATTGTTTACGGAAATACTTTGACTGTCTTATAAGTTTGTGAGATAATAGAAATATCAAGGGTTGAAGGTTTCGGCAACGCAGGAGACGGATAGTTAAGATGTTTGAGCTCTCCACAATGTGAAATCCAAGATCCAGGCTTGTTATAAGCCAGTTCGCGTTCTAAATCATTCTGTTCCTCTGTTTATCATTATTACTAACTGCAAGGAGGTGTATCTGTGGCAAAGGAAATCAACAACACTGATGTCGGAAACGATGTATTCCAAATATTGAGAGATAAAGACTATTATTACATTGATAAGTCCTTATTCATCAAGGAGTTCATCGAAATCAAAGGGAGAGTCAACCTGATCACCAGACCGAGGCGATTTGGCAAAAGTCTCAACTTGAGCATGCTTAAGTCCTATTTGGAGATCGGGGCTAATCCATCCCTGTTCAAAGGGCTTGCAATAGAAGGCGAAAGAGAGATTTATGACGCTCACTTCGGCAAATACCCAGTGTTGCACTTGAGTCTGGCTGCAAGTGTAGCCCCTGATTTCGAGGCTTTTCTGAAATATCTGTCCAGTGCTTTTAAGTATCTGTTTACTAAGGATTTGAAGTATCTCCTGAATTCAGACAAATTGAGTCTCATCAGCAAAGATAACATTGAAAAGTTCATTCGTCCACCTGAAATACCCGACGAAGCTTTTCTCTCTTACGCTTTGGAATCTTTGACCGTCATGCTAAATGAACATTTCGGCAAGAATGTTGTCATTCTCATTGACGAGTATGATTCAATAGTGACTCACGCAATTGTTAAAGGTTATGAGAAGAGGCTTCTTGAGTTTTTATCTAGTTTTTTTGGCCGAGTGTTCAAAGGCAATGTATTGGTGGAATTCATAGTTCTGACAGGATGCCTAAGGATAGCCAAGGAAAGCATTTTTACAGGTGCCAACAACCTTGTTGTATCAACTGTTTCAGATCCGGAATTCTCCGGAATGTTCGGTTTGACAGAGGAAGAGGTTTCAAAAATCCTTAATGACTTTGGCCTTTCGAGCAAATTGGACTCATTTCGAGAATGGTATAACGGGTACCTTTTCGATGACAAGCAGATCTACAACACGTCATCAGTTATAAGCTACTGTAGAGCTTTGAAAAAGAAGATTACGTCAAAACCCAAGAATTACTGGGCCAACTCAAGTGCCAACGAAATTCTCTTGGATGTGATCAACAAATCGGAATGCGACAAAACGCTTCCTGATCTTGAGAAGCTATTGCTTGGCGGAAGTATAGAAATCGGCTTGTTCAACGACATAACTATGGAAGATTTCAATGACACTTCATCACTATGGTGCATTTTAGTTCATACAGGCTATTTGACGCCTTCCGAGCAGGATTCAGATGAATACCTTATACCCAACAAGGAAGTTCAAAAAGAGTTTCTTAGCAAGGTGGTCAAATGGGTCAAGACACGCATAGGAACTAATGTGCACAGTAAGATCATTGAGGCCATATGGAGCAAAAACGCCTCTGTGTTGCAAGAATTGCTCGATAAAGTCCTCATGACCAAAATCAGTTATTTTGACGAGTACGAGTATTGCTACCATATGTTGCTATTGGGACTCATGGCAGATGTTGATGCAGTAAGCAATCGCGAAAGCGGAAACGGGCGAACAGACATAACTCTCCGCAAAGGCGGCAAGTACACCATCCTTGAGCTGAAAAAATCATATGACGAACTGTACATGACAGCCGACGCGCTCAAGGGAATAATGCAGATCAAGGACAGGTTCTACGGAAAGGATCTTGAGATCAAAGGTTTTCCCATAATCCATTACGGTATCTCATTCTACAAGAAAGGTTGCCTTGTCATATTGGAAAGCGAAATTACAAAGGAATTGATCGAAGAAGCCATAGGAGACATGGAGGCGATTGTGTGGGCTATTGGCTGGCAGATCAACAAAAGGGCGTCTACTGCTGTGAAGAGCCCCAGTAGGAAAGCGTGGTACAAAAGCAGGAAAAGAGCGCTCGAATCTTTTAAAGACTCACTTGACAAAGAGAGCTATAAGTTTGACTTTGCCAAGCTTCTTGCAAATGCGGAAAAGTTGCTTGATGACCTAAAGTGGCTTCTAACAACAGAAACTACCAAGGACTCAAGCCAGACGTTGCTTCAGGCAATGCTGACGCAGACAAAGTGATAATTTGCAATTACTTGGTAACTATGCCTGTCATGTGCTCCGGCTGATTGCTTGGATAGGTTGCGGCTACCTAGAGCATATCCCAAAATTCCGGCAGTGGCGCAGTGAAAGTCATCGCGATGCTTCTACGCGTGACTTTCACCGCTGGCATCATCTCAGGATTTGGCGACGGAACCTTCGCGCCAGAGAGCCTTCTCACCAAGGAGCAGCTGGCTGTCATCCTCTACAAGTACGCGAAGACCCTTGACGCCGACACCATAGCGTTTCCGGTTCCAAGGGAAGACGTCGGCATCATGTGGGGAGATTTCATTGGCAAGACCGAGCCATGAACCGCGTTGACCGCAACCTGGCCGGTGTCGCACACTTGGATGGAGACTCAGCCAACGCCCTAAAGCGAAAAGTCCGAATGACAAGCAAAAGTCGAGGTGCATTAGCGCTCCTGACTAGACCCAAAATCCTATTTCAGGTTGGAGTCAGCGCCGAGTACAAACCGATTAGAAATGCAATCGCCAAAAGGGCGCACGGGGTTCTTGTTTTCTGAGGGTTTTTTCTGTCAGATTTTATCTTGCTATATATTAAATTTGATAAATGTAGTGACTTTTCAATTGGTCATAAAATCGCGCCTTTTTTTACAGGATTAATAGTGGTTTTTTAAATGGTTATTGGTGGGCGTGGCGCAATTCTTATGTGTTTATTTCCTGGCCTAATCTTGGAGCCCGCCTGGCAGACAGGTGTTGCGCTTTCTTTGCTGCTTTTTTTTGGGGGGCACCCATGAGTCTAAGACGCTTATAACAGCGTTAGCCGATGCCCTACCTACTGCAAGAACCAACTTCACTGGGACAACTGCAGAAGCGAAAGCGATAATATTACGCCAAGAGCCCTCGCAATAAAAGCAAGCAATATCTTGGACAAACAATCGTTTTCTAGGACAAATATTTGCAATGCTTCTATCAAATTTCTTGCCGCTTCCGCTAGAATCTTTCGGATAAAATTTTGTCTTGAACGTCATCTGAAAGCATTGCTATCCTCTTTGCGACCGGCTTGAAAATTTATTGTTGACAAGTGAGATTCCGTTTGGTATGATGTATTAGGAAATATTTATCCTTGCTTGCGGTTGCATGGATTTATCCAATCTATATCATGATTCTGCAGTAAGAACTCCCTAAAGGCCTTGAAATCAAGGCTTTGATAAAAGGCTATCTTGCAGTCAAACCCCGTGATTAAGCCATTTGAGTTATTTGGTCGATGGTTGTTACGGCAGAATCATATCATCTGTTGCATTGAGCGCATCGAAGAGTCAGGCATGCTTGATGATGCTGAATGGGCTAGAATCAAGCCATTTATTCGCTCGGATGCTTCAGAGAGCTGATGGACTCTTACCTGGCAACACTGTCGTCCGGCGATTCGTACATTAAAGGATCAGGATTCATTGCACAAGCTTTTTCAAGCATCTGAATAATAGCGGCATAATCCAGGTCGGACTGATCACGCTAGAAGATGACTTACTTAGGCTCGTCTGACATAATCACCTACATGGTTTTTACAGATTTTTTACAGCTTTGCCAGATATGGACCAGTTTGTTTACGTAAATACTTTGACCGCCTTATAAGTTTGTGAGACAATAGAACTATCAAGGGTTGAAGGTTTGGGCAACGCAGGAGACGGATAGTTAAGATGTTCGAGCTCTCCATATAAGGACAGTTCGCGTTCTACCCCTGAGTTTTAACCATATAGTTTTTCATCGTCTTTCTGGTTTTCACACGTCTCTATTTATCCTTATGACTAACTGCAAGGAGGTGTATCTGTGGCAAAGGAAATCAACAACACTGATGTCGGAAACGATGTGTTCCAAATAATGAGAGAAAAAGACTATTATTACATTGATAAGTCCTTATTCATCAAGGAGTTCATCGAAAGCAAAGGGAGAGTCAACCTGATTACCAGACCGAGGCAATTTGGCAAAAGTCTCAACTTGAGCATGCTTAAGTCCTATTTGGAGATCGGGGCTGATCCATCCCTGTTCAAAGGGCTTGCAATAGAAGGCGAAAGAGAGATTTATGACGCTCACTTCGGCAAATACCCAGTGTTGCACTTGAGTCTGGCTTCAGGTATAGCCCCTGATTTCGAGACTTTTCTGGAATATCTGTCTAATGCTTTTAAGTATCTGTTTGCTATGGATTTGAAATATCTCCTGAATTCAGACAAATTGAGTCTCATCAGCAAAAATAGCATTGAAAAGTTCATTCGTCCACCTGAAATACCCGACGAAGCTTTTCTCTCTTTCGCTTTGGATTCTTTGATCATCATGCTAAATGAACATTTCGGCAAGGATGTTGTCATTCTCATTGACGAGTATGATTCAATAGTGACTCACGCAATTGTTAAAGGTTATGAGAATAGGCTTCTTGAGTTTTTATCTAGTTTTTTTGGCCGAGTGTTCAAAGGCAATGAATTGGTGGAATTCATAGTTCTGACAGGATGCCTAAGAATAGCCAATGAAAGCAATTTTGCAAGTACCAACAACCTCGTTGCATCAACTGTTTTAGATCCGGAATTCTCCGGAATGTTCGGTTTGACAGAGGAAGAGGTATCAAAAATCCTTAATGACTTTGGCCTTTCGAGCAAATTGGACTCAATTCGAGAGTGGTATAACGGGTACCTTTTCGGTGGCAAGCGGATCTACAACACGTCATCAGTTATAAGCTACTGTAGAGCTTTGCAAAAAAAGATAACGTCAAAACCCAAGAATTACTGGGCCAACACAAGCAGCAACGACATTCTCTTGGATGTGATCAACAAATCGGAATGCGACAAAACGCTTCCTGATCTTGAGAAGCTATTGCTTGGCGGAAGTATAGAAATCGGGTTGTTTAACGACATAACTACGGAAGATTTCGATGACATTTCAGCACTGTGGCGCGTTTTAGTTCATACAGGCTATTTAACGCCTTCCGAGCAGGACTCAGATGAATACCTTATACCCAACAAGGAAGTTCAAAACGAGTTTCGCAAAAAGGTGGTCAAACGGGTCAAGACACGCATAGGAATTAATGTGCACAGTAAGATCATTGAGGCCATATGGAGCAAGAACGCCTCTGTATTGCAAGAATCGCTCGATAAAGTCATCATGACCAAAATCAGTTATTTTGACGAGTACGAGTATTGCTGCCATATGTTGCTATTGGGACTCATAGCAGATGTTGATGCAGCAAGCAATCGCGAAAACTTAAACGAGCGAACCGACATAAATCTCCGCAAAGGCGACATGTACACCATCCTTGAGCTGAAAAAATCATATGACGAACTGTACATGACAGCCGACGCGCTCAAGGGAATAATGCAGATCAAGGACAGGCTCTATGGAAAGGAGCTTGAAATCAAAGGTTCTTCCATAATCCATTACGGTATCTCATTCTGCAAGACAGAGTGCCTTGTCATATTGGAACGCGAAATTACAAAGGAATTGATCGAGGAAGCCATAGGAGACATGGAGGCGGTTGTGTGGGCTATTGACTGGCAGATCAACAAAAGGGCTTCCAATAAGTCTACTGCCGTGAAGAGCCCCAGTAGGAAAGCGTGGTACAAAAGCAGGAAAATAGCGCTCGAATCTTTTAAAGACTCGCTTGACAAAGAGAGCTATACGTTTGACTTTGCCAAGCTTCATGCAAATGCGGAAAATTTGCTTGATGACCTAAAGTGGCTTCTAACAACAGAAGCTACCAAGGACTCAAGCCAGACGTTGCTTCAGGCGATGCTGACGCAGACCAAGTGATAATTTAGGATTGCTTGGAAACTATGTCTGCCATGTGCTCCAGCTGATTGCTTGGATAGGTTGCTGCTACCTAGAGCATATCCCAAAATTCCGGCAATGGATCGCGATGCTTCTACGCGTGACTTTCACAAGCCATAAAATTAATTTTGGGATATGCTCCTAGTAGGGCCGCTAAAGGGTACGAAAATTGAACCGCTCCAGCTATCGCCTGAGGCTCCACCGCTGGCATCATCTCAGGGTTTGGCGACGGAACCTTTGCGCCAGAAAGTCTTCTCACCAAGGAGCAGCTGGCTGTCATTCTCTACAAGTACGCGAAGACCCTTGGCACCGATATCCGAAAAAGGCTTAGATATCAGCTCCCCAGGCCAGCCCTTGGGCAACGGAAGCTGTTGATGCCTTGCTTGGCGCCCAGATCCTTGATCCACAGAACTTCATTCAGTCAAGTCCCATTACCCGGGGCGAGATTGCGACAGCTGTCAGAAAGCTGATTGACGCTGTGCAGTAGGAGTTTGTAATTGGATCCAAAGAAAGAGCCCGCCGGTTTCGGCTGGCTCTTTCTTTGGATCGCAAAATTCTTGAAGGGTACAATACCGGGCAATACCTTTCTTCCCCTTATTTTGGCAGCTTCGGGCTCGCTGTGATCCCTTGAACATTCACGGATATGACTCGCAGGCTTGTGAAAACTACCATGTCCCTTATGGCCTTGAAAGACTCAAGAATCTTCTTCAAGCATCGCCGTCCTCATCATCGTCATACAGCGCGTCAATATCAGCGTGCATTTCCTCAAGCGACGTATACGCTTTCGCCTGAACCTTTCCCGAAATAATGTCGTCAGCTTCCTGCAAGGCGTCTAAAGTTTCTTGATTGTAAGGGATCGTCATATCAAACGGTAGACCATGCTCCATCAGCGACTTGCTGAAGAAGATGTTCACGGCATCCGATACGGTCAATCCAAAGCGTCCGTACAGG
This sequence comes from Clostridiales bacterium, assembly GCA_031270945.1. Lineage (GTDB taxonomy): Bacteria > Bacillota > Clostridia > Lachnospirales > WQUN01 > JAISWZ01. Next base: position 6,476 of record JAISWZ010000237.1, on the reverse strand, counting down.
TACTCTATCTCCGCTTTCGTTTCAGCATCGGTGCGGATTGTGATGGTACTGGTTTTAGCCATTAAAGATCACCTCTTTCAATTACAATCATTTACTATCATAGCGCAACCGATAAACAAATTCAATACAAAATTTGCAGTAGCAGGTAATATTGGGAACGAGAACACCGTCCGCGTGACAAGCGAAATATGCGTCGGATGGCATATTGCGGCTTGTCGCTTTTCAATTTGTTAATCGTATCCAAGAAAGAGCCCGCCGGTTTCGGCGGGCTCTTTTGGGGGTTGGTTTTGATCTTAATGTTTTTGCTCTTTAGGCCTTTGAGCTTCATTCCTTGTTCTTTGGCCTTTTCTTGCTTTCTTTCTTACTTTCTTTCTTTCTGACTTTCTTACTTTCTTTTAACTCTTGCTTTCTACTCTTCCGGCAGCACCGGCGCCGCCAGCCCATCTCCATAAGCATATGTCACAACAAAACCCTTGTCCTGCGCGTCAAGCATAGTAACGGTAAAGTTCTTCAAAACATCGTCGTACATAACGTCCGTCACCGTAACATTGCTCAGATCAAACCGCTCCTTGTAATAGTCCAGGTGCGTCTGCGCCTGGGCAAGCGCGACGTCTCTATCCAGGTCATCCGGGTTCAAAACGTCCGCTAAAGCTTCCAGATCCCCGTTCATAAGACCTTCGGCGTAGTCAGCTGACGAGAAGAAAACAAGCGGATAGTACTCGGAAAAATCAGACTTGTACTTTGGAATTGCGTAAAACGGCGCTTCATCTATAAGATGCAGGGTTATAGTCGCTTGGTAAATTGCGTCTCCAGAAAGCGCATTGACCTTGAACTCATAGGTCTTAGCGTCATCATAGGTCTTCAAGCTGTCAGGCGCAACTGAATACGTGACATTTTCAACGCCTAACCATTCGTTCCACGCGTTGGAACCTGGAGTTATAAAGTCCACTCCTTGATTGAGCGCCTGAACATAGCTATTCGCCATGTTTGTCGCAAGCTCAATCGGGATCGCTTCAAGCTTGGGCGCGAACGTAAATCCTGCGAGCAAGGAATCTTCCACTGCCTGGGTTTCTTTTGTGATAACCCTGATCCTAGCTGAAATAGCGTAATCCGCTTTGTTCACTAGCTCTTCGTCAAGCTCATCCGGAGTAAAGGTGAAAGAATCAGACTCTCCAACCGCCAGGACAACCCCTATTGTGTCGTTAAATTTTCCCTCGTCCTTATACGGCACAGTTTTGTAATCCTGATCGACAACCCAGAATTCCCTCAGCGATATGACCTGGTATGGAGACGAAACATTGACTAGCTCCGCAGTGACCCTTCCGTCCTCGTCAAAGCTGGTAACGCTGAACTCCAGCCCCTCCAGCCAGACCCTTTCAACTTCTTCTTCGGCCTCATTGGTTTCCTGCGGTCCGTAAGTTGGCTCTTCCACTGAGTCAGCAGGATCTTGGGTTGTTTCTGGAACTTCGGTTTCTGGCGCTTCAGTTACTGGCACATTCGAAGTTTCCGGCGCTTCCGTTACCGTGCCCTCATTGCCCCCACAGCCAGCCAGCGCTAGCGCCAGCAAAAGTGAGGTAACTACAAGTATTGGTTTTTTATGGCTCATATTCGCTCCAAGCCTTTCCTGTTTTTTTATTTTTCTTCTTAAAGGTTTATCGGTTTATCGGCGGCTGAAGCTTATCCTTGAACCCCGATTCTTGATTTCATTATGCCGAGGGCAAAAGCAAATGCTCACTTTTCCAGCCAAGCTTTAAGTTTGGACTGCATGGGCTTCACATATATCATACAGCATCCAACAGATCATGTCAATATGTGACTCTTCCCAACAGTTCAGACACCAAAAAGACCGCCACAGCCAAAGGCTGAGGCGGTCTAAAACGGCTTAAACTAGCCAAAAATTTATAAATTTAATCCTGATGCTGGCGCTTTCGGGTTGCCGCATTGCCATGGCATGCCTTGCCGCTTTATCGCATTGCAAAATCACAGCATTGCCGTTTTCCCGGCATCTGCCAATCTAGCCAAAACAAACCACCTTACTGCTTCTTCTTCCCCAGCGCCTGCATCAGCAACAGAGCTGTCAGAATGGTAGTGCTATCCAGCTTCTGAGACGATGCCGCAGATGTCGCTGAGCTCCCCGTAGTTGAGCTTTCTGTCGCGCTTGCGCTCGCATCAGCCGTAACCGCTGGCGCGGCCGCCGGGGCGGCGGCGCTAGCCGCTCTCAGGGTTCTGCTTGCCGCCAAAGGTGCGGCGGCCGACAAGGCCGCTGGCGTTGCCGCACTCGCAGTTGCCGACAAAGTGGTCGGCGCAGTCGCTGAGTACCCCTGTGTCAGAAAATCCTGGACATTGTTGAGCGAAACCAGCTTGTTCCAAGTGCCCTTTCCAACAACGCCGTCGGCGGTGAGACCGAAGAGCTTTTGGAACGCTACCACTGCGTTCTTGGTTCCGGTTCCAAATATGCCGTCAGCGATGCCCCAAGGTATTGATGGGTAGCTGGCTGAAAGATTGTTGAGATAGGTCTGAACCAACCTTACCGCGTCGCCGGAGGATCCGGTAGACAGCGAATACCCTGAGTACTGGGGGGCGGAAGCAGACGAGAGGGTCTGGTACACCGACACCACTTTGTCCCAGGTAGCTTTTCCGACTATGCCATCAGCGGTAAGCCCGAAGAGGCTCTGGAATTCCTTGACCGAGGCTGCTGTGCCGGATCCGAACTGGCCGTCTGCCGTGAGCGCCGGGATCGAGGGATAGAGCTTCTGGATAGCCGCGAGATAGGTCTGCAGGGTCGTCACGTCGTCTCCAGAAGATCCGACTTTAAGGAGGTATCCTGGATACTGGGGAACAGAGCCTGTGGGGATCTTTTGGTATTCCGCCACGATTTTGTCCCAGGTTGACTTCCCTATTATGCCGTCAGCGGATAGCCCGAAGAGCTTCTGGAAAGCTATGACAGCTTGCTGGGTAGCTGGCCCAAACTTGCCGTCCGCAGTCAGGAGCGGGATTGACGGGTAGACAGTTGAAAGCTTGTTCAGGTACTCCTGCATCAGCCTGATGTTCTCGCCGTCCTGGCCTAGCTTGAGCAGGTAGCCGGGGTATTCCGGGCCTGTCGCTGGAGGGGTCGGCGGAGTCGGATCCGGAGGAGTTGGAACCGGAGGGGTTGGCTCCGTGTTTCCTGGAACGGAATCCTGCAGGCTCCAGTAGACATCGTACAGCTTCTTCCAGGTTGTTGCGTCAACATTTCCCGTGGCGGATAGGCCGAAGGCTTTCTGGAAAGCGGTTACCGCATCCTTTGTTGTCTGCCCGTAGGAGGCGTCTTCTACAACAGAGGGGATGGAGTTGTAAAACTGGGCGATGTAGTTGATCAGGAACTGCAGCTCAACCACGTACTCGTTCTTCGCTCCTGTCGTAAGCCAGGCGGTAGGCGGGGTTTTGCCTATGCCAATGCGCTCACCTTCGCTGTCTAGCTCCGCCAGGTGCTTAACAGCCACATAGATCCTTGATATCTCGTACCAGGTGGACTTGCCGACAAGCCCGTCAGCGGTCAGCCCGAAGATCTCCTGAAACTTCTTTACGGCAGCCTTGGTTGTCGCATCAAAGTACCCATTTGGGTTTGGGATCTTTGGAATCAACGGAAAGTCTGTGCTGATCCTGTTCAGGTAGTCCTGCAGGATCTGGACATTGTCATCATCCATCCCTTCCTGAAGCAGGTAGCCAGGATAGGTGTCATTGTTGTATGATATCTCGGAAGCCACTGCCAGCTCCAGATCCTTGGGGTAATAGTAATGGATGATATCCATCGCGGAATAGCCATCCTCCGCCAGGAACTCGCTCCCCCACTGAGAAAGCCCATCGCAGGTTGACGTCGTGCCATTGCAGTAGATGGAGAAGTACGGCTCGCTCCTGCCGTGCCTTTTCAGGTAGTTGTCAAAGATCTTGTCAACCACGGCGGCTACGTTCGCGAAGATCTCTCGCCCTTCCACATAGTACTGGTCTGTCCTGGTGTTGTTCGTGATGTCAAAGCTGTAGCCCCGGCTTCTGTACCAGATCGTGTAGATCCGGTTTAGCGCGAAGGAAATCTGGCAGTATATGTTTGCGTACAGCGCCGCTTCATGCCAGTTCGGGCAGATCTCGCTGCATGCCACATTCTTGATGTAATCCTTGAACGGCACGGTCACGTTCTTGCCGCCATCAGTGTAGTAGCCGATGTGGACTGTGATGTAGGCAGGAAACTTCACAGTGTTGGTTGCCGCCCGCCCCCTGGCATAATCCGCGTCCTGAGGAACCGCGTCCGTCTCCGGGGCGGATCTGAAGTCGATCCCATGCTCCACGGGAATGCTTATCTCTTCGGACGACCCGTCCCTTGTTGGCGGATGGAGCGTTACAGGCAGATCTGACTCAACGCCGTCAAAGATCTGAACTCCGTGCACCACAACGCCCCCGCTTGCGCGGGTGCTTTTCACTTCCACGTCGTAAGTGTTGTACCTGGCGCATCCATGCCCAGGCTCCCTTTCAAGGTCGGCCACCGACAGTGGCACAGGCGCCGTTTTTCCGTTTTCGTCAGTCGTCAAAGTGTAGAGAACTTTGTCCCCGTCCTTCACCAGCACTTGGGTGCCAGGAGCAGGCAAGACGCCTTCGCCCCAGTTGAGATTGACAGACAAGTATCCTTGTCCCATTAACTACCACCTCCGAGAAGTATTATCATTTTATGGAGGTGGGACAGAAGATGTTCCTGGTTTTATAGCAAAATCAGGAGGAGGAACAGGGGTTGAAGCGGTGCGCTGGAGTAAGGAGATTTTGAGGATCTGGAGATTTTGAGCTTGACATCTAATGGCAGGTCATGCAAGCTTGAGTCTCCGGCTTTTTTGGTCTTATAGAACTATGCAGGTCATAAAAGCCATTATTTATGAGCTTTTTTAATCTTACAGTCCAGTTCAAGACAGAGAAGCCTGTGTTTACGAGATTTTTGGAAACCCCATGATCTCAGTATGGAGGATAAGCCTATGTTTCGAGGCTTTTTCAATCTTAAAAGCCAAATCAATTCGCCAGAACCCTATATTCCCGGGTTTTTCACGAAAAACCCCACTGATCGCAAAAAGGCTTGGCGCTAACGCGCCAAGCCTTGAAGAAGCATTATATTCTAAAGCCACAAGCGGATTAAACCCGCCTATTCCGCCTACCCGAAAAACCTCGGCCCATCTATTATCCCGTTTCCAACCAGCGATCCTACCACAAAGAAGATGATCGTAAGGATTAGCAGCACGACTATGATGATGTCAAGCTGGCGCACTGAAAGTGTCACCTTTTCGTAGAGGCCTTCCTTAAACCCTTTGGGTTTGCTCGGTTCAGCTTTCTTCTCTTCTCCATCACCCATGCCGCTCGCCTCCTGTGTTTTAGTCCTTTATAATAGTTTCGGTTGATCCGGGAAACAAAACCAGTGTGAAACATTGGAGCTTGGGAAAAAGCCCAATCTTAGGACTTGACATGCGTCCTGCACTCATTTGACGTGCGTCCCGCACTCATCTGTCGTGCGTACCGCGCTCATCCGTCATGCCTCGCATTTTCCGAAGTCCCGCTTCTCTAAAATCTTCCTACTTCTTCGCCGCATACTTTCTCATGTCAATAGCCACAGCGGTGACGATGACCAAGCCTTGGACGATGTAGGTGTAGGAAGGCTCGACGCCCATGAAAACCATGGCGATTTTTAGGAGCTCAAAGACAAGAACGCCGACAAGTATGCCTGAGATGCGGCCTACGCCGCCATTGGTGGAGACGCCGCCGATAGTGCAGCCGGCTATGGCTTCCAGCTCATATCCGAAGCCAGCGTTGACGGAGGTGCCGCCAGCCTTGGCGCCTACCAGGAATCCAGCTATGCCGTAGAGAAGGCCGGCAGTTCCGTAGATGATCATTTTTGTGGCTCTGGTGTTGATGCCTGAGACTTCAGCCGCTGACTCATTTCCGCCTATGGCGTACATGTACTTGCCATGGGAGGTCTTGTTGTAGATGAACCACATGATGAGCCCGCAGAAGAGGGCTATGATGCCCAGGTTGGACAAGACTGTGACGTTAAGGAAAGATCCGGAGGCCACGTCAGTGTAGACTGTCCGGAGCCCGCCTATTGGCTGGGCGCCTGTGAATACCAGGCATATGCCGTATATGATTGTCTGGGTGCCCAGAGTGGTGATAAACGGGGGAACGTTGAGGAAAGAGATGATCGCGCCATTGGCCATTCCGAAGATGATCGCTACTATGGCCACGCCAAGGAGAACGACGATTATGTTTATGTCTCCGATGGCAGGATAGACCTTTGACGCGTAGTCAGATCTCTGAAGGAACGTCGCGGATAGGCAGGCGGCAAGGCCGACCGCCCGTCCTGCGGAAAGATCGGTGCCCTTGGATATGAGGCACCCTGAGACTCCAAGGGCTATAATGAAACGCACGGCAGTGTTAGTTATCAGGTTTTTGGCATTGTACATAGAAAAGAA
>JAISWZ010000185.1 GCA_031270945.1 Clostridiales bacterium | reverse complement strand
AACGCCATGCGCCTTTTCAAGGAGATAGGGATTGGAGAGGAAAATCTCTGTGAGGAGATGAAGAGCTCCAGGAAGCTCGTTTATGTTGACGAGACTAGAGGGCACAAGTTTTTCCTGGCCAAGCCAAGCGATGTGCCGACTTACGTGGAATACGGCGCCGCTGACATAGGGGTCTCTGGGGCGGATACGCTCCTGGAGGAAAGGCGGGCCCTTTATGAGGTGGCTGACCTGGGTTTCGGAAAGTGCAAAATAGTAGCGGCGGGCCTTCCGTCCGCCAGAAACAAGTTTGAGAGAGACAACAACCTCCGGGTTGCAACAAAGTACCCCAGGATAGCCGCCGACTACTTCTTCGGGAGAAGGCAGACAATCGAGATCATAAAGCTCAACGGATCAGTGGAGCTAGGGCCTATTGTTGGCTTGTCTGACATCATAGTGGACATTGTGGAGACAGGATCAACGATCAAGGAAAACGGGCTTGAGGTTTTTTCGGACATCTGCTCCGTCTCCGCCAGGCTTGTGGTCAATAGGGTATCAATGAAGATGGAGCACGAGAGAATATCAGAGATTATTGACAAAGCCAAAAGACGCCTGAGCGCTGGAGGTGCTGTATGAAAGTGATAAAGCTCTCCGATAGCCTGGAGAGAGTGAAGGATTTGCTGGGCAGAGGCCAGGAGGACGCCGCGAAAGCGCAAGCGATTGTTGACGTCATCGTCCGAGAAGTCAGAACAGAGGGAGACAGTGCCCTGCTCCGCTACACCAACAAGTTTGATTCAGAAGTCCTGACAGCCCAGACACTCCGGGTCACTGATTCCGAGATAGATGAAGCGGTCAAATCCGCAGGCCCGGAACTCATGGCTGTCCTGGAAAGAGCCTTCGCCCGAATCCTGGCCTTTCACGAAAAGCAAACAGAAAAGTCCTGGATTGACATGTCAAAGTCCGGAGAGATCATGGGGCAGATCGTCAGGCCACTGGAGTCTGTCGGCATCTACGTCCCGGGAGGAACAGCCGCCTATCCGTCTACAGCCCTCATGAACATGGCCCCAGCCAGGGTTGCGGGAGTAGAGCGCATCGTTATGGCAACTCCAGCCTCTAAGGACGGCAAAGCCAGATCTGTCGCCTTGGCGGCAGCCAAGGTGGCAGGAATAAAGGAAATTTACAAGATCGGCGGCGCTCAAGCCGTAGCCGCTTTGGCTTATGGCACCGAGACCATTCCGAAAGTCGACAAGATCACTGGCCCCGGAAATATCTATGTTGCTCTAGCCAAGAAAAGCCTCTACGGAGTGGTTGACATCGACTCCGTTGCAGGGCCCAGCGAAATATTGGTGCTGGCAGACGATTCCGCCAACTCCAAGCATGTAGCGGCAGACTTGCTGTCCCAGGCAGAGCACGACGTCCTGGCACAGGCGATCCTGGTCACAACCAGCCAGCGGTTAGCTGATGAGGTCTTGCTTGAGCTGGACAGTCAGCTGGAAAGTTTGGCAAGAAAAAAGATCGCGTTTCAGTCCCTGGAGGATCACGGCGCGATAATAATAGCCCAATCCATAGATCAGGCGCTTGAAGTCGCAAATTTAATCGCCCCTGAGCACATGGAGGTCATGACAGAAAATCCCTGGGATCAGCTCCCCATGATCAAGAACGCCGGCGCCATATTCCTGGGAGGCTATACCCCGGAAGCGCTAGGCGACTATATGGCGGGCCCGAACCACGTCCTTCCCACAAGCGGAACGGCCAGGTTCTTCTCTCCGCTTTCCGTCTCGGACTTCACAAAGAGATCAAGCCTTATAAGCTTTTCGAAAAAAGCGTTTATGCCCCTACGGGAAGACGTCATAGCGTTTGCCGAATCAGAAGGCTTTGGCGCCCACGCCAATTCCGCAAGAGTTAGAGGTCCCGAAAACTAATATAAAACCAGCTTTTCCAGCCTATAATCATTATTAATTTCGGGATATTCATAGGAGACAGACAATGAGAATCGCAAAAGTCAAAAGAAGCACGGCAGAGACATGCATAGAGGTAGAGGTCAACCTGGACGGAACTGGCGCGAATGACCTTTCAACTAATATTGGTTTTCTGGATCACATGCTCCACCAGGTAAGCAGACACGGATTCTTTGACATTTCCGTCTCCTGCAAGGGAGATCTGGAGGTGGATTGCCACCACTCGGTTGAAGACATAGGCATAGCCCTAGGCCAGGCAGTAAAGGATGCGCTGGGCAACAAGGACGGGATCAAGCGGTACGGAAGCGCGTACGTTCCTATGGAAGACTCCCTGGTCCTCTGCGTGATTGACTTCTCCGGAAGGCCGTACCTCTCTTTCGACGCGAAGTTTGAAACGGAAAAGATAGGCGAGTTCGATACGGAGCTAGTCGAAGAGTTCTTCAGAGCCTTCGCCATGAATGGCGCCTGTGACCTGCACATCAAAAAGATCGAGGGAAAGAATAGCCACCACCTGGCGGAAGCCATCTTCAAAGCCTTCGCCAAGGCAATGGATCAAGCGACAGCAAGAGATCCCAGGATAACTGGGCCGCTCTCAACAAAAGGCGCCCTTTGAGGAGACTTTTATGATTGGCATTATAGACTACGGGATGGGAAACCTCAGAAGCGTCCACAAGGCTTTTTTGCACTTGGGGTTTGAAGCAGAAATTATCAAGCTTCCCGAAGAATTAATTAAATGCGACAAGATCGTCCTGCCTGGCGTCGGCGCTTTCGGCGACGCCATAAAAACATTAAAATCTTCCGGGATGGATGAGGCGATAAAAAGTTCTACTAAAAAGGGGACTTTCTTTCTAGGCATATGTCTGGGCATGCAGCTGGCCTTTGAGGAAAGCTATGAAGGCGGACGCTTTGAAGGCCTCTCTCTCATGCCCGGCAGCATCACCAGATTGGAGCCTCTGGATAAAACCTACAAGATCCCGCACATGGGCTGGAACTCCTTGATCATAAGAAAAAGAGATCCGCTCTTCAAAAGTTTATCTCAAGCCCCTTTCATGTACTTTGACCACGCCTATTGCCTGAAAACAGATTCCGATATCGCATCAGCGGATTGCGAGTACGGAGAAGTCTTCCAAGCGGCCGCTCAATCGGAAAACATCTTTGCAACACAGTTCCACCCCGAGAAAAGCGGGGAAGAAGGCTTGAAGATCCTTGACGCGTTCGGGAGGCTCACATGAGGATATATCCTGCGATAGACCTGCTTGGCGGAAAATGCGTCAGGCTGAAGCAAGGGGATTTCGCCAAGGTGCAAGCCTTTAACGAGGATCCCGCAGACCAGGCGAGAAAATGGCAAAGCGAAGGTGCCTCCTTTCTCCACGTGGTAGACCTGGACGGCGCCAGAACCGGCAACGCATCCAATGACAGCGCAATAAAAGCCATTCTCTCTGCGATCCAGATCCCGATCCAGGTCGGGGGCGGCATCAGAACGCTGGATGAGATAAAAAGAAAGCTGGACATGGGAGTCGAAAGGGTGATCCTTGGCACTGCCGCTATAAAAAACCCCGAGCTTGTAACCCAAGCCCTGAAACTCTACGGCCCAAAAAAGATCGTAGCTGGCGTAGATGCCAAGTCAGGCTTTGCCGCAACTTCAGGCTGGCTTGAAGGATCCCAGAAGAGCGCACAAACTTTATGCCAGGAGCTCTATTCCCTAGGCATTCGCCTAGTTGTTTACACCGACATCTCAAAGGACGGGATGATGGAAGGGCCAGCGCTCCAAGCCACCTCTGATCTGATAAAGTCAACAAGCCTGGACGTCATAGCGTCAGGCGGGGTTTCAACAATGCAAGACCTGAAGGCTTGCATGGATATAAAAGCTGAAGGCGCAATCGTCGGGCAGGCGCTCTACATCGGAGCGATCAGACTTAGGGAGGCCATAGATGCATACGAAAAGGATCATCCCCTGTCTTGACGTCAAGCTGGGCAGGGTGGTCAAAGGCGTTAAGTTCGTAAATATAATAGACGCCGGAGATCCAGTTGAGATAGCCTCCTTTTACAATAAGGAGATGGCCGACGAGCTGGTCTTCCTGGACATAACAGCTTCATCAGACTCCAGGATGATAATGGCAGATGTCGTAGCCAAAACCGCAGATCAGGTCTTCATTCCCCTCACTGTAGGAGGCGGGATCCGCACCATAGAAGACTTCAGGATGATACTTAAGGCTGGCGCCGACAAAGTCGCAATCAACTCTTCAGCCCTCAATAACCCGGATTTCATAGATGAAGCCGCGATCAGGTTCGGAAGCTCCACTGTTGTCGTAGCCATCGACGCCAAAAGAAGGCCTGATGGCGGTTATGACGCATACCTTAATGGCGGCAGGATCAATACGAAAAAAGACGCGCTTGAATGGGCCGCTGAAGCGGCCAGAAGAGGCGCAGGAGAGATCCTGGTCACCTGCATGGATACAGACGGCATGAAAGAAGGCTATGACATAGAGCTTACGAGCAAGATCGCGGAATCAGTCAATATCCCAGTCATAGCCTCTGGCGGAGCCGGCACCATAGATCACTTCTATGACGCCTTGACCATAGGCAAAGCCGATGCCGCCTTGGCGGCATCCCTCTTTCACTTCAATGAGCTTAGAATAAAAGACCTGAAAGCCAGCCTGAGAGACAAAGGCATAGCGGTCAGGCTTTAATACAAATGTTTTCGCTCGCGAATATATTTGCAATATATTAGGAGGACATTTTGGCCTTTTTAGATGAAGTCAAATTTGACGAAAACGGGCTTGTCCCTGTCATAACCCAAGACGAAAAGTCAGGCCAGGTCTTGATGCTGGCCTACGCAAACAAGGAAGCGCTGGAACTCTCAGCTTCAACCAAAAAGATGTACTACTTCTCCAGATCCAGACAGAAGCTCTGGCTTAAAGGCGAAACATCAGGCCACTTTCAGTCAGTCAAGTCCATCTGCTATGACTGCGATCAGGATGCCATCCTAGCCATAGTAGATCAAACCGGCCCTGCTTGCCATACAGGAAACCAGTCCTGCTTCTACCGCTCCTGGATAGGATCTGCTCCAGCCCCGTTTTCCAATCCCATGTACGAGCTTGCAGACACTGTCAAGAGCCGGGCCGAAAATCCCAAAGAAGGCTCCTACACCAACTACCTTCTAACAAAAGGCATAGACAAGATCCTGAAGAAGGTAGGAGAGGAAAGCGCTGAAACCATCATCGCCGCCAAAAACGCTAATAAAGAAGAGATTGCGCTTGAGACAGCAGACCTCCTGTACCACCTTACCGTAATGCTTCGTGACAGGGATGTGCCCTGGCAAGACGTGTTCGCTGTTCTTGAGGGCAGGAGGAAAGACTGAGAGCATATCCCAAAATTCCGAAATGGCAGCGGAAAAATCCTGGCGAACGCTTCAACGCCGGATTTTTCCACTGCCTCGGATATAATTTTGGGATATGCTCTGAGAAAAGCCATATCAGCCTCCGGGCAACCGGGGGCTGATTACATATGGGTCAGGCTTCAAGGACTTGTGTCTGCATCAGCCAGCGATAAGCTTCTTTTTTGGGATTGAGCGAAAGACGGGTTTATTCTGGCGCTAAAACTGAATTGGAGTCGGGAGCGCCCTTGAGCGCCGGCGCTCAGCACTAAAAATTGTCGAAGAAAAGAAAATCCTGTGCGAAAAAATCCGAATTTTGAAAAAAATAATAAAAAAATCGAAGATCAACTCGATTTCCTACTTGCGCAAACCGGCAACCGGATGTATAATAGATCTTGTCAGCAAGCAAGTAGCATTTATATCCAGGGGTCACAGCTCGCTGCCCAACAGGTTGCAATGAGCAGGTGACAGATGCTTCGACGAGCAAACATTGTAGACTCTTGCCAATCAATAAACAAGTTTGGATGTGCCTCCCAACAGATCGACCTAGCGGACGTCGAATCTGGGCAACGACGCGTGTCAGTACATAAGCACTCACGGGCTGCCGGTTGCGCATGTCAATATTTATGAGGTTTAGGTAACTGAGACCTTAAGCGAAAGGAGATTGACACTTGCTCGGATTATTGTTAGAATGGATTTGACCAGAAAATCCATTGATATGCGCTACCGAGATTGAAAGCGCTATTTCGCCTGAATTTGAACAACCTTTACAAAGGAGGTGCGATGCTGAGATTTCGCAAAAATCACTACAAAAATAACTACAAAAATCACTACAGAATAGAGCGGGTAATTTTTCGCTATAAAAAATACTGGCGCTTTAAGAATGACTTGGACGCGCAGATTTATGAAATGATGCGAAAAGTCCGCAAAATAAATTTGGGCAGAGTCAAGCATTATTCCAAGATTATAAAGAGAAAAGAATTGCTCAGTGTAACAAGAGATTTTGTGTTCAAGAGATTATTTGATCCTGACAAGTTCCCATATCTTGAAGAACTGCTGTCTCTTGTGCTTGGATTTAAGGTAAAAATTAAAAAAAGTTTATCAACATCATTTGTTGGTGAATTTGCGGGTGCAAAGAGCAACATTTTTGATTTGCTGGTTGTACTCGAAGATGGATCTTATGCTTTAATCGAGATACAGGTCGAAAGCGATAGCAACATAACCCAACGTCTTGCCATATATTCATCCGACGCCTTGCGCAGAGATTATTCTGTATCTCCAGGGCAACTGAAAAAGGATCTAGGATTCAAAGACGTTAATAAAGTATACGCAGTGGTATTCATGGCTCATGAACCTGAGAGCTTCAATGCAAGCAAAAATTTCATAAACAGGTTTGAGCAGCTTGATGAAAAAGAACTTGGTTTTAGGCCTGAATTTTATCAACGCTACTATGTTGTAAACCTGTCAAGGTTTATGAGGGAAAATGTGAATAAAAAAATCGTTCCAACTACCACGGACGAAGAAAGCCTTTTTGATTGGCTGCGCTTCATAGCCGATGACAGGTTGGAAACAAAGAAAGCTTTGGCACAAAAGGATGTAAAATTCGAGAGGGCACTCAAGGAGTTGAAGAGAATGAGTCTGAGCAAATCAGAAATTCTAGAGAGCATGCAGCGAGACTACTTTGAATTTGATGTGAGATGCCGCATAGCTGATGCCGTAGAAGAAAAAACGGCAGCGATTAAAGCGGACCTAGCAAGGGTAGAGGAAGAGAAAAGGGCGGAGGTAGCAAGGGTAGAGGAAGAGAAAAGGTCGGAAGTAGCAAGGGTAGAGGAAGAAAAAAGGGCAATGGAGAAAAAGTTCGGCGAACAATTAAGTAAGATAATGACGGCATTGGGAATATAAACTCAGGAGATGATTCGCGGGGAGAGTAAGCCCTCTGAACCTAGCTGTTTGCGCTTTGTTGGTTGACGCCGGGAACGGTAGCAACGTTGGCTTATTCCAATCATGAGGTACCGAGCCATTGTATAATACTTTTTCTGCAGTAATACCATCGGACAAATAAGCGCAAATGGCTTAATTACAATGTTTGAACGCCGCATCGGCCTTAAGTCAAAGCCTTGGTTTTAGGGCCTTGATGGAGTTCTTGCTGCAGAAACATAATACTATTTTTGGCGTGTTTTTTAGCTTGCCTTAGCGTTCTAAAGCCTCCAGGCAACTGGAGGCTTTAATTAGCCCTTGCGCGCAAACCTTGGGATTATGCAAGTCCAGTTTTTTCGATCATTGCTGTCATGGCCACGATTGTCTAGCGCAATTTTTCGCTATAAAAAACACTGGCTGTATAAGAACGACTTGGACGCGCAGATTTATGAGATGATGCGAAAAGTCCGCAAAATAAATTTTGGCAGAGTCAAGCATTATTCCAAGATTATAAAGAGAAAAGAATTGCTCAGTGTAACAAGAGCTTTTGTTTTCAAGAGATTATTTGATCCTGACAAGTTCCCATATCTTGAAGAACTGCTGTCTCTTGTGCTTGGATTTAAGGTAAAAATTGAAAAAAGATTCAACATCACTTGTTGGTGAATTTGCGGGTGCAAAGAGCAACATTTTTGATTTGCTTGTTGTACTCGAAGATGGAACTTTAGAGCAAAATTCCGAAATGGCACCGGAAAAATCCTGGCAGTTATGCGCTATTCCGGCAAAGACCCGCAGATGCTTGACGGCGACGTATTCAGGGCGATACCAACCCGACGAAACCCCAATTCACGCCTGTCGCAACAGGCAATTTCGGAAGTAGAAAGGGTAGAGAAAGAGAAAAGGGCACTGGAGGAAAGAATAGGGCGCGGGAGAATGAGTTGAAAGAGTTAGTAGAGTGGTTGAACATAGAGCGAATAGCGAAAGTGGAAACTAGCGTGACTTTCGCAAGCCCTAAAATAAATTTTGGGATATGCTCTAAGAGTAGGTAAGAGATGATACTATTTATCGTTAGTGGAGAGGCCTGGCTGGCTTCAAATATTGGCAAAGATAAAAACTCCACATTTTTTAGTGCGTATCAGTATAGAATGGATTATATGTGCCTGATAGACGCTAAAACTGAATCTATGTCCAGTAGCGCCATGTTACCTAGATAGTAACGATAAAAAGTAAATTTATAGGATGGTTAATTATTTTTCTATAAATGGATTAATTATAACGTGTCTTGGAATTGAAATAAATGAATTCCAAGTTCTGATGAATTAAATAGAACATATACTTTTCGTTTATCATATATTATCTGTGTATTGAGACGGAAAGGAAGAGCTGAGCGTCTACAGAGTAATCAAATGTCAAAGCTTTTAAAGAGACCTTCTCCAATCATTGAAGCAGATAGAGAGCAAATCCCTTGCTTTTCCTGCAGAAGTTCTGAAGCGGAAAATGAGAAGTTGCGAATTGATTATTTGCGCATTACAGGTGCTAAACTGCACCAGCACCATCGAGCGCCGACGCTCAGCCTCAATATTGTCGAGTTAAAGAAATATCTGTGCACGAATGCCCAGATATTGAAAAAAATAATCAAAAAAACGATATTCGCTAGATTTTTTGCTTGCATAAGCTGGCAGACTGTTGTATAATGGAACTTGTCAGTAAGTGAGCAATGCTTATGGCGGGAGCGCTGCTTGCACTACGCTTCCATTGTGATAACTTCAGAGCCTCAAAGCTTGCCACATGCCGATCATGACATGACCATGGAGGTCTATTCTTGGTCCGAGCCAGCGGATGTGGTCAGTCCCCAAAAAAGGCGGAGGAAAATCCTGCGCAAAGGATACAACGACAAACAAAGCTAAAAATTACATTGGGATACACTCTGAAAAAGCGAGCGTATGCTTATATCAAAAACCCAAAGGCAGATTCTTACGGTTATATTCAAATGCATGGTATAATATGGATTAATCCGTTTAAAGACATGCATTGGATTTTTCGCATTGCTATTTTGGCCTAGGTATGGTATTCCGAAGTTGATGATACATTGTGTCTTGACGGAAAAAGTTAAATTCTTGGTTTAAGGAGGTAAATGCGGTGGATGCAGCTACAGAACTTCCAAAGGTGATCGAATCAATAAAAGAAATTCAGACGGTACTTGCCGAGCATGAAGCGAAGGTGGATGAGCAGTCTCGAATAAACAACAG
>JAISWZ010000156.1 GCA_031270945.1 Clostridiales bacterium | reverse complement strand
CCTTTGATGCCAGATTACCTTCAGCAAATATTCATTGACTCCTTCAGCAAAGATGCTATGACAGGCACGTTGCAAAGGAAAACTGATCGCGACTGGATCGACGTGCTGGTGCGCCTTAGGAGCGAGCTCTGCCGCTGCCCGCATTGCGGTAAGGAAACATTCGTGCGTACAGACAAGGCTGTGCGCTGCATCGAATGCAGAAAGATTATAAAGCCCCAAGGCAGACTTGAGATCGGACGCATGTCGCTTCCTGTTCTCGCAGGAGTGAAACTATATAAATGCCACACTTCAAGCGAGGGCAACACTGAAATAGAAAACGCCCAGATCTTCACTGGAGAAATCGTGCCCAGCAAAACAACAGCTGGAGTCCTTGGAATCAAGAACCTGACAACTGGCCAATGGAAAGAGATAAAGCCGGACGGCACCAAGAAGGATGGAAAATCATTCCGCATCGAGCCCGGATTGAAAGTTGAATTCGGCAAGCCGCCGATCCCAGGCCATATAACGAGCACTAGCAATTTGCCAGTTGGGAAAATCGTCCCATTGGATTAATAAAGATGATTCTACCGTAACAACCGCTGGACAAATAGACGTAAATGGCGTAAACGCAAGCTTTGTCCGCCGCATAGGCCTTTAGTCAAAGCCTTGATTTTAGGGCGTTGATGGAGTTCTTACTGAAGAATCATAAAGATTGAGTGCATATCCCGAAATTCCGCAATGGTGCTGGATCGATTTTGCCCATAATCGGCAGCAAGGTTATATAGCCTCAAGGCAGACTTGAGATCGGACGCATGTCGCTTCCTGTTCTCGCAGGAGTGAAACTATATAAATGCCACACTTCAAGCGAGGGCAACGCTGAAATAGAAAATAAATCGTGCCCAGCAAAACAACAGCTGGAGTCCTTGGAATCAAGAACCTGACAACTGGCCAATGGAAAGAGGTAAAGCCGGACAGCACTAAGTGCATATCCCAAAATTCCGTTAAGGCGCCGAAAAAATTAATTTTGGGATATAGTTGAATTCGGCAAGCTGCCGCTCCCGGGCCATGCAATGAGCGTTGGCATTTGCCAGTTGGGAAAATCGTTACATTGGATTAAGATCATATTCCACGAGCGAAAACATAATCAAAATCATTCATTGTTTTCGCTCGTGCCACCCAAACGCCTGAGTGAAAAACGCAGATCTTTTCACTCAATGGCATATCAGAAAGGAGAAACTAGCAATGTCTTTGATCGAAAAAGTCGCTCCTACGAGGAGGACCATGACGCTATTCTTTCTAATAGACACATCAGGCAGCATGCATGGCGACAAGCTGGGAGCTGTCAACGAAGCCATAGAGGAACTTAAGCCAGACTTGCAGAACCTTGCTGACGACAACCCCGATTCTGAAATCAAGATCACGGCGCTTCAGTTCAATAGCGGGACCGAGTGGCTGTTCCCGCCTACCCCTGTTGACAGCTTCGCCTGGAATCGCCTCGAAGCTAACGGACTGACAGATCTTGGCGCGGCAATAACCGAGCTTGACAAGAAGCTGTCAAGGCACGATGGCGGATACATGCCAGCTGCTACTGGCTCGATGACACCTGTCATCATTCTGATGTCCGACGGAGAACCTGTAGATGACTACGAAGGCCCGCTCGAGGTGATAAAGCAAAACAAATGGTTCACAAACTCGATTAAGATTGCCATTGCGATTGGCAAAGATGCAAACAAATCGGTATTGCAGAAATTCACTGGAAATATCGAGACAGTCATTGAAGTCAACAACAAGCAAACCCTGAAAAGCTTGATCAAGATAGTCTCGCTCAGAGCCACGGAGTTCGGTTCCAAGAATAGCCGAATAGTCAGAAAGAGTGACGATGGATCGACAGATAACACGGATCAGACAGAAGTCGACAATCGAGCGCTAGCAGTCGTGAGCACGATAGGCGTCGACTTGAACGATGAAGATGACACTGATGAATTTTAATGCTCATGCGCCTCTAGTGGAAGCGAGGTACAACTATGGTTTTTAAATCGTTTGCGCGAACGTGCTTGGGGCAAAGCCATATAGATGAACAAAAAGTGTGCCAGGACAACTCTGGATTCATAGAAGACAGAGATGGAGATGTCCCGTTTTGCGTAGCCATAGTAGCGGACGGGCACGGAGGGAAGGATTACTTTCGCAGTGACAAAGGCTCTCGCGCCGCTGTATCCAAAGCGGAAAAAGGCTTGAGAAACTTTGTCTCAAGCCTCTCAAAAGAGGAATTGGATCTTATCACCCTTAGCGAGAGGGAGCGAGATCGAGTCTTTCGGAACCTTTTCGGCAACATAATCTCGAACTGGCACGCCTCTATCACAAAAAAGGTCAAATCAAACCCATTTCTCGAAGAGCATATGAAAGGCGTCTCTGAAGAAGCCAAAAGACGCTACCTGAGGGGCGTTAGAACCGAGGAAGCCTATGGCACAACCCTGCTGGCTGTCTGCGTGACCAACAACTATTGGTTTGGCATTCACCAGGGCGACGGCAAATGCGTTTGCATAGACAGGGACGGAAAGTGCAGAGAGCCAATCCCCTGGGATGAAAGATGCTTCTTGAACATGACAACATCCCTTTGCGACAAAGACGCTATAGACAGGTTCAGGTACTATTTCAGCACAGAGCTGCCTGCGGCGGTGTTTGTTGGAACTGACGGCGTTGACGATTCATATTCAGGCAAGGATCTTCACAAGCTGTATCAGGAAACTTGCTACGCTTTCTACGAAAAGGGATTTGACGGCGGAGTCCAAGAGATCGAGAAAAGCTTGCCAGTAATCACAAAGATAGCCAGCAAAGATGATATTTCTATAGCCGGAATAATAGATATGGAGTACCTGCCAACCCTTATAAGCATCGTATTCCCTGACAGGTACAAGGCGCATGTAGAGACGGCCGCAACGGCTGAAGCGGCTGTAACAGCGGAGACAGAAGAAACGGCAGAATCAGCAGAAATGGCAGAACCAGCAGAAATGGCAGAACCAGCAGACAAAGAAAGTCCCACAGAGGTTGCGGTTGAAGGGAAAACCCAGATCGAAGCTGAAGAAGACGCAGAATCTGAGGCTAAAAGCGCTTCAGAGGAAGAAGCAGAAGAAGTTGAGGAAGCCCAGGCGAATGTCATTTCTGAAGCCGAAGGCGAACCCGAATATGCGGCTGAAACTGAAGATGAAGGCGAATTCAATGATGATGCCGCTGACGTGGATGCTGATGACTCGGAAGACAACGCTGAATCTCAGGATGACGCCCCAGAATCAGAACAAGAGGACCATGCCGAAGGCGAGGATAACGCTCAAGAGTCAGAGGACGATGCCCCAGAATCAGAACAAGAGGACGATGCCGAAGCCGAGGATAACGCTCAAGAGTCAGAGGACGATGTTCCAGAATCAGAGGACGATGTCAAAGGCGAGGATAACGCTCCAGAGTCAGAGGACGATGCCAAAGCCGAGGACGACACTCCAGAGTCAGAGGACGATGCCCCAGAATCCCATGACGCTGAAACCCACACAGGCAGATTGAAGGGAGATTTCAATTGCTCGAAGGCTGAAGGCGAAACCGAAGAATTTGTCGAATTGCATGAAGAAGTCTTCTCAGACGAAGAGCATCCCTTGAGAATGTTCATCTACAAATTGCTGCCGACGCTGTTTAAAGGCTGGTTTTTGAAGATAAACGCGAGATTGCGCTAAAATTATAGCCGCTTCTTTTTGAATCGCGAAAATGCCCTATAAGAGCATATCCCAAAATTCCGAAATGGCACCGGATAGCGTTTGCCCAATGTTCAAGGGCAAATCGCCAAAATCCTGGCGAATGCTTCAACTAGTTTGCGCAGGTCTCTGCGAGCAAACACCCGGATTTTTCCGGTGCCTCGGATATAATTTTGGGATATAAGAAGCCCTAATGAGGAAGAAAAATGCTTTTCCTCATTAGGGCAAATCTAGAGGTTTTGGGATATGAGCTTGTCTAGCCTTCTGTCGTGCCAATATAGTTTGCGTGTTAAAATTGAGAATTTAGAATTTTCTTATCGTTAGCGGGAGCGGCCCGAATTTTTCTGAGGCAGGGATGACAAGAAATTACATATTTGGTCGTTCGTCAATATAATTAATCCCGAAAGCTTAACGTTTTTGATACGTCTTATCTTAAGCAACCAAGCGAGTAGGGACGGAGCATTTGCTTATTTGCATAAGGGAGAAGGAATAACATGGCATTAGTAAATGCAGCTGTTGGCGTTGTAAAGTGCAGCTCCACCAAAAAGTTGTATGGGGTACGGGTAGAAGAGCGCTCTGGCGGGACTTGGACGGCTACTTGGGCGTTTCCCATATCGCAGACGACAGCTCAGCGTGAAGGGTATGAAGAGAGCGAGTTTCCGCCTGGGCTGATTCTGGATAACTCGTTTCCTGGTTGCCCATATTGCCGCAAGCGCGAAAGTCTGCCGATTGCGAAATCGCCTCAGCGGATCAGTGTGAATGTGCCGAGAATCATGGTTGGAAGCAAAAGCTCCTACGATGATCTTGGAAAAGTGCTGACGTCCATGAGCATAGCCTGGAGCCCGATGGGTTCGTTGACCCAGTGCGACATGCTTTTCTTGAACTGCCTTGGCACTTCTCCGAATGCGTCAGATCTGAGGGAGTTTGTTCAACGGGGCGGATGCGTCTTCGCCTCATGTTGCCAGATGAGTACTCTTGCCTCGGCCTTTCCTGAAATATGCACCTTCAAAAATATTGGATTCAAGTCAGGCGTTGAGGCAGTCTTGATCGAAGATCCAGAACTGCGTGGCATGGTAGGAAATAAAATTGACATAAGCTTTCATGCAGCCGGCAAAGGAAATCCAACAGGAAGCGCGTTCAGCCCGATCATGAGATCAACGGGCAATTTGTTTGAGCGAGGAACAAACATTTGCGTCAAATGGAAAATTGGATCTGGAACGATATTCTTCACCATGTTTCATAATAGCGACAACATAAACGAGCAGGAAAAAGCCCTGCTTCAGCTTCTAGTGCTCAAGGGGCTAGGAGGCGAATCCATTGAGGATATAGCCAGCAACCTTGGAGTGGATATCAACAGCATCATTGCTAAGATGCACAAAATGTAGAAATCGGGTACATGCCATTACATGCCATTACATACCTTGGCCCTGTTGCCGTCGGCAACAGGGTTTTTATTTCTCGCGTGTAAAAGGCGATTTTATTTTGAATGAACGCTTGTCACCTTGTGTTTAGGATAAACTTTGTAGATTTTCATAAGTTCTGTAGCGAGAGCCTTAATATTGTCGCTGAATGCGTCATCCATTACAATTTGATTGTTGATCATTGACTCCAATGCCAATGCGAGTTCAGGCCATTGGTTTTGTGGCAAAGCAAGCTTTCCGAGATTCATTACGGTAGTTTGCTTTGGTAAGCCATTTTTGCCTCTGTGTGTTTCTACCAGAGAGTGATGGATATATGTTTTTCCTGTGGATTTATCGACAGATTCATGCAGCCTTATATAAACCGGTATCACCTCCAACATAATTCATATCAACTTAAATGTGACTCTGCGCTTAACCTTTTCTAGGCCTTGGAATCAAGTCTAGAATAAAGCCTTGTGCATCGACGCAATTAAGGTTTAGCTAGCGCTCTTGTTCGATGGTTATTAAGTGCAAGGCATCGAAAAAGACCTGGCGGATGCTTCAACGCCGGACTTTTGCAGCCATGGAAGTTATTTTGGGATATACTCTTATATTATGCGGAGGTTAGATGATTTTATTAAAAAATGGAGAATGAAATGACGGGAATGGCGTTACAAAAAACTAAGAGATTAAATTGATTTTAAAAACGCTGTGTAAATGTGAATTGTAACTGCTTGGATTCTTTGACGGCGATGCTGTCGGGGAATATGAGTTTAACAATAGCCAATCTGTATAAAACCCCAAGGCAAACTGGTGTTAGGGCATATCCCAAAATTACAACTGAGGCACCAGAAAAGTCCGACTTTGAAGCATCCGACAGTACTTTTCCGTCACCAATTTGGAGTTTTGGGGTATGCACTTAATAAAATTGTTTTGATCGAGACACCCAAACGCCTGAGTGAAAAGCGCAGATCTTTTCATTCATTGGCATATCAGAAAGGAGAAACAGCAATGCTTTTGACCGATAGAGTCATTCCTACCAGGAGGACCATGACGCTTTTTTTCGTTATAGAAACATCAGCCAACATGATTGGCGACAAGATGCGAGTTGTCAACGAAGCCATAGAGGAATTTGTGTCAGACTTTCAGAACCTTGCTGACAACAACCCTGATGTTGAAATGAAGATCACGGCGCTTCAGTTCAACAGCGGAACCGAGTGGCTGTTCCCGCCTACCCCAGTTGACTGCTTCGCCTGGAAAGGCCTCGAAGCTAATGGACTGGCATCTTTTGGCGCGGCAATGACCGAGCTTGACAAGAAGCTGTCAAGGCACGATGACGGATACATGTCAGCTATTGCTGGCTCGATGGTACCTGTCATCATTCTGATGTCCGGCGGAGAGCCGACTGATGACTACGAAGGCCCGCTCGAGGTGATAAAGCAAAACATGTGGTTCGTATACTCGATTAAGATTGCCATTGCGATTGGCGATGACGCAAACAAATCGGTATTGCAGAAATTTACTGGAAGCGCCGAAACAGTCATGGAAATTCACAACACGCAGTTCCTGAAAAACATGTTCAAACGAGGACCGAGTAGCCAGAGCACGTGCCGATGGAGCGTCATTTCACTCGAATGAGATCGAAGCCCTCAATCGCGCGATAGCAGTCGTGAACGATAGTAGTCGATTTGTCCCATGAAGATGACACTGATGAATATTACAGCATCACGTTCGCAAATTTAAATTTTATCATATTCGGAAAGTTCCAGTTATGATGTCCGACATAATGCTCATTCGCCCAGCGAATATTTATGTAGAAATCGGATACATATTTTGGCCCTGTTGCCGTCGGCGACAGGGCTTCTTTTGATTTGGTGGCGAGTTGGCAAATGATAGAAAGCTATATGAAAGGTGCTACAAATCCCCGGAAACGCCTACCTTTTCAGATTTAATTGTGAGTGCGCCTGTAAGCGACAGATTGAGACAACAGAGCTCGTGTGATATAATAAAATCTAATATGAGCAATCACCGGTTATGACAAGGAGCGTGAGCATAGGCGAAAGTGCATTGCAACGTGATTGGTTTCTGAAAGCCAGGCGCAAATAAGTGCATATCCCAAAAACGCTAGCGAAAGGTGTTGGTAAATACGGGCGAGGAGCATGAGATAGTCGATCCAGGAGAGCAAAACAGGCTGGGCGAGAAGTACCGAGACGGGGTAGGCGTGGAGAAGGACTTAGAAGAAGCTGCCAAATGGTTTAGAAAGGCGGCTGAGCAAGAACTGCCAGAAGCGCAAAACAACCTTGGAGTGGCGTATCGAGACGGATTGGGTGTTAAGCAAGACCTTAAAGAAGCCTCCGACTGGTTTCTTGAGGCTAGCGATGCTCATAGATTCAATGAAGCGCAGAACAATCTCGCCGTCATGTACCGCGAAGGGCTGGGATATGAAAAAAGCCTCACAGAAGCTGTCAGATGGTACACAGAGGCGGCTGAAATGGGACATGCCAAAGCTCAGAAAAACTTGGGCGAGATGTATAGGGACGGGCTAGGCATAAAGCAAGACTTCAGCGAGGCTGCCAAATGGTATAGGAAAGCCGCCAAACAGGGCAACGAAGAGGCGCAAGCCAGTTTTGACAAGATTCTTGAAAGCGAAGAGCCAGACTTTCGCAACATGAGCAAGAGCGTCTTAAATAAATTAATGGATGCTGTGACGGGTGACCCCAAAGCGCAAACCGACCTCGGAAACGCTTATTATAATGGTGACGATATTGGGAAAGACTGCGCCAAGGCCTTCAAATGGTACAAAAGGTCTGCTGAGCAAGGCTTCGATATAGGGCAAAACAACCTTGGGGAATTGTACAACGATGGGGAAGGTGTTGAGCGGAGCTATTCTGAAGCAATCAAATGGTACGAACGAGCCGCTGAGCAAGGAAACTGCGATGCGCAAAACAACCTAGGGAAATTGTACATGTATGGAGAGGGAGTTGAGCCAGACAGCGGAAAAGCCATGGAATGGTTTCTCAAGGCCGAAAAGCAAGGCTCATCATTAGCTCAATTCAACTTGGGCGAAATGTATCAATATGGCTATGGCGTTGAAGAGAACGAGGTTGAGGCTATCAAATGGTACAAGAAATCGGCTGAACAGGGATTGGATAAAGCGCAAAACGAATTGGGCAAAATGTATCAATACGGCTATGGCGTTGAAGAGAACTCAGTTGAAGCCGC
>JAISWZ010000137.1 GCA_031270945.1 Clostridiales bacterium | reverse complement strand
AAGCTTGCCTGCTTGTAGAGGCTTGTCCTGCTTTTGCCAAACACGTCAGCTGTTACCTCGCCGCGCTCGCAGGACACTCCTGAGATGTCAGCAGGGAGGCAGTGCAGGTACATGGCGTTTTTCGTGGCAGCCATAAGGCTTGAGTCGCATTCCCAGTCAGAGTGCTGGGAGTTCTGGGCCAAGAGCTCTTTTCAAGAGCCTTACCTCTCATGCGTTGCGAAAGAGCGATTGGCTCGGTTATTATTGAGCAATACAAACAGAACCAGGCCCAGCGAATAAATGTCTACTGAATGGGCTCCTGCTTCAGGGATGTCCGCCATTGCCGCTATAAGCTCAAGGAAATGCAATTGCGCAGGCTCGAAAAGCGCATTCCTTTTCGAGCCCTTGTGTAATGGAAACATATTTCTCGTTTGTTACCAAACCTTATTATACAGCTTCCAGACTGCAACCGCCGCGTTGGCCCTTGTCATTTCCTCAGCACCGTCAAACATGCCGTCAGTTCGAGGGAGCACAAGGCCGGCAAGCTCTGCAAGTGCCACATCGCTCTTGGCCCAGTCCGGGATGCTTGTTGAGTCACTGAAAGCCTTAAGGACAGAGGATGTGTCATTCGGAGCGCGGTAACGCATCTCGTTTGCCAGCATCCTGGCCGAAACAGCGAAGATCTGTGTCTTGGGTATGACCGTGTTTCCCCTAAAGGTATTGTCGTCATATCCTGAGATAAGGGATTGCTTCTTTGATGAGCCGGCTGAGCCAAAAAACCAGTCCGACTTTTTGACATCACTGAAGCCTCCATCAGCGTTTGGATCCATCCGCTTCAGAATGAGAACAAAGAGCGTTGCTATCTCGGCCCGTGTGATCTTGGCTCCAGGAGCGTACTCGGTTGCGCTCCTGCCGCTTATGACACCTTTTGACGCCAGGGACTTTATAGCCTTTTGGACTGGGGCGTTCTCTGACCTGATGTCAGAGAAGTCCCTCTCGTTCAATACGACGCTGAAAACCCCAGTTTTGTTGATTTTCGCCTTGAAAGAGCCGGATGCAGGATCATATATGCCTCCACAATTTTCCCCTTCCGAGCTTGTCACAGTATAATAGTCGCTCGACTTCCCTTGCCCAGGGAATGCCACTGTCACAACAGTAGAGGCCAAGGATCCAAAATCCACTGACGCTGTTTTAGCAGATTGATTCTTTACGCCTATTGAGCCAGATTCAACTTTCCCTTTGTCAAGGTAGAGGATCGAGCCTCCAGTGTCAACCATGACAGTATCAGCTTTTGCGTTGGAGTAGTTACTGTTCACGTCTATGCTTACTGTCGGGGGCCCCAATAATGAAGCCAGGGTTACCTGCGGCAGCAGGCTCATGGTCTTGCCCGCGCTTATAATTGGGCTGCCCGGCTGGCTGGCAGCGAATCCATGAGAGACTTTCAGCCGCACTACTGTGCGCAGCGAGCGGTTCAACTCCACCCCGCTTGAGGCAAGCCCGCTAGAAACCGCCTCTCTTGCGGAGGCCGACTGCGCCTCCATGCTTGAAACTAGATCATAGTCAATTATGAAATTCCTTGAAACTTCCCTTGTTGCTGCCCTAGCGGCAGCTTCTTCAGCAAAGCGCTCAAGGCGATCCACCCCGGCAGCTGAAGCTTTCTGCCAGATAGTCAAAGATTGGGCGAATTCCGCGACAATCCTGCCGGCGTCACCCACAGTCCTTATCTCAGCCAGCCGTTCGATTGGAGGGAAGACTGTTTCTCCTGGTTCGCTTATGTATATGTATGATGCAGAGTCAGCGGGAGAAGGCGTTGGTGTCGGAGTAGGATTCGCAATAGAATCAATCTTCTTCTTAGCGGAAAGAAAAGTTTCACTCTTAACCGGCTCGCTATGGGCTACGTTTAAGATGTCATCGCTCAATGCTTGAACATCGCAGTAAAAGTCATATCCCTCATTATCAATAAATACATTCAGGTGATCGTCAGAAGTAATAGCGTCAGAAACAAAATCCCAACTGTTCCCTTTCACATATCTGTCATATCTACTATCTTGTTCTGTAAGTTGTAATGAGACTTTGAACTCTTGATCTTCAGTTGGCCAATCCCACATTATTTGCGCACTACCGTTTGCGTCCCATCTCACATTAGTTGGCATATCCATGCGTTTGTTGGGTATATGATATTCCAAGGAAGGACTTAGCTGAGAATAATGTGTATATCCGCCCCGATCTGTTACGTCGATCATGTAAAATCCTTCTTTGTTCATGTCTTTAGCGAAGCTTCCAACAACGTCTCTTCCCGCATAGCTAAACATTTGGTAACCTACTACGTCAGAAAAATCAACTTCAGTAGTATCATATGGCGAGTAATATAATGCTACTGCATAGTCAATCTCGCGCTCATCCAAACCTAAAGGTGCTTCAAATGAATATTCTCCAAAATTTTCGTTAGACCATCTTGGATTTACTTGCGGAGAATACCAAACATCCCCCTTAACGATATTCGTTAATAATCCAAATATTGATAAAATACATATAAACAGCGCTATGCATAAAATATCATTTCTAATCATGTCTCACCTCAAAAATATAAATTTTATTAATTCAAAACTTGCATTTTGATTAGCTAATACGACCGACTAAGATGTCCTATAAAATCTTTTGTGCATTATGCTGTGATAATCCAAGCCTATAAAGCGTAATCGCAGAGAATTTCAGTCTGATCGATTTCAAAGTGCACAAATGATTAACATTTGATAGCCTATGATACTATTGAAAAGACTAAATAATCACCTGTCACAATATGTGTATGCAAGTTATTATTAAAAAATATGCATGGATTTATATAATCAATTCGTGAATATTCGAAAAAACATGCATATGAAAAGGATTTATTTTATCTATTGAAAATTTGCAAAACAATCCTAGTCAGTTGAAGCATTTGAGTTATCACTATAATACCTCAAAAACTTGAGGCGTAAATAGCATCATGCAGTGCAGGGCATATGGCCCCCTTTTCAAGAGCCAGGAACTCTTCAGGGAATATTGTGATTTCTTGAAGCGTCAATTAAATATCCATAAAATTAAAGGTTGCCCAAGAGAGCCAAGGAAGAGACTGATGAAATTTGAAATTGATCAAAGCCTGATTCTACGATGAAAAGGATATCGGTTTAAGGTTAAGGAGGAGTGCTTGCAAGCGTGACGCTTAATTGGCAAAACCACGCAAGCAATATGCGTCTCCTTCTTACTGCTCTATTATACTATAACTCATTTTGTGATACTTTGCAATGCCGTTCGTGGTTTCAAGCAAACGACTAAACTGAGGAAACCCTAAATTACCGAATAACTGCCGATGGTCTTAGTCAAAGGCTGATCGACGCATGGCGCACACAAATATTATGCGAATTCTATCCAACGCAATCCCCAAAGGGCAAAGCAAAAAGCCAGCCTCACGGCTGGCCTTTGAATCGCTGTATTGGAAGACCTGCATTTCTCAAGGCCTGAGACACACGCGGCATCCACAGACTTTTTTAATCCAGTATTCTCCTGCGCCCTCTCGCAGACAGCAGCCTCAGCGCTCCAGCAGGATCCTTGGCTTTCGCCAAAAAGATCATAGCTGCAATCACATAGGGCTTGAAGCTTGCCTGCTTGTAGAGGCTTGTCCTGCTTTTGCCAAACACGTCAGCTGTTACCTCGCCGCGCTCGCAGGACACTCCTGAGATGTCAGCAGGGAGGCAGTGCAGGTACATGGCGTT
>JAISWZ010000119.1 GCA_031270945.1 Clostridiales bacterium | reverse complement strand
GCAGGGAACTTTCCCTCCTGGCTCCTTTGCTTCTTTTGGACATGGGAGGCATCTGCGCCTACAGACGGCATGTTGGCTGAAAATTTTATACTGGCCACGCAATCACCCCTCCTGTCTAGAATACTACAAACAAGCAGCTGTGTAAACACCGATTACATAATTGTTAGCGCCAACGTTCGCTGTAAATACGACATATTTGTATATTTTCTCAAGCACAATGCTAATGCAGTCAATAATTCAACGTAATTCAAGAAGAAATTCACCTATTATATGATCATATATCCCATAATTAGCGTATTCACGCGGAATAAAGTGTTACATGTTATATCATGGCGCATTTGGCTTTTTCGACCTAATTCAATATTTTTCAACTCAAACACGCATAAATTTCAACCGTTCCCCCTCCCTCAGCGCCGGCCAGCGCCTCGCGCGCCCCATTCAGCGCTGAAAGCGCGTTCAATTTCCTAGGCGCTAACGATTGGACAAGCGCCCATCACGCAGCCGAAAATCAATTCTTTGCAGCACGGCCAGACGGCAGCGCCTGGCCTTATATTCATACGTCTTGATACAAAGATAGTCTGAGCTCCCGGGCTGGCTAGCACAGCGTAAATAAAGGTTTTTAGCAATAAACATGGGCAAATGGCGCTTCAAATTTTTATTGCCATTCTTGCCATTCCCAGGCATGAGCATGATAAAGGGGGAAAGCTAAAGCTTCCCCCTTCGCGCCGATCTTGAGTTTGCATATCCTGATCAAGCCTGCAAACCAGGCCTTCACAGCCTTTTTTAAGAGCATATCCCAAAATTAATCTTAGGGCTTGCGAAAGTCACGCGTTAAAGCATCGCGATGACTTTCGCTGCGCCACTTGCGGAATTTTGGGATATGCACTCAATCACAGCCTTTTATAAATTATATACAGCGCTTAAAAATCATTGTTCAGGACGCTTAGCAGCGCCTCGTTGCCTAAAATCTTTATCTGCATGTCAATAAGGTCGGCATCCCAGATTGAATAAATGAACTTTGAGTTCGCAGGCTTTTGGGCTTCAGGCTCCGCTTTGGGGGCAATGGACGCCTCAGCCTTGAATTGGGCAAACATCTGCCCTTTGTCTTCCTTGGACTCAAGCCTCAAATTGGGGATGCTCACCTTCAGGCTTCCATCTTTCACGTCAAAATTTGTCTCAAGTATGGTCTTTGAAGTTTTTGGGGATTTCTCTTTTTCGATTTCAAGCTTTGCTTTGTATTGGCTGCCTTCTTTTTCGGCTTCCATTGTTGCCTTGATTTCTGGCGATGAGCCTGAGAGGGACAAAGCTCCCTTGCCATCGCTCACTTTCAGGCTGGATTCAAAGCGCGCGGGCTTTTCTCCTGAAATCTCAACAAGCATTGCGGCGTCTTTGAAGTACCCGCTTTGGTCAGGAAACTTCATGGATCCAGCAAGGTCGCTTGAACCCATTTTCGCTTTCTCAATTGCCAGACTCAGAAGCCTTCCGTCAATGACCTCGATATTGAGAATAACATCCTCCTCAAATGACGCGCCCTCCAGGGCAGCGAGAAAATCATCGGCATCCTGCCAAAATCCGTTTGTGCTGTAGGCTGCAAGCTCAGCGCTTAACGCGCTTACCCAGGCGTCAACCGATTCCGCTTTCAAGGTTGCTCTGTACTTGTCAGCTTTAGCCTCCCCATCTGACGTTTGCGCAGCAACTTTCTCCAAGAAGGAGAACTTTGCGCCTTGGGCGAGATCTTTGTACTTCACGGCGGGCTTCCACGGAATAGACGCTTTCTTCGCGTTTTTGGGAATGGCATCCAAGATTTTCTGGTACCTTGAGAAAAAGGCGCTGTCAGAATCCTCCCCTGCAATTTCGGCTATTCCTGAAAAAGCTGAAATATTCCAATCTGACGCGAACTGTCTGGGGTCGATTTCTATGTAGTAGTCCGCAAGTTCCTTGAACCTGGCCGACAGAACTTCAAGTGACGCCCAAAGCTCCACATCCAGAAGCGGCTTGCCGCTCAAGTCCAGAAGAAGCCGCCCCGAAGCCCTGCCGGTTTCCGGCGACATCCCCACTTCCAACCTGGTGCCCAGCATTTTGAACAGCTTGACAGCGCTGTCGTCTATCAGCTGCATGTAGCCAGGCTTTCCCGCGCTCATGTCATCTAGCTCTACAACAACCTCCGCTCCCCATGGCGCTCCAAAAAGCGTCCCAAGCTCTCCAGACCCCAGCTCACTTGGAATCTCGCCCGCAAGCGACCCCAAAGCCTGAGCGCAGTAATAGCCTGGCACTACCTTTTTGGCAATGTCCATGGCAAAGGCTGTGCTGACTATGCCTGCGGCTGCGATAATGGCTATGGCTATTGCGGCTGACTTGGGCACTTTCCTCACTAGTTGCTCCCCTTGCATGCGTTAGCCCTCCTTGTTTAGGCGCCGGTATTCGCGCTTGGATCAATTATATCACATATCATGGA
Source organism: Clostridiales bacterium (assembly GCA_031270945.1). Taxonomy (GTDB): domain Bacteria; phylum Bacillota; class Clostridia; order Lachnospirales; family WQUN01; genus JAISWZ01. The sequence goes on along the minus strand of JAISWZ010000119.1, from coordinate 41,636 downwards.
AAATTTGCACAGACAACTTTAGAAATCGCGCTTGGCGCACGGGTCAAAATTGCTTGGTTCTCCGCCAATCTTTAAAAACGATTCTCATGTTCGACCAAACAAGCCAAAATGTTTTATAATTGACGAAAAGTATTCATGCAAAACATTGCCATTAAAGGCTTTTTTAGGTTTGAAATTGAATACCATCCAAAGCCATTCATAGTGAAAACAAGTAACATTTGGCATTTATTCGTATGATTCAGCCCAGCGTTTGCCCAATGTTCAAGGGCAAATCGCTAAAGCCATAAGATGCTTAACAATTTCTCTCGGGCCCTTCTCTTTCGGCAAGCGAATTTTAGCATCGAGATATGCTCTAGGCCCTTTTAATTAGCATATATTTCTCCTATATTCCGTGAAAATTTGACTTGACAAACCTTGTCCGTTTTGATAAGCTCTTGTAAACAACAATGGGCAAAAGCATGCCTTTCGCCCTTGCATGAGCTCTGAAGCGTCCGGCGCTTTGGGCCGCCCCAAAGGCTGCGCTGGACACTTGCGGCGCACGAGACTGCGGCTTGTGGCCGATTGGCGGCTTTCCTGGCCGCTCGGCGGCTTTCCTGGCCGCTCCCCAAGAAAGCGGTGGATCATGGAAATTCGCTTGCCTCAAGCAGCGTCAAGCGTCATAGCCAACTTGAACAAAAGCGGCCACGAGGCTTACGCCGTCGGGGGCTGCGTCCGCGACTGCCTTATGGGCAGAACCCCGCACGACTGGGACATAGCCACTTCAGCAAGCCCCGCGCAAGTCAAGGCCGTGTTTCCCAAAACCTTTGACACTGGAATCTTGCACGGAACGGTCACCGTAGTCATTGGCGGGATGAATGTTGAGGTTACTACATACAGAATCGACGGGCCCTACCTTGACGGCCGCCATCCATCAAGCGTGAAGTTCACAAAAAGCCTGGAAGAGGATCTTTCTCGCCGGGACTTCACCATGAACGCCATAGCGTACCATCCAGACACAGGAATTTCTGATCCGTTTTCAGGAACTGAGGACATACGAAAAAAAACAATTCGCGCCGTTGGCGACCCCAAAGCCCGATTCACTGAAGACGCGCTTCGCGTTTTTCGCGCCCTGCGCTTCTCGGCCCAGCTGGGCTTTGACATAGAGCAAGCCACCAAGGCTTCTGTCCAGGAGTGCGCCAGAGGCCTGAAATCAGTTTCAATAGAGCGAATACGGGAAGAGCTGACAAAGCTTATGCTCTCCCATTATCCAGAAAAGCTAGCCATGGCGCATGAGCTGGGGGTTCTTGACTGCTCCCTTCCCGCAAGCGCCAGGCTAAGCGCAGAAGAAGCGAAAAGAGCCGCGTCAAGGCTTGTGAGTTGCCCAAAGCATCCCGCTGCCGCATACGCGCTTGCCTATATCAGCCGCCCGCCAGACGGCGCCAGAAACTCCGTTCTTTCTTGCATGGAATCCCTGAAATTTGACAAAGCCACAGCTCGCCTAGCCTCACACCTAGCCAGGTGGGGCAAGGATCCCATACCCAGCCAAGCTTATCCGTTGCGAAAGTTCATGAGCATGTCAGGCCCCGAAAATTTCGATTTCCTGTTTGGCTTGAGAAAAGCCGCAGGAGACGCTCACGAATCCGTGCTCCTTCCTCTCATCTGGGTAAGGCGCGATAAAATATTGGAAGACGGCGACTGCCTATTGAGAAAAGACCTGAAAATAGACGGAAGCGACATCACCAAGCAGGGCATCAAAGGCAAGGCGGTAGGAGAAGAGCTTGAGCGCCTGCTAGACCTGGTTCTAGAGAACCCCAAGCTAAACGACAGGGAAACATTGCTTAAGCTTCTAGGCAAATAGGGGCTTAAGCACCAGCCCGCATATTAAAGCCTCTGCCCTCATAGGCTATTGGGACTGAGTGCATATCCCAAAATTCCGAGCGTATCCCCAATTCCCTCAATGGGCGCTGGGCTTTTCCATGCATATACTATGAGCATATCCCAAAATTCCATAAGAGGCGCGGGGAAAAGACATGTGATGCTTCAACGCGTGGCTTTTCCCGCGCCATAAAATTCATTTTGGGATATGCTTTAAGCTTCTTGTCCCCAAATCCAGAGTTTTCAAGAGACTTTAAGAGCGCGTCCCAACAAACGCTACCCTGCCTTTAGGATTTTTCGGGTACGCTTTAAGAGCATATCCCAAAATTATATCCGAGGCGCCGAAAAAATCCGGCGTTAAAGCATTCGCCAGGATTTTTTCGGCGCCATTTCGGAATTTTGGGGTACGCTCTAAGTATCGCATGCATGCTCTCTTAGTATAAGCCAAGATCCCCGCAAATATTTTGAAGCCAAACCGAAAAGAATAATCTTGGAGAATTCGTATTTATATTGTGGAAAGCGAGTCATGGATTTTGGCGCTGAGCGCCTGAGTGCATATCCCAAAAATTCCTTTTGAGGCAAAAGAATTTCGGGAACCCTAGCGCTGGAAATATTTTTCGCCAAGCGCCTGCCCTGATTCTAGCTCAGCAGACAACCAACAGAAGCATATCTCAAATTTACGGAAAAGCGCAAAAAAAGTCCTAAGCGCATGCACCAAAACTCCAAAGCGAAGCAAAGGGCGCGCATGCTTGTCTCGGGCTTTAGCGAGCGAGCGTTATCAGTGCAAATAGCGCGACTTTTGCAAGCAATGCGCTCCAAGGCTTGTCTGCGCTCGCGAGCTAAGCATAAAGCATTCATTGTTTACGCCGTGAGCAATGATTGAGAAGAGTGGTTCTTTCCGCTTTGGATTCTGAAAAGTGGTTCTTTCCGCTTTGGCATAACTTAGTGCATATCCCAAAATTCCTTGACTTTCGCAAGCTATAAATTTAATTTTGGGATATGCTCTTAGGCGTTCGCGAGGCTGCGCCATTTTCGGAAATTTCGTGACGCGCTCTTGGAGCGGTCAAAAGGTTCAAGGCGCAAATAGATTTTGGGTTTTCTTAGCGACAGGCCCGTAGCTTGCAAGTGCATATCGCAAGGCTTTTCCTCGCTGATATGCGCAACTCGGATAAGAAATTTCCAGATTTGAGCGCTCGTTCGCATAAAGAATTCGCGGGAGCGCTGCATTAGAGCACATCCCAAAACCAGGCGGCAATGCCTTTTTGGAATTTAGGGATACGCTCCTGGCGGCGCTGCAGAGCCTCCCATAACAGAGGTGATCAAGTGGGCAAAACTAGCGTAAGCAGCAAGGCGGAGGATGACAGCGACGGCGTAATCTTGGAAACCACAAGAACGCCTGTCACTCCTCAAGCGTCTCTCCATGTAGAGCCTCGCCCCGCCAAAAGAAAATCCAGTTTCGGATACTTCTATGTAATCACGCTCTTTTCCGCTGTAACCATTTGCATAGTCATATTCGCGATTGTCTTTAACACCTATATGATAAACTCAGACCGCAATGTGCCAGGCGGCGGCGAGGTTCCCACTCCAAGCCAGCCTACGGTCACAATGGCCAACCATGCGACCGGGGTCTTGACAAAAATCAATTCCGAGGATAAAAGCGTCACCTTCCTAGATTCGTCAAACAACTTGACCTATGTCTACAGGCCGTCGGAAAGCACGGCTTACAAGGACAAGTACGGGACGCCCATAGCGTTTGCCGAGCTGAAGGCTGGCGACATAGTGGATCTGTCGCTTACAACTTCCAACCGGATCACTGCGATGGCGAAAAGCAGCTCCGCCTGGAGCTTGCCCATGCGAAAAAATGTTGCAATAGACATGAGCAAGAAGACAATAACAACTTCCTCGGTAATCTACGAGTTTGACAGCAGCCTTCAGACGCTTTGGAACGGCTTGCCCTTTGATCTCAGCCAGATCACGAGCGTGGACGTGGTAACCATTTCCGGGCTGGAGCAAAAGGCGCTGGTGGTTATTCTCGAAAAGAGCCACGGCTATGTCACTCTATCAAACTCAGACTCTGTCACCAACGGATTTTTGGAGATAGACACCACCATGACCTCTAGCCTCTCTGAGATAGCGGGGCCTTTGCCCCTGGCTGAAGGGCTTCACAAGATTGTGGTTAGAGGCGACAACATCGAGCCGTTTGGCAAAGACATAGAAATAGGGCCAGGCTCCGACATCATCCTGGATCTTGGCACGGCTACGCTTAAGACAGGAACTCTGACGCTTTCCACAAATGTCAGCGACTACACGGCCATAGTCGACGGTACCCTATGCCAGGATTCAGAAATACCTCCGCTGGATTACGGAGTGCATACGCTTCGCGTGGAAAAGGACGGCTACATTCCTGTTGAGCAAACCTTTGTAATCTCCAGCCCGGTTACAGACATGCAAGCGGTCCTGAAGCCCATTGTAAAGCTTGGCAGGGCAATCATTTCAACTGATCCAGAACGCGCCACTATCTACATCGACAGCGCAAGGATCGGAGAGTCGCCTGTCAGCGTTCCACTTGAGCTTGGAGATCACACTTTGACAGTTGAGCTTGATGGATACACGCAAATAAGTTTGCCTATCACAATAGACATGACATCAGCGCCGTTCAACGCGTTCGAGGTCGGGCTCGTGCCGGAGCCTGACAATTCGGAGCCTGTTGAGACGGAAGCCTGGAGCGGAGGCGGAGGCGTAATCGCCGCCACTCCCACGCCGATTCCATCAATGCAGCCCAACTACGGCTTCAGCGCTGTCCCGACAGCGCCCCCGCCAATAAGCGCCAACACCCCGCCGCCAGTTGCGACGGAGCCAGCAGAGCCTTCCCCGACAATGCCGCCTGAAGAAGTTGAAGAGACAGAAACCGAAGAGCCAGAAGCCGCAGAGGCGCCCTTTGAATAGCAAGGCTTTTTGGGATATGCGCGAGGGCAAAAAAATAAAAATCTGAACGTTCGTCAGTAAAGCGTGCGCTGACAGATCCGCCAGCGTGAGCCAGGCAAAGGGGCCTTGCTATTGCAAGGCCCCTTTGGTTGCGCTTTTCACAAAAATCGAACACGTGTTTCGACAGCTATTGTGCTTTTTGTTTGGCGGATTTAGTCGTCAAATTTTTCTTCTATGCAATATTTACAAAAATCATCTCCCATGTTATAATAGTTTTGCTCTCAAATACCTCCTACATAAGAAATGGATTGTCTCAGAAAGAGATTGGCTCAGAAAGGGATTGTCTCAAAGGGACTATTGCTTGTCTTGCCAAAGGCGTAATCATTCCAAGAAATCCCAAGGCCGAATTAACCATAGGTTGGCCTGCGCCAGCGAGCGAAAAGATGCTGGCGTTTGCGTAGAACTTCGCTTGTCATGGCGGAAATGAAGCTGCTGGAATTAGGGCTCGGCGCTATCGGCCTCTGCGTCCACATCCGCACGTTAAGACGGATCCGGCATAGTATAGCTAGTGATCCTTGCAAGCGCAAGTTTTTTATGATTCTGCCGTAACAAATTAAACAATTAAACGCAAATGGCTTAACCACAAGATTTGCCCGCCTCATCTTACTTTAGTCAAAGCATTGGTTTTAGGGCTTTTATGGAGTTCTTGCTGTTTTTATTTTATTTTTTTATTTTTTTTATTTTTTAAGCTCTTGTCAGCAGATTTTTGAATCCTGTCATTCCTCTGTCTCTGCCTGTATACACTATTACAAGCCAGTTGTTTTTGATGGAGGGGTAATGCATGAGATCATCTTGCCGCACTCTTGACGGCGTTCCAACCCAGTTCAGGAAGCGCCAGCCTTCGGCGCAGACAGGTCTGCCAGCGCATGACCCTGAACCCATAATATCAGAATTGCCCCTTGCCGAGCTAAAAGCCATTGCCGAAGGCCTAACGGCAACCCAAGCAATAGAGCCAGCAAAGCCCCTGTCCGCTAACCCTGAGCCCCTGGCCAAGGCGGATGAGCTGAAACAGCCTTTAGAAGCAGGTGCCGAAGGCCTAACGGCGACCCAAGCAATAGAGCCAGCAAAGCCCCTTTTTGCTGACGGCGAGCCCGTGGCAGACGCAGCGGAAATCCCGAGGCACTTGCCTCTGGCAATTCATGCGCCTCGGCAAAACAGCCCCTCTATGGCCGATTTTTTCCTTATGGCGATCACCATGCTTATAATGGTAGACGGCGAGAACTTTCTTTTTGGAAAGTAGCGATCTTCTTTCCCAAGCGCCTTGGGCATTTGCATCCCAGGCGCCTGTACATATATATCCGAGCTGCTGGACAGCCGTCGGCTAGAGAATCAAGTCCTGGGCAAAGACATGCTTCCTAGGGCATAGCCTTGACGCAGTTTCCAAATGGTTCTCTAAGTTGATGCAAGGCTTCACCATGGCATTGCCATGTTTTTAATAAGCTTCAAGCCGCTTTACGGTTTGCGGAAATATTTGGGGTTTCCTGGCCGAGCCTCAAGCGCCATGCTTTTGGGTTTTTGGTTTTTTGTTTTTTTGTTTTTGGTTTTTTGGTTTTTGTTTTTGGTTTTCGCTTTCAGGATGGCGGCGTCGCAGGTTTTGAGCTTTTCAAGCCTTTGTGACACGCCTCTCACGATTTTTCGCTGGGCCCTGAAAAAACTTATAAAAACTACTCACTGGCGCAAGAATAAAACCAGGCGCAAAAGTTGCGAAAACTTTGCATATCCTTTGCATGGCCCCACCTTGAAGCGCAATCCGATTTGTGGTAAATTTATAGGGCCGACTGGCGAGCGTGGCCCGTTGGCTGCAAAACGCGGCTGAAGAATCACGAGGAGGAATATCAATGGATTATGTGCTTGACTCGGCATTTGATCAAGAGAACAAATGCTGGAGCGTATCCATCGTTGGCGAGGTTGACATTTTCAACTCGCAAGACATGAAGAAGTCGCTCACAGACTTGATCAAGCAGAAGAACACAGACATGGTGCTGGACTGCAAGTACCTGGACTACATCGACTCAACGGCGCTGGGCGCCCTGGTGGGAGTGCTCAAGAACGTGAAGAGCTACGGCGGAAGCATAAAGCTGAGGAACGTGAAGCCCAGCCTGAGCAAGCTCTTCAAGATCACGAACCTGGACAAAGTTTTTATCATGGAAGGTGATGTCAATGACTAATGTGTTCTCCGAGCCAGAAAGCATCCAGCTGTCACTGCCCCTGAACGCGGCCTATGTTTCAGCCGCTAGGCTCACGGCTTCATCTGTGGCCAACAGGCTTGGCTTCGGCACAGACGAGATAGAGGACATCAAGGCGGCTGTCTCTGAGGCTTGCACCTTCGTCATAAAGAAATCCCCCGCTCCCCAAGGCGGCAACTTCCAGATCCAATTCTGCATGGATAAAGACAAGATATCCATAGCCATCGAGACCCAAGGCGACTTAGGGGGAGATCCCGGAGAGATGAGCCTTGTCATGATAGAGGCGCTGATGGACCAGTTCACCCTGGACGTAGGAACAGGCGGCACTAGCATATCCATGGTCAAAAGCCACAAGGAAGAGCTCTTCTGAGGCCTGGCACCTGCCTAGCGCCAATGGCGGCTGGCTGCCAAGGGCAATCTGCATGAAAAAGAGGTGATCGCGTTGGATCAAAAGCTGAAATTGGAACTGCGTTTCTCCAGTGAATTGTACCATGTGCGGAGTATAGTCAAGAAAGTGCTGGCTTTCCTGGGATCTAGCATTCCAGACTTGTCCAGCGAGGATCAAATGGATTTGAGGCTTGTGTTCAGCGAGTTGCTCTACAATGCGATTGTCCATGGCAACAAAGGCGACATCAGCAAAAGCGTTCATCTGATGGTTGAGATCATTGACGGAATAATATACGCCAGCATAGCTGACGAGGGAGTTGGCTTCGATTACCTGCGCCTGCTTTCAAGGATAAGGGATGACGATCTGGCCAGCGAGTGCGGAAGAGGAATCCGCCTCGTCTACTCTTTGACGGATCAAATTGCTTTTAACGTGAACGGCAACGCGATCCATTTCTATAAAAAGGTGGCGTCTCATGGATAAAATCTTGATAGTAGATCCATCGACGCAAAGCTCGGATCTGATCCGGCAGTGCCTTGCAAGCACAGGATACGAGATATTCACTGCTGAAAGCGGCCTGAAGGCCATGGCGAAGGTTACCCTCTTCCTTCCTGACATTGTGCTGCTTAACGCGGAGCTTCCCGACATTTCCAGCTATGACTTGTGCAAAAGGATCAAAGGCAACCAGACAACAGAATATACTCTCGTATTGTTCATGTCCAGCCTGGACACGAGAGACTCAAGGGTCAGAGCCATCCAAGTCGGCGCGGATGACTATATAGAGAAGAATTTTGACGCTTACCTGCTTATTTCAAAGGTTAACAGCCTTCTAAGGGTAAAGCACCTAAGCGACATGCTCAAGCAAAAGTACACCGAGCTTGAGGAGAAGAACCACATCCTTGAGATCCAGCTGAAGATGGGCCGGCAAGTGCAGCATGCGCTGATACCTGACATAGACATGTCCTTCAAGGATATCCGGTTTTGCAGCTCGTACATGCCAGCCATGGACATTGGTGGAGACTTTTACGATGTCCTCCAGCTTTCCGAGACGTCAGTAGCCGTAGTGATGGGCGATGTTTCAGGCCACGGGATATCCGCGGCTCTGTTGACCGCGATGCTTTCCATGATGATCAGGAGCCTCGCCCCAAAGTACGCAAACCCGGACCAGCTTCTTTTCTACCTGAACAACGACCTCTGCAAGATTTTCGAAAACAGCATGAAGGAAATGTACGCCTGCGTATTCTACAGCGTAATAGACACAAAAGAGCGAAAGCTTTGCTACTCAAACGCTGGACAAGCCCTTCCTGTGATGGTGCGCACTGAGCCTGGCGGCGAAGAGGTGGCAATGGAGCTTGAGGCTGTGGGAACCCCCATAGGGATGATGGCCAACGCCTCCTACGAATACCACTTCCTGCCCTATGAGCCGGGAGACCTGATAGTGTTTCACACTGACGGGCTATCGGACACCTTCTACAAGAACAATCCCGAGGAATTCCTAAGGCGCTTCAAGGAAGTGGTCGCAGACGCCAAGTCCCTTGAAGATCCAAAGGAAATGATCGAGATTGTGCTAAACGCATTTTACAACTACAATGCCACAGAAACAGAAAAGTACGAAATGGATGACGTAAGCTTGATCATATGCAGGCTTTAATTGCGACCCATTTGGGGTTCCGGAAAGCCTTGGCTGGATCTCAAGCAAATCTCAAAGCGTTGCGATTTCGCAACGCTTTGCTTATTTTGATTCTGCCGCAACAACGGTAGAATCTTATTTTAAACCAAGCAAAAATTTGTTTGCAATAATCCAGCTGCAAAGTGAAAATCGCTTATTAATAACTGCAATCCTGCGAAAGAAGAATCTTCATGGTGCCCAAGAGAATCCTGTTTGCCTTCATAGGCGCCCTATTCGCCATGGCCGCAGCGCTTGGAATGGCGCTGGTTTGGATCCCGGCAAGCGAATCCTACGCCTCTTACGAGGCCACAGGGGCGCAAACCCCAAAGGTCTCAATATTCATGAAAAGCGTTGGCGAAGATTCCAGCAACCCTTGGGTTTCCTTAGGCAGCCTCTTTGATTCAAGCGGCAGCGCTGTGCCAGGCGCGTCAAGCGCCATTGAGTACGCAATAGTGAATCCCAGCCAAGCATCAATCGTTCTTGACGTAAGGCAAAAGGGCATGCTCTTTGAGGATCCTGCGAACCCGTCATTTCACGCCATTTCTGAAGCCCAGATGCTTTTGCTGCGCCTAGGCGGCGAATTCGGAATCGAGGCCAAAGATCCCATTAAGTTTGTCAAAGGAGTTTCAGACTCCCTGCCGGTAACGCTGGCTTGCGCATTAACGCTAGAAGCGGGTGCCGCCCTTTGCCCCAGCAAGACCAGCGATCTTCGCTTTTACCTGCCGCCTGGCGTCAGGATCCTCGCCTCCTTTAAATTTTCCCCTGTAGAAGGCTCGCAAATAGACCCCAGTCTGCGAAGCTCAGTAATAGCGCTGGATCAGCCTGGCATAAAAGACTCTCTGCCGCTAAAGCTAGGCGCGGCAGTCATGGAAGCTGGGGTGGTTCGGCATGCTGAGCATTAGCAAAAGAATCCATGGCAAACGAAAACAAGCCAGGGCAGTCTGCCCTGGCTTGTTTTATTGGTTTGGCTTGTTTTATTGGTTTTTCTTGTTTTCTTGGTTTGGCTTGCCTTGCTTTATTTATTTATTCGCAAGCCCCAAGCAGCGCCTCCAAGCATTTCGCGCTCGATTTCGAGTGCATATCCCAAAATTCCGCAAGTGGCGCTGGTAAAATCCTGCGAAGGCTTAAAATTAAATTTGGGATATGCTCTTAGTACAGGAAATGCTCCTTGAACTTCATGTACTTGCTGACCATCAGCGTTATCTTGAAGGTTATGGCGTCATCAAAGGTTCTAAGGTCAAGGCCGGTGAGCTTCTGGAGCTTGTCGAGCCTGTAGACCAGGGTGTTCCTGTGGATGTAGAGCTGGCGGGACGTTTCCGAGACATTCAGGTTGTTCTCGAAGAACTTGTTTACCGTTGAGAGCGTCTCGTCGTCGAACTGATCCATTGAAGTTATGCCGTGCAAGACTTCGGAGATGAACATTTTGCAAAGCTGGACCGGAAGCTGGTAGATCAGGCGGCCTATGCCAAGCTGAACGTAGTTCATGATGCTCTTGTCGGACTCAAAGATCTTGCCCACTTCAAGGGCCATCTTGGCCTCTTTGTAGGAGGACGACACATTCTTGAGATCCGTGACAGGGGTGCCTATGGCCACGTAGACATTGCTCATGGCTTCGGTGTTAAGGGTGTCGCAGATCATGTGAGCGGTTTTCTCGATGTCATCCTTGTCGTCCTTCTCTTTGATTTCCCTGACAAGTATCACGTTCTTCTCATCCACCGCCGTGACGAAATCCTTAAGCTTCGTCGGGAACATGTTCCTCACGATGTCCACAATGTTCAAGTCGTTGTTCTGCTCTGACTCGATCAGGTAGACTATGCGGCGGACGCTGTTCTCGATGTGGAGCTTTTTCGCCCTGCTGTAGATGTCCACCAGGAGCAGGTTGTCAAGAAGCAGGTTCTTGATGAAGTTGTCGCGGTCGAAGCGCTCCTTGTAGGCTATCAGGAGCTGCTGGATCTGAAACGCGGTGATTTTTCCTATGCGGTAAGCCTCTTCGTCTTCTCCCTTTATCATTACGACATACTCGGCTACCCCGTTCTCTATCACCTTGAAGTACTGGTATCCCCTCACGAACTGGCTTTCCGCCTGAGAGGCCAAGAAGTAGTCAAGCCCGTCAACCTGGATGTTCAGGAGTTCCATCTCTGTGCTGGCGGCAACTTTCCCTTCCCGCTCAATCACGCTAATGTCCCTGCGCGTAATGTTCTTCATTCCATCAATCGTGCTTTGCAGTATCTGGTTAGTAATCAAGCTTCCCTCTCCTTTGAACATCCGTTCTTTATATTTGCAAGCCGCTTTATGGAAGCCAGCTCTTGCTTTGACGCAAGTTTCGGGCGAGTGGCGCTAGCCCCTCTGGACAGTCAGCCCGTTTCGGGCGCTTAAGCCCGTCGGTATGAATATCGCCCAATTTTTCAAAGTCTTGAGGCCTTTTTGCGAAAAATTCGTTTAATTAAAACTCTTGCAGGGGCGCTTTGGCGCTTCGCCTTAGGTAAAACGCCCAAAGGGGCAAGTTTTCAGGCAAATCTGCCAGGATTTCAAGCTGTTATACTAGCGTGCGAAATTTGTTGAGGGTTTAAGTTGGCAGTGAAGCGCAACTTAGCCTTGCAATTCGTCCAGCCCCTCGGCATGCGCCAAAGCCGCATTCTAGCCCAAGCCTAGCGCAACTCACAGAGCAATTCAGCTTTGCCAAGCGCTTATGGCAAAATTCCGTAATGGCAAGCTTTGGCGCCTCGAATCGCGCTTTAAATTTGCGCTGGCGAGCGCTAATCGCATGCGCTTAAGCGATATGCTCTTATGATAAACTAAAATCCTTCGAATATCAAGTTAGAATTTCCTAATCATTGAGAGCCCTGTTTTTTGGATAGCTTGCACAAGATTTGAATTTGATTAAGAAATCTAATTGTTCTCTTTTTTCAATTATTATCCATTTTATGCCACAGTGGCATAATCGTCTTTGTAAATTTCGCTACATGTGCTGGAAGAACAAGCTTATATTCTCCAATCATAGGCTTTGGAATGCCATGCGCGACTTTATGCGCATATCCCGGCTTTAATGCCCTGGCGCCGCTTTATATGCTTACGCGCGGCTTGATTTAGATTTTCGGATCCCATAAACACCGCCTTCTCTGATTATTGGCATTTCTACGCTTGGATATACCGCTTTATTGATTGTTCTGGGAATCATGAGCTGTTATGGCGATCAGAAAGAGCTTCCTCTTCAAAATCGCGTTTTGCTAATTGCATATCCCCGAATCACTTGTCACCAAATACACAGCAACCTAAAAGTCAGCCCCCCAAAAAAATATTTCTCCAAAGTCATTTTAGCTATTGACAACCAGAATCGCAGCTGATATCATAATAGCGTAACTTGTTACCTAAACAAATTGCCCAAAACCTAAAGGGGCTGGTTGTTTTGACCATACGGGAAGTCGCAGCGCTGGCCGGGGTTTCTACGGCTACGGTATCTAAGGTGATAAACAACAAGTCAGAGAGCATCAGCAAGGAAACGAGAGAGAAAGTCCTTGCGGTAATCGAGGAGCACAACTATGTGCCCTTTCAGAAAGTGTCTGAGCGCGTGAGCAGCAGCTCAAGCGTGGTTGCGCTTTTGGTCTCTGACGTCAGCGACATCTTCTGCTCGGAGCTTCTGCGGGGAGTTGAGGATTACTTCTTTGAAAAAGAGCTGAATGTCATCGCCTGCAGCATAGGCAGTGACGCAAAGAAGGAAAAGCGCTATCTTCACATGCTGAAAAAGCAGAGCGTTAGAGGCGTTATCCGCTTTCCCAACACTCCCGGGGAGGATGACGAGCTGGACCTGGAGCTTGCTGACATATGCAGCGTCGTGCTAGACGACGCGGTGCGATCCCCAAACGCGCTGAAAACGATGTTCAACAACAGCGAAGGCGGAAGGATAGCGGCAAGCCACCTGATTGGCTTAGGCCACAGGCGCATAGGCTACATCTGCCCGAAAACCGACAAGCCCTACCTGCTTAAGAGATTTGAAGGTTATCTCCAAGCGCTGGCGGACAGCGGCATGGAGGCGGACGAGCGGCTGGTTTTCTGGTCTTCCAGCACGGACAGGAAGCAGAGCGGGTATGAGGGGGCAAAATACCTGCTGTCCCAGCAAGCCAGCGCCATCTTTTGCAGCGACGATCACGTCGCGGCGGGCGCGTACAAGGCAGTGTTTGAAAACAGGCTAAGGATCCCGGAGGACATCTCTGTCATAGGATTTGACGACTCCATGCTCTGCGAGCTTTTGGAACCAAACCTGGCTAGCGTAAGGCAATCGGCATACGAAATCGGACAGCAAAGCGCAAACCTGCTTTACTTGAAAATCACTGGCGCTAGCATAGAAAATACTGTGGTATGCGTTCAGCCCCAGCTGGTTTCCAGGGAAAGCGCTGCGGCGCCTGGCGGCGCAGGCGCTTTTGTCCCAAAGGTTTGCGCGGTCATAGGATCCATAACTGCGGAAGTAAAGGTTCAGCTCTCCGGCTTGTCTTTGGCCGGGACGCACGAAGCCCAGAGCGTAGAAATCACGCCTGGCGGAGCGGCGGTGAAAAAGGGGCTGGAGCTTAAGGAAAAAGGGTTTATCGTTTACCTTGTCGGCTGCCTGGGAAATGACAGCCATGGCCATTCTCTCTTCCAAGAGCTTGGAGCGGCGGGATTTAGAACTGACGGCATCCATTTCCAGGATGGCCTTCCCACGTTGATCGATCTTTCTTCAACATCAGCAGACGGCTCTAAAAGCGTCGTCCACTGCCCCGGCGCTAGTCTAAACGGGCAATTGATTGAAGACTGCAAGTGGATTTTTTCAAAGGCCGACACGTGCTGGTGCGAAAAGCCCTATGTGGAGGACTTGAAGCAGAGGCTGGCAGGGGAAAAGCTTAGTGTTCAAGAGTTTTAGCAACAAGGCTTGATTTTAAGGCTAAACAAGCTTAAATTTCAAAAGCTTTAGCAAAGCAAGGCTAAACAAGCTTAAATTTCAAAAGCTTTAGCAACAGGCTTTATAAGGGGGCACAATATTGAGGCGAATCATTATAGACTGCGATCCAGGGCATGACGACGCGGTAGCCATGCTCATGGCGCTGGCCCATCCTGAGCTTCTGGACGTGCTGGCGGTCACCACTGTGTGCGGAAACAACACAATCGAAAAGGTAACAAGAAACGCCAGGATCATCTTGGATCTGGCGAACGGAAACGGTGTTGTCCTGGCGGCTGGCGCAATGAGGCCGCTTGTGGGGCTGCCCATAATTAGCGAGAAGTTCCATGGCAAATCAGGCATGGATGGGCACCGGAGGCCAGCGCCCATCCACCCGATTGATCCCAGGAAAGCTGTCTGCGCGATCAGGGACATATTGCTTGAAAACTCAAAAAAAGTCACTTTGGTCGCTCTAGGGCCGCTGACGAACCTGGCTATATTCATCCGATCCTACCCTGAGCTTTGCGGGCAGATCGAGGCCATAAGCCTCATGGGCGGCGCTCTGGTGGGCGGCAACCATTCGCCCCACGCCGAGTTCAACATCGCGGTAGACCCTGAATCCGCTGAGATAGTATTCTCCTCAGGGATTCCCATTGTAATGAGCGGTCTTGATGTCACACAGAAAGCCCTCATTTTCGCGCAAGAGTATGAACCGCTTCGCAGCTTCAATGAAGCGGGCAAGTTTTTTTCGGAGCTGATGGATTTTTACATACAAGGCTCAGAGGAATTTGGGGCTTCCGGCTGCGTGATGCACGATCCCTGCGCCGTGGCTTGGCTTCTCCAGCCGGAAATCTTCTCTGGCAGAACTGTTGGGATAAGCGTGGATCTCAGCGGGGAAACGCGCGGCAAAACAAAGTTGGACGAAAAGGCGCCTCAGTCCGTTCTCGTTTTGGAGGATGTGGACAGAGTCGCCATGCGGGATCTCGTAATCAGCTCGATCAAGCGCATTTAGGTGCATATCTCAAATTTTCCAAGCTCTAAGATTAATTTTGGGATATGCACATGAGCCAAAATCTCAGGAGGGACTTATTATGAAAAACATTAAAAAAACAAGTTTCCTGCTTGCATTGATCCTGTTTGCCGCGTCAGCCTTTTCAGGCTGCGCCAAGGCGCCTGAGCCCCAGGCTGGAACTCAGCCTTCATACAAGGCTGTTCTGCTCGTCCCTGGAACGCTAGGCGACAAGTCGTTTTTCGACGCCGCCAACGCTGGAATGCAAAAGGCAAAGAGCGAGCTTGGCATTGAGACGAAAGTAATCGAAATGGGCACTGACAAGACAAAGTATGAGCCAACTTTCCGGGACGTCTGCGCCCAAGACTGGGATCTCATCATAAGTGGAAGCGCTGACATGACCGACATGTTCAACGAGTTCAGCCTGGAATACCCTGACCAGTCATTCCTGAACTACGACGCGACAACAGACGCCGTAAACTCAAACATTTACTCTGTAGGATACGCGGCCAATGAGCTCTCATACCTGGCAGGCGCGGTTGCCGCTCTGGCTACCACTTCAAGCGTTAGCGGCATGAACCCCGAAGCCAGGATCGGCTTTATCGGCGGAATGGACATTCCTGGAATCAACGACTTTCTTGTCGGCTACATCAAAGGGGCGCAAGACGTCAACCCTGAAGTGAAGGTAGTCATCTCCTACGCCCAGGACTTCACAAACCCCGGCAAAGGCAAGGAATTGGCATTAAACCAGTACAGCTTCGGAGCGGATGTCATCTTCTCTGCGGCTGGCGGCACAGGCATGGGAGTCCTGGACGCGGCGCTTGAAAAAGGCTTGTACGCCATTGGCGTGGACTCTGATCAAGCCCTGCTTTTCAAGAGTTCTGACGAAAAGAAGGCAAGCCAGATCATCACCAGCGCGATCAAGCAAATTGACATGGTAATATTTAACGGCATCAAGGCCGGCATGGACGGCACCCTGCCAGTCGGCAGCTACAAGCTGGTGAGCTTCAAGGATCAAGGCGTTGGCATTGCCAGAAACGAATATTACGACAAGATCATGCCAGCCGAGCTTAAAGCCAAAGTCGACGAAATTGAGAAAAACTTGATTGACGGAAAAGTCGCCGTTCCATCAATAGTCGGAATGCCGCAGGAAGAGCTTGACGCTATGAGAGACGCGGTTAAGTAAGAAATAAGAAAATCAAAAAAATAAAAAATAAAAATAATATAAAAATAAAAATAATATAAAAATAAAATCAAAAATAAAAAACTTAAATAACTGCATTTTCGTGCAAGCCGATGCAAAAGGGGGTTTGGCATGGAACCCTTGCTGGAGGCAAGAAACATTTCAAAAGTGTACCCTAACGGGATGGCCGCCAACCGCAGCGTCAACTTTTCCTTGCAAAAGGGCGAAATCCACGCCTTGGCGGGAGAGAACGGCGCGGGCAAGTCAACTTTGATGAAAATCCTGTTTGGCATGGAAAAGCCTAGCGAAGGCGAGCTTAGGCTTAACGGGGCGCCCTTTTCTCCCTCTTCCCCCCAGGACGCGATTAGCAAGGGTCTGGGAATGGTGCACCAGCATTTCATGCTGGTGCCTTCCTTCACCATTGCGCAAAACGTCATCCTGGGTGCCGCGCCCAGGAAGGGGCTGAGCGTGGACTGGAAGAAAGCCGCGCAGGAAACGGCTGACCTTTCCGCAAAGTACAACTTTTCCCTGGATCCGAACAAGCGGGTTGAGGATCTGTCTGTTGGCATGAAGCAAAAGGTCGAGATCATAAAAGCGCTATACCGTGGCGCAAAGATCCTGATCCTGGATGAGCCGACAGCTGTCCTTACTCCCCAGGAAACAGCGGAGCTTTTCTCCCAGCTTTTCAAGCTAAGAGAGTCCGGCATAACTATCGTGTTCATCTCGCACAAGCTAAAAGAGGTCAAGGCAATATGCAACCGCATCACCATATTGCGCGGCGGCAGGAACATGGGAGTCTTCCAGGTTTCAGATGTCAGCGAGCAGGAGATCTCAAGGCTCATGGTCGGAAGGGACGTAGCGCTTAAATATGACAAAGACAACATTCCTCCCGGAGACGCGATCCTTGAGATAAACAGGCTCTTCTTAAAAAACGAAGACGGCAAGACAAAAGTGTCAAATGTGTCACTTAGCGTTCCTGGCGGCAGGATCCTGGGAATAGCGGGTGTGGACGGCAACGGCCAAAACGAGCTCGCAAGAGCGGTTATGGGCGAGATCCCAATTGCTAGCGGAGAAATCCGGATATGCGGAAAGCCCGCAACCGGGAAGCTTCAGGGCGTACGCCAGCTTGAAACAGGGTACATCCCAGAGGACAGGATGAAGCAAGGAACCGCTGGCGACGCAAGCATTTCCGACAACCTGATCTCGATTAGGCTAAAATCGCCCGAGGTTTGCTCCAAGGGGATTCTTCGAAAGAAAAAGATATCAGCGCTTTCAGAAAGCCTTGTAGGTCTCTACCGAATCCTGTGCTCAAGCGCGGATCAGAAAGTCAGCATGCTCTCTGGCGGAAACATGCAAAAGGTTGTTGTAGCCAGGGAGTGCTCAACCTCGCCAAAGCTCTTGGTGGCCGACCAGCCCACCAGAGGCGTTGACGTAGGATCGGCCGAGCTTATCCATCACAAGCTGCTTGAGCTTAGGAAAAACGGAACCGCCATTCTTCTGGTTTCGGCAGATCTCAACGAGGTCATGGAGCTTTCGGATCACCTAGCCATAATGTTTAATGGGCAGATATCAGCCTATTTCGAGGATCCGTCCCAAGTCAGCGAAGAGGAGCTGGGGCTCTACATGCTTGGATTGAAGAAACAGGAGGGGATATCTTGAGACAGGACAAGAGCTTTGAATTTGCCAGGACCCTTCTTTCCATAGCCATCTCCCTTGCCCTGGCCTTTGCCATAATAGCCCTCTCCAGCAAGGAGCCCTTGGCAGCCCTCAGGTACTTTATAATAGGCCCCCTGGACAGCGCCAGCCACATCGGCAACATCATAGAGATGGCAATTCCTCTCGTGTTCACCGGGCTTTACTATTCAATCCTTTTCAAGTCAAACCTTTTCAACCTTGGCGCTGAGGGCCTTTTCTTCTCAAGCGGATTGCTGTCAGGAATGCTGGGGGCTACAACCTATATGCCTCCCGGGCTGCATCCATTTGTCTTGATATTAGCCGGAGGGCTTTTGGGCGCTTTGCTGGGCCTTATCCCCTGCGCCATAAACTACAAATGGGGCGCCAGCACCCTTGTCGTCTCGCTTATGATGAACAGCATACTCTACGGGATCTGCATGTTCTTGCTAAACAACAAGTTCAGGGACGTATCCTCTTACACCATAGTAACCGAGCCTTTCCAAGCCACAGCCAAGCTAGCCAGAATCATCCCAGGAACAAGGGTTCACGCTGGCGCCATCATAGCCATCGCCTGCTGCGTCTTCTTATATTTGTTCCTGAACCGGACAAAGTGGGGCTACGAGCTCAGGATGCTGGGGTCAAACAAGCATTTCGCGGAATACAGCGGAATGGGTGTGGCCTCCATCATGTTCCTGGCTCACGCCATCTCTGGCGCTTTGGCTGGAATAGGCGGATCAGTGGAGGTTCTTGGCATGTACAGCAAGTTCCAATGGACTTCTCTTCCTGGTTACGGGCTAGACGGCGCCCTCATCGCTCTCTTGGCCAAATCCAATCCCGCCGTCGTCCCATTTGCCGCTCTGTTTATCGCCTACATAAGAAATGGCGCGGACATGATGGCCAGGCTCAGCGATGTTCCTGCGGAAATGGTTGCGCTGGTTCAAGCCGCCATAATCCTTCTCATTTCTTCCCAAGCGCTCCTTAAAGGCCTGCGGGAGCGCTCTCTTTTAAGCAAGCTCAAGGGGGAGAACGCCAATGCCTAGCCTTGTTGACATGCTTCTAAACCCTAGCTTTTGGTTTTCTGTCCTCAGAGTAACCACTCCTATCATCTTCGCGGCCATAGCCGCTCTTATAACAGACAAAGCCGGAATCATGAACATCAGCATGGAGGGCACTATGCTCTTCTCCGCGCTGGCTGGGACAATTGTAAGCGCCCTGACCCAGAGCGCGTGGATCGGGCTTCTAGGCGCCATGGCCGCCGGGGTTTTGCTGTCTTTGACCCTAGCCTACTTCACCCTGGAGCTAAAGACAGATGTCATCCTGGGCGGGGTTGCCATAAACCTCTTCGCCGACGGCGGATCCATATTCATACTGTACCTCTTGACAGGCGACAAGGGCACCTCAGTTTCCCTTGCAAGCAAAGTCCTTCCTAGCGTCACAATCCCGCTCATTGACAAGATCCCCGTGCTTGGCGCAATAATATCCGGTCATAACGCGCTTACATACATCGCAGCGGCCACAGTCTTCGCTGTTTACTTCATGCTTAAAAGCACCCCTCTTGGCCTCAAGATCCGCGCCGTTGGCGAAAACTCCAGCGCCGCGCAATCCGTGGGCGTAAGCGCCAAGAAGATCCAGTATCTGTCCCTGGCCTTGAGCGGACTGATCGCAAGCCTTGGCGGCGCGTACATGTCCATGGCATACCTTCCCAACTTTTCGAGAAACATGACCTCAGGCAGAGGCTGGATCGCCCTGGCCGCAGAAGCCATGGGCCAAGGCGGAGTATTGGCCACCTCCGCAGCCTCCCTTGTCTTCGGCTTCGCCGACGCCATGGCCAACGCGTTGCAGATGTTCAGCCTTCCCGCTGAGCTGGTTGGCATCATCCCCTATGTCGCGACAGTCATTGGCCTGATATTGTATAGCGTCAGGATCAAGAACGCCAAAAAGAGGCGCGGCGCTTCGAAGAAGCCGTTGTGATTAAAAAAAATAAAATAAAAAAATAAAAAAAGCAAAATCAAAAAACCAACCCCGAAAGGCCCTGGCGGCACCCGCCAGGGCCTTTCGGGGTTTTGGGGGGTGGGGTTTGGGGTTGGGGTTTTGGGGGTTTTTGGTTTTCGGGGTTAAGCCCCAGCCTAGCCGTACGCGCGCGCCGTACGCTGCGCCCTTAGCCGCTTCCAAGCATTCGCTAGTCTGGATAAATCCCATAAAATCAACATTTCTTATAATGTTGCGCAAGCTTTCGCCAAGAAACCGGTTCCACCATTTGCCTAACGCCCGTTTTGTCCAGCAAACAAGGGGTGCCCACAATCTTACAAATCACGCGAATCCCATAAATCCGGCATTTCTTTAAGCAAAACAAAAAATTTGCAGGCTCCGCTGTACATTTGCCCCAGTTTTCCCTTCAAATCTACCTTGATTTTCGTCGCGAAAAAGGTTAGAATGAATGAAGTTCTGACACGATATGTCATTTGCGCCCTTGCCTTTGAGAGAAGCCCATATATTCAGCATCTTTGCAATGCTTAACAAATTTGCAATAAATATGCAGCATTAAATTTCTCGAGCCTATATCAAACGGGTTTGATCGGTGTATAATGAATTTTATCTTCTTAACACATTCTTAATATTTGCGCAGCTTTCCCGGGAGAAAGCCCGCAGGGGACAGGTTCCCGCCCCAAGGAGACATTTATGATCAATGCCGAAAACGTGACAAAAATATATGACAATGGCGCAAAAGGCGTGGAGCGCCTTTCGCTCAATATTCTTGATGGCGAGTTCATCTTTGTCGTTGGCTCAAGCGGATCTGGGAAAACGACTCTTGTCAAGCTTCTTCTCAAGGAGATTGAGCCTACAGAGGGCAAGCTGTCAGTAAACGGCATTGATCTGGCAACCCTGACAAGAGCCCAGATGCCTTTCTACAGGCGGAAAATGGGAGTGGTCTTCCAGGATTTCAGATTGCTTCCCAACAAGACCGTCTATGAGAACGTGGCTTTCGCAATGCAAATTGTGGGAGCGTCCAATCGGGAAATAAGAAGAAGCGTCCCTAGCGTTCTGGCTTGGGTGGGTCTTGCCAGAAAAGCGAAGGCTTACCCCAACCAGCTTTCAGGCGGAGAGCAGCAGAGAACAGCGCTCGCTCGCGCCATAGTGAACAAGCCGCCATTGCTTTTGGCGGACGAGCCTACAGGAAACCTCGATCCAGATACAGCTTGGGACATAGTTTGCCTGCTGGAAGACATCAACAACAGAGGCACGACGGTAGTTGTTGCCACGCACGCCAAAGAGATAGTCGACAGCATGAAGAAACGGGTTGTAACCCTTAAAAACGGGGCAATACTCAGAGACGTGGAAAAGGGCGGATATAGTGATGAGTTTTAGGAATGCCCGCTACGCTGTTGAGGAAGCGATCCGCAGCATAGCCAAGAACCAGCTGATGACCGCAGCGTCGGTAATCACGCTTGCCGCTTGCCTGTTCATTGTTTCAGTCACTTACTGCCTAGCCGCAAACATTGACTACATGCTTACCCAAATGGAAAGCGCAATGAGCATAACCGTCTATGTGTCGCAGGAATGCGCGCCTGAGCAGGTTGAGTCCCTAAGAAAAAAAATCGAGTCTGTTCCGCACGTGACAGGAGTCACTTACGTTTCATCTGAAGAGGCGCTTGACAAGTTCAGGGAAGACCTAGGCGACCAAAGCCACATACTGAGCGGGCTTGACAACGACAATCCTTTGCCTAGATCCTTCGTTTTGGAGCTTGACAGCATTGACTACTGGGACTACGCAGTAAGCGAGCTTTCATTGCTCAGGGACTACGGGATCGACGAGGTCAAGCATGGCAAGGATGCCGTCAACGCTCTGGTTACAGTAAACAACGTCCTTCGCGCCATATGCCTTGTGATAATCGCGGGCTTGGCTATCATATCCATTGTCATAATCTTTAACACCATCAGGATAGCGGTAAACACCAGAAAAACTGAAATCAACATCATGAAGTACATTGGAGCGACTGATTCGTTCATCCGCCAGCCATTCATCATCGAAGGAATGATACTGGGCCTTCTTGGCGCCATTTTGCCGACATCCCTCATTTACGCCATCTACTCTCCCGCCATAAGCCTAATCCAATCCAGCGTTCCCTTGATGGACATCGACTTTCGCGCCCGCTCTTACGTATTGGCCGCGCTTCTTCCCTTGCTGATGATCATGGGCGTAGCCATGGGCGTCCTTGGGAGCATAGCTTCCATACGCCGCCACTTGAATGTCTAGCGGATCCAGAAAGGAATGAACCAAATGCCTAATAGAATCGCAGCCGTCATTGCGGCAATGTCGCTTCTCTCTGTGACGGTTCAAGCGTCTTCTTCTGTGTCTGACTTAAAGGACAAGCAATCAACTATCCAACAGGAGCAAAAAGACGCGCAGGAGGCCCTTGGAGGCACCCAAGCAAAAAAATCCCAAACCGAGGCCGAAATGGAGGAAGCGGACGCTCTTCTCACAGAGGTCTCGGGCAACCTTATAGCGACAATAGACAGGCTTGACAAAACGAACGCCCGCCTTGCCTCAGTTGAGGCGGAGCTGGCGGAAGCCAGGCAGCAGCGCCAGGAGCAGTATGAAACACTGAAGGAAAGAATGCGCTACATGTACATGAACGGAAGCATCAACTATTTCGACGTCCTCTTCGAGGCGACGGATTTCGCTGACTTTGTCAACAGGGTTGAGTACATAAACCGCATCGTTATCAATGACAAAACCCTAGTGAGCAAGCTTGAAGCCACCGAGGCCACCATAGCGGAGAAAACCGAAGAGGTGGAAAAGCAGAAATCCAACATAGAGCTTCTTCTTCTTGAGCAGCAGCGCCAGCAGACAGAGCTTGAAGCCGTAATGGCCGAAAAGCAGGCGCTCTACGACAAGCTGGACGCCGATGAGAAAACTTACCAAGAAAAGCTGGACTCTTTGGCCAAAGCCGAAAAAGAGGTGCAAGACCTTATCATTGCGGCTAACGCCGCCGCTGAAGCCAAGCGAAAGGCTGCGGCCGCCGCTGCCAGCAACAGCTACGCCTCCCTGACAAAGAACGTCTCGCCCTATACAGGAAAGATGCTTTGGCCTGTCCCAGGCAGGTACAACATCAGCGATGTCTACAGAGCCCGCAGAAACCCGGTCAACGGCAAGTCAGAGTTCCATACGGGGATCGACATCCCCGCTCCAACAGGAACTTCCGTCGTGGCAGCTGACGCTGGCGTGGTAATCTATTCTGGCTGGAAAGGCGGATACGGCAACACCATCATTATCGATCACGGCAACGGCATTACCACATTGTACGCCCATAACTCCAAGCTGGTCGCCTCCATTGGCGCCATCGTAAACAAGGGCGAAACCGTTTCCCGCGCCGGATCCACCGGCAACTCAACAGGCCCTCACTGCCATTTCGAGGTGAGGATAAACGGATCCACGACAAACCCGAAGGCGTACTTGAATTACTAATACTAGACGCCAAGAGGCGCGGCCAAGGCGTATTTAAAGCTTGCCGCGAATCGTTAACGCTTAAAAGTGATTCTGCTGTAATGGCCAATTGGTTTTATGGCCTTGATGGAGTTCTTGCCGCAGAATCCTTAAAATATATTTTAGAGCTTCGCGCCAACGCAAAGGGCGGACTGCTCCGCCCTTTGCTTAGTGCATATCCCAAAATTCTGCAAGTGGCGCGGCGAAAGTCATCGCGATGCTTTAACGCGTGACTTTCGCAAGCCCTAAGATTAATTTTGGGATATGCTCTTGGTCGCCAGGCGTTTTTCATGAAATATTGAGATTACTAGGCGCAGCCGCGCCCTACATATAGCCAGAAAACAAAGCCAGAAGTTTAAGCCAGAAATCCAGCGCCTAGATCATCAAACCGCAAGCTCTAAAAATTATGGCACCATGAGAGGAGTTCATGCATGGATAACACTTCAAAGCAAGCAGACATTGCCGAATGGGCAAAGCCCTCATCGGATCCCACAAGGAAAGCCGATTTCGCTCTCAAGCTTTTCAAGAAGGATTACCCAATTGAAGAGATCGCGGAGATAACAGGGTTTTCGATGAGATCCACGTTGAGGATAAAGGAGCTTTTGGAAAAGAGCTAGAGGCTTACGCGATCTGAAATTTCAAGTATCCGGAAAAGCCTGTTTGGCGGATATGCCTTGCGTACGAGTGGTTGTGTTATGCAAAGCCAATTCAAAGGGGAGCGACAAGCCGCTCCCCTTTGTTTTCATGCTCACTTTATGCCTATTTTAAGAATTTGCTTGGCTTTTGGCCTTTTGGGTCTTTTGGGTCTTTTTGCGTGCTTTGGCTTACATCCTTCTGGTCTTTTTAACCTTTTGGCCCTTTTCTAGGGTTCGCGTTTTTTGATGCAAACCGCTACCCTCCCCTACTCCACTACCTATACAGCTCTGCCAAATACTTCAAATGGTCGACCATATGCGCGTCCGCTGAGAAAGAGAAGCCAAACGCCTCCTTTATCTGCGAAACGTCTATCGGGAGCCCTTCTGGGGCTTTCCGGCCTGTGTCATGAAATATCACTTGGCTCTTTGATCCTGTCACATCCACAGCCATTTGCGCCACTTGGCCCCATTCCCTGAATTCGGCGCTTACTCCTGTGTAGTAGCCTCTATCCAGATCCGACTCAGCCAAGGCTATGAAGATTTTCGCCAGATCCCCGGCCCAAATGAACTGGGTTCCGTCATTCTTGTCAAACTCCATGGATTCTCCGGCAAGGGCCTTTTTGACCATATTCTTAATCTTGAGATCAGTGTACATAAATGCGCCTTCCACAACAGGATTGCCGAATGTGTAGCCAGGGCGCACAACATTCACCTTTGTCTTGCGGTTGCCGCCTACCGCCATCAAGTAAGCTTCTGCGGCGGCCTTTGTGGCGCCGTAGTTGTCATAGGGCTTGACGAACCCTGAATCTGTGTTTGGCGCTGTGCCAAACGCCGCTATTGAAGAAGTGTATATGATCTTTCCTACTCCCGCTTCCGCTGCTGCCTCAAAGAGCCTGACAGAGGGGAGGGTTTCATTTTCAAGCATTTCATGAGGGGTGTTTCCCCACGCCAGGGCTACATGTATAACCGCGTCACAGCCCTTGACGCCTTCGGCAAAGTTTTTGGTGTCTGCCATGGTGCCCTGGACAAAGCTTATGCTGTCGTTGTTTAGAAAGCCGGAAACCTTCTCGGGGTTTCGGGCGTAAATGACTACGCTATGCCCCTTTTCTACCAAGCCTTTCACGATGTAGGAGCCGATGAATCCGGTCCCTCCTGTAACGAACGCTTTCATGCGAAAAACCCCTTTTGGATCAATATTAAATTGGGTTTGCCTTTTTTGTATTTTTCTTCATGGATCAATCTTAAACTGGGTTTGCCTTTTTTGTCTTTTTCATCAAGGATCAATCTTAAACTGGGCATGCCTTTTTTATCTCTTTCTTTTGTATCAATCTTAAATTGGGTTTGCCTTTTTTGTATTTTTCTTCATCCCTTGACGCTCCCCAAGACCAGCCCTGCAGTAAAGTATCTTTGCAAAAACGGATAAACCGCCAAAATCGGGATCGTGGCCAAAAACAGCTGGGCCGCGTTTGCGGTTCTGGAGTTGACCAAACCCAGCATTACCGCCAAGTCCGAGTTCAAGTTTGATGAGTTCCTGAAAAACTGCTCCGGGTTGGCGGTCACTGTCTGGAGATAGCTTTGAAGCGGGTAATGATCTGCTGAGTTCATGTAGATGAGCCCGTCAAACCAGCTGTTCCAGTGCCCGACAAAGGAGAACAGAAGCACTGTTGCGATTGTGGGGGTTGAAATTGGCAGGACTATGAACCACAAGGACTGGGTGTATGTCGCGCCGTCCATGTGAGCGGCTTCCTCCAGCTCAGGAGGCAGGCTTCGCATGTAGTTCATTACCACAAGCATGCTGAACACTGGCAACGCGCCAGGCAAAACCAGGGCGAACAGCGTGTCCATCAGCCCAGTGTAACGGACTATCATGTAAGAGGGGATCAGCCCTCCGGAAAACAGGATGGTGATTACAAAGTACCAGGACAGGATGTTCCTGCCTGGGAATTGGGACTTTGGCTTTGACAGCGGGTATGCCGTAAGAATTATCAGGATGATGTTCACGGCCACGCCCAAAAGTGTCCTCTGCACCGAGACGCCAAGGGCTGTCACGAAGGCGGAGCTTTTTGTGATGTAGGCGTAGGCTGTAGTGGTGAACTCCACTGGCCAGAACGAAACCCTGCCTGAGGCGACAGCGATCTTGCTGGAGAAGGACATTGCCAGCACGTTCAAAAACGGCATGACGCAAATGAACGCCACGAGAGCTAGCAAAGTTGTGTTGAAAACCATAAACGCTCTTCGCGAAAAAGACGGCTTTATTCTCATGGGCAGCCTCCTCAAAAGATCTTGTATCCAGCCACCCTGTCCGCCAGCCAGTAGGAAGCGACTATGAACACGAAAGAAACAGCCGACTTGAAGAGCCCTGCCGCAGTGGATATGGCGTATTTCGCCTGCTGAATGCCAAGGCGGTAAACCAGTGTGTCAAGGATGTCTCCTGTGGGATAGACTGAAGGGCTATAAAGGTTGAAAATCTGGTCAAATCCGCCGTTTAGGACATTTGCCATGGACAGCACAGTCATAAGGATCACAGTGCTTGCTATTCCAGGCAGGGTAATGTAGAGGGTTTGCTTCCATCTGCTGGCCCCATCCATCATTGCCGACTCATACAGCGCAGGGTCTATCCCTGTGAGCGCGGCCAGGTATACCACAGAGCCAAATCCGAAGCTCTTCCATATGTCAGTGACAACCATGGTTGCTGGAAACAGCTTGGGATCTCCCAGGAAAAACGGCGGCTTGACTCCGAATGACGATATGATCCTGCCCACGATTCCAGTGGAGGGAGACAGAATGTCCACGAATATGCCGGCAAGTATAACCCAGGACATGAAGTTCGGCAAGTAGACCATCGTCTGCAGGGTTCTTTTCAGGTACTTGTTGCTTATCTCATTCAAGAGCAAGGAAAAGATGACTGGGACGATGATCCCTCCAATCATCTTTGACAGGGAGATCACTATCGTGTTCCTTATGACTCCCCAAATCGAAGGCAGCGAAAACAGGGTGCGAAAGTTGGAAAAACCAATCCACTGAGATCCGAAAAGCCCGTTTGTCGGCACAAACTTTTGGAACGCTATCCCTATTCCCGCCATTGCGCCATAGCTGAACAACCCAACAATTATTACCGCTGGGGCAACCATGACATACAATGGCAATGCCCGATTGCGGCGTCCCGGGCTTTTGCCCGGGACTGGCGCTGTTTTCATAGCTTTCTCTCCTAACTTGCGAGCGAAAAGAGCTTTGCTTTTTGTTTTTTGTTTTTTGTTTTTTATATTTGATATTTTCTATTTTATTTCGCTGGATACAGCGCATCCAGCTCATCCAATATCTGTTGCCCGCCTATGCTCAGCCAGCTTGACCTAAAAGAGTCGACTTTGCTCAGGTCTCCTGTCAGAATGACATCAGTGAAGGACTGCTTTACCAGATCCTCAAGCAGGCTTCGATATTCGCTCTGGCTTTCCGGCTGAGTGGCGCCTATGATGTTTTGCACGAGATTGCCCTCTTTGGCATAGACGTTAAGGCATATGTCAACAGAGGCGCCCAGCGCGTACTGGCCCCAAAGCCCGTATGCCTCGCTGTCTCGCATCTCTCCGCTCTCAAAGCCGGACACCTTCGTGTAGTGGTTCAGAAGCCTGGCAGGAAGGTCGGTGGAGTTGCCCGACCTGAAAGCCTCGGCCAACACGGGCTGCCACAGGGGCTCCTGCGGTTCGGTGAGAACAACAGGGCTGAAGCGATACTGCTCGTCATCAGCGTAGATCGAGCTTACCTCAGGAGTCATGTACATGTTGTAAACGCTTGAGAATGTGTTGCAAAGAAGCACGAAGGCCTCTGGATTCTTAAACTTGGAGTTCAGGAAGAATATTTCTCCTCCAGCGTCGTTGCCTATCCCGACTTTCCTCTCATATCCGGTTGCCACAGGCACAGGGTATGAGTGAACTGTCACTCCGTCAGCCTCAAGAACCAGGTTCCAAGGAAGCCATGTGCCCCACTGTCTTCCAAACGCCATTCCGATCTTGCCGGAGGCTATGTCCTCCTGCATGACGTTGGCATCTTTGACTGTAAACTCAGGATCAAGAATGCCGTCTACATAAAGCTTGTTCAGGAATCCCAGCGCGTCTGCCACTCCAGGCTGAAGATAGGCGTTTGTCATTTTTCCGTCAGCGCCCCTGAAATATGTGCCGTCTCCTTCGGCAGGAACGCCGAAGCCGCTAAGAAGCCCGTAGATTGTCGTGTAGTCTGTTATGAGATCCTTGTTGATGCCAAGGCCGAATGTATCCGCTACTCCATTTCCGTCCGGATCATTGAATGTGAAGGCGTAAGCCAGATCATAGAGCTCATCTATTGTTTTGGGAGCGCTGAGGCCCAGGTTCTCCAGCCAGTCATCCCGTATCCACAAAAGCGTTCCGCCAGCGCGGTTGTCATTGAAGAAGCTGATTCCGTGCAAGCGTCCGTCGAAGCTTACATAATCAAAGGATCCTGGATATTTCTGCTGGCACTCCAAAAGGTAATCGCTTGCATATTGGGCGTAGGTATCAGTTATGTCCTTGACATACCCGGCATTGTACGCGTTCTTGAACAGGTCGTACTGGTATGAGTGCACTATGTCCGGCAAGTCTCCAGAAGCCAGCTGCATGTTCAGCTTGTCGTTGTAGGCACCGCTTGTGCCGTCAGCAGTGAAGGCCACTTTCAGGTTAATGCCGTGATCCTCCAAGTATTTGCGAGACCAGATGTTATTGTCGTAAGTGTCCCCGTTTTTGAACTGCATCACGGCTGAGGTGGTTACAGCCCACGTCATGTCAATGGGTGGGTCAAACTTGACTATGCGCCCGTTCTCGTCAAGGACATTGCCTCCGGCAGACTCCTGCGGGGCGGCTTGCTGGGCTGTTCCCGCTGTTGGGGCCGCTGGCGCGGCCGGGCTCTCCGATTTGCTGCATGCCACCAATGAGCAAGCTGACAAAATTGCTAGAAAAAAGGCAACCGCTTTTTTCATTTATAATCCTCCTTAAAATTTGGGAGCGGGATCGCTCTTATTAATTTTCTTTATAACACGTGTTCATAAAAGCGCGTTTATGAAAATCTTTGGCAATTTGTAAAATACGAGACAAGCGTTTACACGTGTTCACTCCGCCATCAGCGCCAAACCCTTAACCTGGTTTAGGCTTGGAGGCCTTTTTGCATGAAAACACGTGTTTACAGGAACCAACGGCTTTTCTCCACCTCCGTCTCTTTTATGATCGTCAGGCCTTTAAGCAAGCGCCATTTTGTTAGAAATGCACATAGCCTACGCCCGCCCTCAACTTTTTTTAAGCGTTTAGGCTAAGGCTTTTGGCCACTTTGCCCTGCATATTCATATTAACGCTATGTAAATGGTTTGTCAACACCTATTTTAATGTCAGTTGCGTTGATTTAGAATTTTCTTATCGTTGGCGGGAGCGGCCCGACTAGCTTCTGAGGCGGGTAACGATACGAAAATTCAACAGCTATATGTATCGCGATTCCTAACGCCAATGCGCCAAGCAATATTTTTTTCGGGCTACGCCCTTATTGCATTATTTCCCAGAAATAAGCTTCGTGTTGAATATTGTTTTATCCTGCGCTTTACCTTATAATGAGAGCATATCCCAAAATTGATCTTTTGGAGCGCTCTCTTGTCTTCTGTCGGCGCGATCTGGCGCCTTTATTTATAGGCGCCTTTATTTAAATTTTGGGATAATCATGTTTAGCAGAGGCCGCATGGCACATTAGGCTTATCCAGCCCAGGAACCCCTAGGGTTCCTGGGCGCCAAAACCGCAAGCGCCCCTTTGCGTGAGCTTTGCAGCGCAAGGAAGCAGCAAAAGCCTGATGTTTCAAAAAGCCCCCATATTCTGACGAGCGAAAATATCAGGAATACTTATTCGTTACTTTCCCATGCGATCAACCGTTCACGCGAGCTAAAGTCTATTTCTTTTCACTCGCCAGCGCAACCCGCAGTTCTGGCCGAAGTTCTGGAAGTTGCGCCAATCAACACAAAGCGACAAAACCATAAGCTGAAATGCCGAAACTGTCGATATTATCTTTGTATACGATTTAACGCTCCACGCTTCAAGCGAAAGCGAAAAGCGCGACTCTACTGTCACGGCTTGCAACACCGAGCGCCGCTCGATCTCTGGAACAGGCCAGCGTTTCACAGCGCTAGGGGCTTGCGAAAGCGCGACGCATTGCATGCGAGCGAAAACATTAGAAAACGTAGCGCTTGCAACCCAAAACACCAGCTGGAGCGAAAAGCTTTACGCTTATCGCTCTTCAAGGCATAAGGCAATATTCCTTAATAAGACGCAGGATAGCGTTTGCCGAGCGTGCAAGGGCAAATCGCCAAAGGCATGCAATTCTCGGGCTTAAGGGCATATCCCAAATTTAAATCCGAGGCGCTAGAAAAGTCCGGGTGTTTGCTCGCAGAAGCCTGCGCAAACATCATTCACCAGGACTTTGGCGGTGCCATATTGGGGTATGCTCCAAGGCTTTTGCTTCGCTTGTCTCGGGCTTTATCGAGCAAGCGCCTGCAATAGCTTTTCCGAGACGCAACTTAATTTTGGGATATGCTCTTATTATATGAAAGAGAGGAATTCGCATATGGATAATGTCTCCAAACTGGAAGCCGATGTGGCCGCATGGAGCAAGTTCTCAGGCTACACCCCCAGCAAGGCAGATTTCGCTTTGGATCTTTTCAAAAAGAACTACCCTCCGGAACAGATAGCGGAAATAACCGGCTTTTCAATGAGATCCACGCTTAGGAT
Organism: Clostridiales bacterium; assembly: GCA_031270945.1. Classification (GTDB taxonomy): domain Bacteria; phylum Bacillota; class Clostridia; order Lachnospirales; family WQUN01; genus JAISWZ01. Next base: position 10,897 of record JAISWZ010000119.1, on the reverse strand, counting down.
AAAGGAGCTTCTCGATGGAGGCGGCGAAAAGGAGTAGCAGGGCAGACGTTCCAAGTACATATCTTAAATTTGTGCCAAAAGCATATCCCAAAAATGGTTTTGGGATATGCTAGTGCATATCCCATAATTCCGAAATGGCACCGGAAAAATCCTGGCGAATGCTTTAACTAGTTTGCTCGGGCTTCTTCGAGCAAACACCCGGATTTTTCCGGTGCCTCGGATATAATTATGGGATATGCTCTTACGTAATTTTTGATATGCGCTAACATCTGAACATTTGTCTTAAACTTCACGTACGACCGACAAAAACGAGCTGAACTTCGGCATAAAAAACGCATGATATCAAGCTCCGTCATTTTTTTACGGCACCATCGCGAAAATCGACCCCCACTTGCTAGACAGTGGCTAGTTGTGAGAAAGCAGCTGAAGCGCCAAGCGAAAAGCGCGGTTCTTTTCACTCTGGCGCTCTATCACACTACCCAAAGAGGGAGCGGCATAGCCGCTCCCTCTTTGGGTTTAGACATTAGGCTAAAGTTTACGACGTTGACGCAACTACCTAACAAATTCCGGAAAATCGAACGCAATCTTGGGTATAGTGGATATGAGCTCGATCTGCGCCTCCAGCATGCTTGAAAAGCTTCTCAAACGAGCAGCGCTCAGCCGAAAAGCCTTGCAGGATATTGCCGACACCGACTTGATCAGGCGCTGCCCGCCGAAACAAGCGCCGCTCCCCAAGGGCGGGGTTACCGTAGCTGGAAGCAAGGCTTGACTCGCCAGGCTTCGACTGTGACTAGCCCTTTGCCATGCAACATGGCAACATCAGACTAGGTTGAATCTCCCGCAAGAATGCTATCCGCGCAGTTCCATAACTCGTCATAAAGCCAGCGTTCCCAGAGCCCAAAAAAAGTAGCCGCAAGCAAATAAGTTGACACGCTTGTCAACTAAATTATATGCGGTTCCCATTTTTCCTCTTGCGCCACCCTGCGTCCGGCACATTCTTCGAATTAATTCTCATTCCTGCCAAGAACACGCAAAAAAGGCGTCCTCGCAACAGGACGCCTTAAAATTCGCATATCTTGCCTTAGCAATTATTGCCGTGTCAGTATCCGCATCAGGTCATCCCTGCTTACGTCTTCAGGAATGTTGAAGTCCCCTATCTGCAGGTTCTTGTCATACCCTCTGGCCGACAAGTCAAGGTTGAACTGCGCCGCGTCCGTAAAGAACCCCGCGCTTTTTAGCATGAGGCATATCTGGATTGATGTCGCGCCGCTGTTTACATGCAGCCTCTTGTAGTCGCCTCCGTCATACCAGTATCCTCCGTCCATGTACACAGGAGCGTCTTCCTGCGGCCCTGGCGTTGGAACAGGCGTTGGCGTGTCGGCAGGAGGCGCCGGTGTCGCCGTAGGAGCTGGTGTTGCTGTGGGCGCTGGTGTTGCAGTGGGTTCTGGGGTTGGCGTAGCAGTCGGCTCTGGAGTTGGCGTGGATGTCGGCTCGGGCGTCGACTCCGGCGACTGTGCAGGCTCAGCCGTAAAAAGCTCTGCCGCTTGCTGCGGGAACGCCATGCCTAGCTCCTTGGCGCGGTCAATCACCTCAGCGTCTGAAAGTATTATTGCTTCGGCAGTGTTTTCTGGCAAGCTGTCCGCATGGATCATTCCAAGCCCTATTGCCCGCCTTATTACCTCTTCGTCTGTTATTGGCGCCGCTTCGCCTTGAATGCTTGCGATCTCAGACTTGTGCAACAGGAACGCAAGAGATGCTATGAGAATCAGTCCGATTCCTAGACCAAGAAGGAAGCTTTTGCGTTTCACGCTCATCGCCCCTTCCCAAGGTTCAGTATCAGGTTGACCTCGCCCTGGCCAATGGCCAGCGCCCTGGCGATCTCCTCGACGGAGAGCCCCTTGTCGTAAAGATCTTGGATCTTTCCAAGCTTGGGGTTCTTCAAGGATGACTGGGCTCTATGCTTCTCTGCGACTTCCCCCTTCTTGCCTTCGATCAGGCTAAACAGGAAGAGAAGCTCTTGGTGTTTATCCTCCATCTCCTTAAAGATAGACTTTGCCATCTTGTCCATCTCGGCCACAGCGTCATCAGCCTCGCCTACAGCCGTATTAAGGGTATGTATCGCTTCCTGCTCAGCCCGCCTTCGCTCGGCGCCGTTCTTGCGATCATGCGCCATAGACGCCAAGGCGGCTATGACAAGGATGGATCCTACTATAATCGCAATCAAAATTAAAAAGTCAAAAATGTCCGACACCCTCTTTCTGTGCATGCATTAAGAGCATATCCCAAAATTAATTATTGGCTTAGTGCAAATCTCTTGATTCCGGCAGTTACGGAATCTTGGGGTATGCGCTCGAAAGCCACGCGTTATCACAGCGTTGCCCAGGGCAACGCTAGTCCTGCGAAAGCTTGGCCATATCCCAAAATTCCGAAATAGGCGCTGAAAAAGGCATCGGCTTTTCCAGCGCCATAAAATGATTTTGGGATATGCATTTAGTGCATACACCAAAATTCCCCAAACGGTGCCGGAAAAATCCAAGCCCTATAAGATTAATTTTGGGATATGCACTTCCTCAAGTTTTGCGAGCAAACTTGCATACTTTTCCAAGCCAATAGATTAAATTTGGGATATGCTCTAAAATATCATTTTATACGCATAACAGATAAAAATCAAGGGAAAACGACTAGCATTTATTGGCAGTTTATAGCTTTAAGCCGCTTTGAGGCTGGATCTCTCAGCGGCTGCACTCTCGAGTTAGATTTTTACATCCAAAAGTCTGCGTTCTTCTATCAACTCCGCAAGAGCTGCTTGCTTTTTCTCTTTTTCGTTGCGTTTCTTTCTGCTATCTTCTGACTCTCTCTTTCCGTCCTTGTCGACTACGCCCTTTTCGCCTTTATCCTTGCCGCGCACTTGCATTTGCGCTTTGCTGGCGTCCTTTTGCATCCTGTCAGCGAATTGCTGCTGGAGGATGTCCGGGCGGCGAGCGTCATTCTCAGCGCCACGAGAAATCTCCTGGCTCCTCTGAATTGGCGCTTGCATGTCTATTGGCCTCAGTGACATTTTTATGCGCCTCCTTCCTCAATCCGCCTTATGGCTATCCTGCCACCCTCATTTACCAGTGAGCATTTGCCCAAATCGCTCCTGACATACATCACAGCGTTTCCTATGACAACCTTAGCGCCTTGGCGGATCACTCCGGCGTAAACAGCGCCTTTGACCCCCTCCAGCTTATCCAAGGTGTCCTTGAGCATTTTCTGGGTAACTCCCAGCTTGTCCCTAATGTTTATCTTTGTTTGAAGAGTCCTTACCACTCTGGCCTTCTCTGAATCCTTCATGCTCTCTTTGAGTGTTTGCGGGGCGATCCTCGAATACCGCTCAAGCTCCTCTTTCAGGGTCTTGTACTGGGCCTTCAGCGCCTTGTAGCGGTCAAGCATGACTGGGTCATGCCCCACTTCTATCTCTGTGAGCACGGCCTTTGTGGAGCCTATGGTCTTCGCTATGACCCGCCTGGCAGCCACGGCCTTTCCGCCCACCAAAACACCGGTCTTGCCTGAAACCACAATGTCAGATCCGCTCCATACCGAGCAGTTGAGGATGCTGTCAGCGTGAACCGCTCCGCCAGCGCGGACTTCCGCGCTTTCTATGAACTTCGCTGTCACGTCCAGCCCGGCTTTCACTATGCTTTTCAAGCCGCCTCTTATTCCGCCTGATACAGAAATGGATCTTCCGGCGTCAAGCATGGCGTTTTCAGCTATCCCGGCAATCTCGATGTCCTCCGAAGCCTTGATGGAAAATCCCGCCCAGACTCCGCCTTCCACCTTTACCGTCCCTATGAAGTCTATGTTCCCAGTGCTAGGGCCAACGTCAGTATATATCACAAGGGAGGGCTCAACAGAGATCTTCCCGCCCTCGAACTTTATCTGTCCAGTCAATCCAGCCAGCAGGGAAAGCCCGTCGCTTGCCAGGAGAACGTTTTTGCCGGCTGGAAGCGGAGGCGCGTTCTTGCCTTTGCCCTTTGGCATCACGTTTCCGTAGACGTCCATTCCGTCTTCCCCGCCTGAGGGCTGGATTCTGATGGCAAGTATCTGGCCAGCCGCGCATTGCTGCACCATGCCCAGATCTTTGTAATCCACAGCGCCGTTTTCAAGCACTTTGGGCGACGGCCTTTCCACTGGCCTGCACTTTAATATAAGCTTCCCGTCCTCCTCGTCGACAGGAAGCCTTCCCGACGCTACCACATGCTTGGCGTACGGCACATTTTCTTCCAGCATGCGCTCAATAGCCGCGCGATCAACGCCATTGCGGACTCCCAAGACCCTGAGCGCCTCTTCAACAAAATCCGCGCTGGGCAATTCACGGCCTGTCAACCAAGCGCGTGCCTGCATCCCGTCCAAAGCCACGCTGACCTCAACTGGCGGTTCCGCATCATTATGGGCATTCGGCTGCACGTTTACACCCCTCGCCCGCGCGAAACGGGCGCTTTGGCCGCGAACGGCATGCGCACCCAAGCGCTGTTATACCAGGCGAAAAGAACTGCGCTTTTCGCTCAAGCCGATGGTTATAAGAGCATTTCGGAAAAGAGACTTTGCCCTTGAATAGCTACACAGGCTCAAGAGCGTAAATCCAAGCAAAATGCGCCGACGCATGCCAAAGCCGCAAAAAAATCGCTGCGCATCGACAGCGCGAAGCAAACGCCCAAAACGCGGCAAGCGTCTGCGCGTCCTGCGAAGGCTTTAACAATGCTTGTCCCGGGCTTAACGAGCAAGCGCTGGCGGCTGATGGCCGCTATTTTCTTATCGCTGCCCGCCTCAGAAACCAGTCGGGCAGCTCAACGCTCCCGATAAGATAACGGTCATCCGTATATATTTCGCCAATAATGCAAAATACTTCAGCATAGGCCAGCGCCGCCAGAAAATCCCTGCGCATCGACAACGCGCCGCAAGCGCCCAAAAACGCGGCAAGCATGCGCCTAAGACGCGCTGAATAAGCCATGCTTGGCTTTTGGAAAAGCGGCTTCGGCTTTTCCTAGTAAAACAATATGGACTTGAACTTGCCTAGCTTGCTCTGCAGTGACAAGACCGCCTTTGAATGAATCTGCGAGATCCTGGATTCCGAAACTCCCAAGACTTTGCTTATCTCTTTGAGAGTCATCTCTTCGTAATAATAGAGGATTATGACCTTCTTCTCCTTCTCGCCCAGCATTTCTATGGCGTCTTGGAGCATCTTCTTGACTTCCTTTTCCTCCAGATCCTTGTCGAGGCTTGGGGCGCCCGCAGCTTGCGAGCTTATGTCATGGTTTTGCTCCAAATAGTCGTCAAGCGAAACAAGTGAGGCTACGCTTGACTTGCTCATTAGTTCTCTGGCTTCAGCTACGGTCATCTGCAGCTTTTCGGCAACGTCTTCCGTTGTGGGTTCATGGCCCAAGGCAATTGTCAACTCGGCGTAAACCTGCTCAAGTTTCTTGTTTTTGGCCCGCAAGGATCTTGGCACCCAGTCAAGCTTTCGTATGTTGTCAATGATTGCGCCCCTAATGCGGATAGAGGCGTAAGTTTCGAACTTGATGCCCTTGCCTGGATCAAATTTGTCAATTGCGTCAATAAGACCAAATACCCCGTAGCTGATGATATCCTCGTAATCAACGTACTGGCCGAGATGGATTGAAAGCCTGCCCGCTATTATTTTGACCAAAGGCGCGTAATCCATGATAAGATACTCGCGAAGACCCGGATCTTTGGTGGCCATGTATGTTTTCCACAATTTGCTGGCATCTTGCATAACCATAAGCGCCTCCGATTTACCCGATCCATCGTATTCGCCAAGCCGCCCTAAAAAACCCGTCGGTATAGCCGCTTTCTCTCGCGCGCTTTATCGAGCGAAACGCTTTGCGCCTCGCGCTCGTCCCAAGGGTTGCCGGCGAGGCTCACAAATCATCCATCTCATTATGGCTATCGCTTGTTTGCGCGTCAATATCTTTTTTGCTGGCAGGAAATACATTTCTTTTCAAGTAAAGCTTAATTCCTTGGCCCAAAAGCCAAAATCCGCAAATGGACCAAATCAGCCCCAGAGCCAAATCCCCCGGTGCCATCCTTGTCGCAAGCCCCAGCGCGGCTACAGCTATCGCTGCCGCCAGGCAAGCGTACACAGGCAGCTTGTCCAGCATCCAAATCACCCTTTGCAAAAGGCGCGCTCACAAAAACGTGACAAATTAAAATAATCTGGCGATCACGCAGCTCGCCAGTATGCGAGCATCCCAGCATGCAGGCGCCTGCCCGGCGGCCTTTTTCAAGCCTAAGAGCCCTATATATGGCGGCTGCCATGCCCGATGGTCTTTATCAAGAACCTGCCGTCCTCGGCGAAAAGCTCTACGGTTCTTCCATAGCTCTCCCCTGTGTCCATAGCCAATAGCGGTATGTTCAAGCCTTTTAGGAGCTTGATTGTGGCTTCCACGTTCCTGTCGCCTATGCGCATGCTGTCGTTGGTTGAGTTGAAGGCGAACATTTGCGCTCCTCCCGCTATCTTCGCCTTAAGGTACTCCTTTTTGGCGCCTAGCCTTTGCATGTCAGTTATAAGCTTGATCGTTGCCGTGTCAGCGAATTTCGCTTGGTTTTGGTTGTTTTTGATCTGGGTTGAGTCAGGCAGCATGATGTGCGCCAATCCAGCCACTTTGTTGATGGAGTCGTAGAGCGCGATGCCTACGCAAGAACCCAGCCCGAGGGTCGTGAGGGCTCCCGGGCTTCTTGTCGCATTGAGGTCGGCCATGCCCACTATGATCATGTTGTTTTGCATTGTCAACCGACTCCCAGTGACTTTAGTATCCTCGCAAAGCTTGGCATGTCAGGTATAAGGAGAAAAAAGCCTGAAATGCCCCCAACGCCCGTCTCAAAAACAGACTCTATAAACAGGGCTTTGTCTGCCACTTTGCCAAATTCTATCATTGGGACGCTAAGGATCGCGTTAGCCATGTCTATTGACAAAAGAGGCGGCTGCGGAAGCATCGTCAGCGATGTCAGCATTGAAAGGGAGCCTAGGTATGAGCTTGAAAGAATGTTTCCCATCTCGATAAGCGCCGAAATCTGCATTGGCGTGTACGGCTCCCCGGCTGGCGCCGGCGGCGCGTAGTCGGCCATCATGGCGGTTAGCACAGTGTCGGCTGACTCCTTCGGAAGCAGGAACATCATGAACCCCTGGACATCCTCGTATATCTGTATCAAAACCCCAACAACTATTGACTCAGGGCCGCCAAGACAGTTGGCGATGTCCTTGAACTCCACCAGGTTTACAGCAGGCACTGTCATTTCAACTTTATGGCCTAGAAGCTTCGCTAATGAGGTTACCGCGTTGCCCGCTCCGATGTTCCCTACTTCTCTCAGCAAATCGAAATGCATGGCCCCAAGGTCTCCGAAATCGTCCATATAGCTATCCTCCTAGGCTTTGCTTTATTTTAGTTATGCAAAGCCGCATTTTTTCTTTTGGTCTTGGTTTTTGGCTTTTGGTTTTTGTTTTTTTTTTGATTTTTATTTTTTGTCTTGCAAAACTGGCTTTTGTTTCAGGCTTCGTATCTTTTCTGCAAAGCCTTTCTCTGCTCCTTGAATATAAACGTGATTATCTTCTCTTGCTCCGATGGCGGCATCGCCAAAAACTCAAGGCGAAACTGCTTCTTGTATTCCGCGCCCTCAAGATCCGACGCCTGCAAAACCCTTCCGCTTGCAACCAGGTACTCATCGTAAAGCTTTACCGCCATTTTAACCTTTGACCGCTCTGAAACCTCGACAGGGCTTGCGATCTTCGCTCCGCCTCCGCCTATGTCCAAAACTCTGGCGTCAAACAACGAGCTTGATCCGTCAGCCGACGGAAGCGCGAGCTTCGCCTGCAAGGAGCAGCCGAAGCGGTAGAATGCCCTTCTTTGCATTCTGGCGCCGTCTGTCACAAGCCTCACCTTTGTCAAGTCAACTGACTGGTCTGAAATGTGCCTTATAACCACCGCAACATAGGACAGCAGCCCGTCTGACGCGTAAAAGCACATGCATTTTTCCGCTCCCAAAGGAAACTTGGCCAGCCTTCCATGCATTATTGGAGTAAGCAGCACGAGCTCCCTGCCTGAGAGCTTTTGCTCCACTTGAGACAGCAGGCCTTGGGAGAAGTCTCCTTCGCTGTCTAAAGAAAATTCGGCCTTGCACCCGGCCTTGATTAGATGATCTAGCATGTTGGCCCCCTGCAGCTTGCCAGCGGCTTTTGAGCCAGCGACAGCAAAGAGAATAAGTTTATCGAAAAAATTCAAAAGGCGCAGGTGCGTTTGCCCAAAGTTCAAGGCAAATCGCCTGGAAAATAAAAAATCTTTCACAAAACGGCATATCTTTAGGCATCCCCAGATTTCAAAGGCGCAAGAAAAGTCATCGCATGAGATGCGAAAGCCATAAAACAAGGGATATTCCTTAAAAATAGCGCAATGTTGAGTTTGAAGCCTTGTTCGCTTAAAAACATAACAAAAACAAAGCGTAACCCTTTGGACGGGCGAAAAGATGCTATTCGCTTGGAGGGCTGCATTTGCCTTGCTCGTCTTTTTCTTACGTACGTACTTACTTTCCTTCTTACTTGCTCGCGCCTAAGCGCTCACATTAAGTTCTTCGGCTTTTTCAGCCATTGCAGTACTGAGTGCATATTCCAAAGTGCCGTAATGGCACTTGAACTGCCTGTTTTGATCGTTAAGAGAGCCTTTGAGTTGGAGCTTTTGTAAACGTTCTTTATATAAAGCTCTTTGCCAAGGCTCTTTCATCTTTATATCAAGCTCTTTGTCAGCTTTATTTTTGCATTTATCTTTCATAAAAAGCTCTTTTTGGCTTTCTTTCGGCTTTGCTTTTTTCGATCTATATAAGCCTACGAATTAAGGCCTTTTTTGTCTCTTGCTCGTCAAATAAATCTACGAATGTATTTGCCTAAGCCCTTTTTGGCTTTAATAAAGCTAAAAGCCAAGCTCTTTCTTTGATCGCAGTAATAGTATGCATAGCTGTCTCACTTTTTATTAGCGAGTGTTCTTTTGCAAAAGGGCGCAGCGCTTGATTTTCGCGAGATATTCCAAATATTTTTTCAACTGTCACTTTCCCCCATCCCCGCGCTTGCCTGACACGGTCAGGCAAGCTGTGGATGGCGCGCGAACCGCTTAGCGCGAAAAACGCGCACTCACAGCAGACGTCGTGCTGTGACGCGGCTACTCCCGAAAATCGGGGGGCGCAGGTGCCCTTTTGGCGTAAGTCTAACCAAGGTCTGGATTTGTTTAACCCATTCCGGATCGTCACTGGCGATCCTGCCAGATCCCTTGCGGCATGTCCAGATTTTGTGCCAGGATATGCCCTCAGCCATTATTATATTGTGCGTGAGTGAGAGTGTTTTTATACCATAAGAGCATATCCCAAAATTATATCCGAGGCGCCGGAAAAATCCGGCGTTGAAGCATTCGCCAGGATTTTTCCGGCGCCATTTCGGAATTTTGGGATATGCACTAAGAGCCTACGAGCCTACGCTAAACCGGCCTTATGCCAAGCCCGGAGGACAGCCTTCTCAAGAACGCGGCCATGCCGCTCTTTTCGGGATCCATGTTCAAAAGCTTCAGCGCGAGCTTTCGTATGCTTTTTGCCGCTTCTGAGTTAGGGTAGCTCAAGCACAAGGGCTCCTGTCTTTTCACCGCTCTGCCAAGGCAGGGATCCTGGGGGACGGAGCCTAGGCTCTGCAATTGGAGCCCCAAGAACTGCTCCGCCACCTTGTTGAGCTTGTCAAAAATCTCTTCTCCCTCAGCTTCGCAGGAGACCTGGTTTACTATTATCTTAAGCGCCGGCATGGGCTCTGTTTCTCTTTTCATGCTTTTAACTACTGCGTAGGCGTCAGCCATTGACGTTGGCTCTGGAGTCAGGACCAGGAGCGTCTCAGACGACGCGCTAATGAAGCTGAGCACGTTTTTCGAGATCCCGGCCCCAGTGTCTATCAGTATTATGTCCGACATGTCGTCCAGCATCCTGAGAGAGCCTATGACAGCCATTACCTGCTTGTCGGTCAGCCTTGCCAGCGTTGTAAGCCCCGCTCCGCCCGACAGGAACTTTATTCCCATGGGTCCTTCAGTCAAGGCCTGCTCCAGGCTCAGCTTCGAGTTGACGACATCCCCAAAATTATACTTGGGTATGACTCCAGCTAGCACTTCTATGTTCGCAAGCCCCAGGTCAGCGTCAATGACCGCCACGCGCATGTCAAGCTTCCTAAGCTGGATGCCCAGGTTCAGCGCCAAGTTGCTTTTCCCCACGCCGCCTTTGCCGGAAGTGATGGTGACAACCCTGGCGGCCGACGAGGGACGCTCCTTCGCAGCGATCGCCGCAGTCTCTCTTTTCCTGACCATGTCACGGAGCTTGTTGGCCTGGTCTTTTGCCTGATCGCTCAATAGGAATCGCCTCCAATTCCCAGCAAAGCCTTTGCGATGGTTTCAGGGTGCGCAATCTCAATGTCGTCGGGCACGTTCTGCCCATTTGTGATGTAGGTCAGCCGTTTTCCGGTTAGGTAGCAGATGTTCAGCATTGCGCCGTAGCAAGTGGTCTCATCCATCTTCGTGAACACCAGCTTGTAGTCGGCAAGGGAAGCGTAGGCATTCGCTATAGAGAGCAAATCCTCATACTTTGTTGTCAAGCTCAGGCACAAAAGTTTCACGCTGTCTGGTATCAGCGCCAGCAGCTCGCCTAGCTCCTTGAAGTTTTCGCGATTCCTGTGTGATCTTCCAGCCGTGTCTATAAGGACTACGTCGTTTTCTTCATCTATAATAGGATCAAGATGGTTTTCCAAGTCTTGGCTGTTGTAGATCACGTCCACGTCCAGGCCCAAGATCTCCGCGTATGTCTTGAGCTGCTCAATGGCCGCTATTCT
>JAISWZ010000089.1 GCA_031270945.1 Clostridiales bacterium | reverse complement strand
CTGGGTTTCCCCGCTAAACCTGGCCTTGCCGTGCGCCCAAGTATCGCAGTCCGACTCGTCGATTGAGACAGGGACGGCCCCATGTCCCTTTATGAACTCCAGTCCGGTTTTCTTGTCTTTCAGGCTTTTTATATGGCCGGTCAACTCATCCAGCTCAAGCCTAATGAATTGGTTTTCCAGGACAAGCCCTTGGGCTTCTGCCTTTGATTTAATCAAAAGCTCAGCCGCTTTGGCGCTTGAGTTTATCCAATAGACCCTGTATCCCATCGCGGGGATATCGCCAATGAAAAGGGTGTCCCACTTGTCTGAAAAGTTGGTCTTTTGGCCTCTCACCTTTTGGATCGGAATGGGTTCCCCTTTTTCGTTTGTAACTCCTGAAACGTCCAGCCCTGCTTGAATGGAAGCGGACACCGGCCACGAGAGGGGGTTAAAAACAATGAGCGGAGCGCCTTTGTCTTCCAGCTCCCAAAGCATCCAACCCTTTTCCTTGTCCACCGACGCCTGGGATCCGCCCATTGTATCAATGGCCCAGGCGATCTTCTGAAGCGCCAGGTTCGACACCTCAGCCGAGATGGAGAGTGATGCGCCAAAGGACTCTATCGCGTCCCTGCTGGCTTCCTTTATGCAACACCCGCCCATGATGTCGTGGAACTGGTTGAACATGATATAAGTCCAGGCCTTTTTGATCACATCGAAGGGGTAGTCCAGCCCAAGCATGGCATAAGCCATGGCCGCAAACTTTTCCCCAGCCAAAACTCTGTGCTCCGCTCTTCTGTTTAGCGCTTTTATCTCGGAGTTGGCTGAGTAACAACCCATGGCGTGATGCAACAGGTCTGAATGCACTACCGGAATGCCCAAGCCGTCCTGCTCTTTGAAGTAGAGATCCGGGGAGCTGAAGACCAGTAGATCGCTCCATTTCGGATCGCTTTTCAGCCTGTTCAGGAGCTTCAGGTTTTCAATGGTAGGCCCGCCTCCGTGATTGCCTACCCCGTAAAAGGCCATGAGGTCTGTTTCCAGCTTCTCCGAAAGCCGCTTTGTGCCTATAAGCTTTCGCTCGATCATAGGCTTGCTCCTAAACTCAGGGTCATCCGGATCTCCCTCATAGCCTTCATACCACAGCGAGTATGAGAATGGCAACCTATGGGCCATTACCCTGCTTCCGTCATCGCTCTCCCACCAGAACAGGCTGGGCAGATCCTTTTCCATATCCCCTGGGCGCATGAACACGTAGCTGTCCATGCCGCTTAGCTTAAGGATCTGAGGAAGCATCGCGTTGTGGCCAAAGGAGTCCACGTTGTACCCAGTCTTGGCCGTCACCCCAAACATCTCCAGAAACAGCCGCTGGCCGTAGAGGCTATGCCTGGCAAAGGACTCTCCGCATGGCGCGTTGCAGTCAGGCTGGATCCACCAGCCTCCTGCGATAACCCACCTGCCCTCTTTCACTCTTTCCCTGATCTCTTCTAGCATTCCTGGATCGCTCTCGCCAACCCAGCTATAATAAGCCGCTCCAGCGCAGGTGAAGCAGAATTCCGGGAACTCATTCATCCGGTCAAGGGCAGACCTGAATGTCGCCTTGACCTCAGCGTACCCTTCCCGCCAAGTCCACAGCCATGCTGGATCCAGATGGGCGTTGCCTATCAAATGCAGCTTTCTCTTTTGCACAAGCTCCTCCGTCCTGCGAAATTCCAAGGCCCGGATGTCCGGGCCTTGGGGGGTTTCACTAATATTAAGACTTGGCAATGCGTTGTCGCTATGCGAATATTAATTTATTTTATTAATTAATTAAAACTTTAATAGCGCGTACAGCGTCTGCGCCGCCTGTGCTCTTGACGTCTGCGCCTGTGGCGACAGGCTTTGCCCGTCTCCTACAATGGCGCCTGTCTCGACAAACAGCTTAACCGCGTTTCGCGCGTAACCTGCCAATTCGCTGGCGTCTCCGAAGCTGTCGACGCTTCGCCCGACGATCCCTTCCGGAAGCTCATTTAAGGAGTCAAGCACCCGGTACAGCAGAACCAGCATGTCTTGCCTGGTTATGGGCGCGGCTGGGTTAAACATGTTGCTGCCTGTTCCCGCCGCTATGCCAAGGCGCTTCGCGGCGCTAAGGTAATAGGCCCAGTAGCCGCTCCCGGCGTCATCAAAGTTTGGCTCTGGTTGAGTGTCAGGCTTCAAGCCATAGGCGTTCATGATCATGATCAGGAAATCGGCTCTTTTCACCGGGCTAGACGGAGCGAAGAATCCGTTCCCTGTTCCGCTGACTATGCCCCTGGCCGCAAGGAAGCCTATAGGCTCTTCATGCCAAGCGCCGCTTGGCACATCAGCAAAGGAAATCTCATTGTACCCAACAACGTACTCTTTTCTGAAGTCGGAGATTTGGAACTTGGCGCTTCCAGAGCTGTAGCCGCTTCTGGCTAAGGCAAGCTGGCCTGATCCAGAGACTTCGTAAACCACAACCGAACGCTCTTTCTGTCCAGCCTTAAGCTCGTATGGAACCAGGGCTTCGACTTTTGCCATAGTTACGCTCGCGCTGCCAGCTGAGGCGGAAAACGCGTATGACGGATTGCCGTTATCCAAGATTTTCACGCTTACGCTGATGTTCTTGTTCCCTGAGGGAGCCAGAGCTTTCAGCTCATTGGATCCAAGCTTTACAGAAGCAACGGTCAAGTCGATGTTCACGGGCTTTCCGTATTCCGCCAGCTTGGAGTACCCGCTCTCGTCTATCACCAAAGAAACTTCTTTTGAATCTTTTCCAGCCTCCGCCTTTATCTGCAAAACATCCGCGCTCTCTCTTTTGCCTCTGGCAATCAGGGCCTGAATGTAGGCGTTGCTGATGTAAGCGGTTTGCGCTGCATCAACGCTAGTAACTGCATCGGATGGCGTTGCTGCGATCTTTATTCCAGCAGTACCGGATTCCTTGTCAAATGTCGTAACAAGGCCTGTGGTTGGCGGAATGTACGGGGTGTAAACATAGTCTGGGGTTGATGGAGGAGCGTCGACGGTTGGATCCGCTAATGTTGTCGCCTCGAATGGATCTGACGAAGCCTCATTGCCAGCCTCGTCTACCGCTACAACAACAAGCACGTAAGTCTTGCCGGCGGTAAGCCCTTCGATATCCGCGAAAGTGTCAGCAGTCTCTCCTATGAGTTCCTGGTCCACGTATACTTTATATATGACTGAGCTCTCGCTGTCAACCGATTCGTCCCAAGTGAGCTTCAGCGCAGTTTTTGTGACGTTTTCAGCGGCCAGGCCTGCTGGCTTGGACGGAGGCGCTGTGTCAGGCTCAGGCGCCAATGTCGGGGTTGCTTCGGGGATCTCTGGCGGAGCTTCCGGATCTAGCGTTCCCACTTCGAATGGATCTGAAGAGGCTTCGTTGCCGGCCTCGTCTACCGCTACGACTTTAAATTGATAGGTTGCGCTTGCTTCTAGGCCTGTTACAGCGTACTCGCACTCGTCAGTCTCGCCCAGGAGTTCTGCTCCCAGGTAGACTTTGTAAGTGACTGTACTTACGTCATCTACGGACTCCAGCCAAGTGAGGGTCAGCGTTGTTTGAGTGATGTCTTCAGCGGCCAGATCAGAGGGCTTGGATGGAGGCGTTGTGTCTGGGATCTCAGGCGGAGCTTCCGGATCTAAGGTTGTTGCTTCGAATGGATCGGATTCAGCCTCGTTTCCGGCCTCGTCTACCGCAATGACGATAAATTGATAGGTTGCGCTTGCTTCGAGATCTGTTACAGCATACTCGCACTCGTCAGTCTCTCCCAAGAGTTCTGTTCCCAGGTAGACTTTGTATATGACTACGCTTGATTCGTCTGTTGATTCTACCCAGGTGAGGGTCAGCGTTGTCTGAGTTACGTCTTCAGCGGCCAGATCTTCGGGCTTTGTTGGAGGCGTCGTATCCGGCAGAACCTCTGGATCAAGGGTTGTCACTTCCAGCGGATCGGATTCAGCTTCGTTTCCGGCCTCGTCTACCGCAATGACAGTGAATTGATAGGTTGTGCTTGCTTCTAAGCCTGTTACAGCATACTCGCACTCGTCAGTCTCGCCTAAGAGTTCTGTGCCCAGGTAGACTTTGTAAATGACTGCGCTTGATTCGTCTGTGGATTCGAGCCAAGTGAGGGTCAGCGTTGTCTGAGTGACGTCTTCTGCGGCCAGATCTTCGGGTTTTGTTGGAGGCGTCGTATCCGGCAGCACCTCAGGATCAAGGGTTGTCACTTCCAGCGGATCGGATTCAGCCTCGTTTCCGGCCTCATCTACCGCTACGATGACAAATTGATAGGTTGTGCTTGCTTCTAGGTCTGTTACAGCATACTCGCACTCGTCAGTCTCGCCAAGGAGCTCGGTTCCCAGGTAGACTTTGTAAGTGACTTTACTTACATCGTCTACGGACTCTACCCAAGTGAGGGTCAGCGTTGTTTGAGTGATGTCTTCAGCGGCCAGATCTTCGGGTTTTGTTGGAGGCGTCGTATCCGGGATGCCCAGGGTATTGTCCTCGATCAGGGTATTCGTTCCGTCGATCTGGTCACCGGCCATTGTATGCTGGTTTGACAGGAAGGCCGTGACCGTGTCGCTATAATAGTTGCCCTGGATTATGGCGCCGTAGTTAGAATGGGACAGATGGACGCCTGTTGAAAGATCTGCCAGCTCATTTCCGGAGACTATCATGTTTACGGCGTCTTTGGTTCCATCGATATTGTCGTAAGCCGAGGCTTTTGACGCCGCCCAGAGGTAGATGCCGCTGAGGGAGGGGGCTTCGGTTTCGCCAGAGGCGCTTGTGTTTTCTCCGCCTGTGACCTTGTTATTCAATATCTCAGTTGAATATACGTCAGTCGCGTAGTAGTAGTTTCGCCCTCCATTGCGGCCGGTGTTGAACCCTATTCCGCCATAGCCTGATCTGCGGGACACGCCTATGACCTCGTTATTGGCTATTCTGGAGTAATAGTCAGGAACGATGGATGTTGGGCCGCCGTTAGACCAGATGAAGATGCCTTCGGAGTCGACGCTCTTGTTGTTCGCGGCAAGCCCGTCAAAGGAGTTGCCGTAGAGCCAGATGCCTTTTGCGTTGTTTACGACCTCGTTATTATAGAATGTGGCATTTTCGTTTGGTGCTATGAGCGTAAACTTGCTGGTATGATCAGGGGCAACGTCAAACGGGGTTTCAACCTCGATTGTGTAAGAGCCAAAGCTTTGGCCTGCCGGATAGGGGTTTGGAACCTTTACTTTGCGAAGCTGTCCTTGCCCTCTGCCTTCGACTATGAGAACTGAAACCTCGCCGTAATCCAGGCTGGGCCAAGTGAGGTTGCCCTTGGGGGCGACAGTTATGGATGAGAGTGATCCTTTGAGGACTTCTCCCCAGTTCCAGTACCCATTTGGCACTTCAACGCACAGCGGCTCTCCGTCATTGTAGCTGTTGTCTGCCGCGCCTGTGTTGGCCACGTAGTTGCCTTCCATGTAGGCGTTGCTTCTGCCGAATATTCCATGGGTTTCCGCGTTCTGCTCGGGACGCACAGCCTCAAGCCTGTTGTTTTCGGCAAAGAAGTAAGTGGACAGGCTTACCACGTAGCCGAAGGTATAAGTAAAGCTGTTGCCCTTCAAAAGGTAGTAGCGGTTCATGCCTGTGATGAACGGCACTGCGTGGTACCCTGTAAACTCGTTGTTTTGGACCAGGATCCTTTCGTTGCCTATGAACTCCAGGCCTATGCCCCGGCCTCCTGTGACTCCTGCTATGTTGCTTCCTTCATGCTTCCCGTTTTCAGTAGTCCGAATTAGGTCTGTCGGATAGTCAATCTTCACGTTATGGACAAAGAGGCGGTTTCCTGTTCTGAGCGACTTGTCTGAATAAGAAGCGCCCCATCTCTCCCCAAGCCAGATGAAAGAGTCTGGGCGGGCGTTTGGATTATCCGGATGCGCCAAGAGCAGGGACAGGTTTGCGACTCCTTGGAGCTCTGGAATTCCTGCTGTTCCATCAGACGTGATGTCTATGCTGTTAATGAAGTTGAGGCCAAGGGAGGCCTCCGCAGTGTAGTAAAGCTTTGCGTTTTCCTTGCTTTCGCCAACCAAGACGACCTTTGACGGCAGGATGATGGTGTCAATGTAGTAGTCGCCATTCGGGAAGAAGACCACGCCGCCTGCGGTTGCCGCGCTGTCTACCGCCGCTTGGACAAACGCCGTGTCATTGGAAGTGTCATCACCCGTCGCCCCGAAATCCGTTACATCAATCTGGTTTTCCCAGTTGAAGTCTCTAGCCCATGCTACTCCAAGCCCAAGAGGATCTGGGTTTGCGCCTGGACTGACGACTGTCAGGGTTTGGCCGTTTGAAAGCCTTGCCCAGTTTTTCGAATCGTTAGAAGCCTCAACGTAATAGGCGCCTGCGGCGCCAGAGCTTATCGTAAACGCTATCTTGTACGGGTTCGTGTTATCCAGGTTTACAATTCCTTCGATAAAGCCTGAGCTGTTCACAAGCCTGACCTTCGGATCGTCTTCCGATCCGAACTCAGATCCCAAGAAGTTGCGGCCAGCCATCTCAATCTCTATTCCGGGGTAGATCTCATAGTCGGAGATGAACAAGGGCCTGGTGCCGTTTAGCTTGTAAGGCGCACTTTTGCCGTTTCCGTTTTCAGCCCAGACATTGTAGACCCCTGGGGTTGCGTCTTCTGGCAGCCTTGCCACAGCAAACCTGCCGTCTTTGTCGCCTTGAACTAGCTCAACTTCGATTGCGCCGTCAAAAGAGTCATCGCTGGCCTCTTTTATCCAGACCTTAAGGCTGTCATAATCCAGATCCGATCCGTTTATGGAGAACAGGCTTCCCGGCATTACGGCGTCCGACAGCTTGAAGATGGTTGGCGGAGCTGAAACGCTCAGGGGTTTCACTGAGATGGTCTTGGGATCGGATATCGCTCCGTCCACAGGCGGGGTTGAGTTGTCATCAGGCAGGGTTTTCGCAACCACGCCGTAATCGCCCACGTACTGAGGATTTAAGGTGATTTTTACATCGCCATTCGAGTCAGTGGTGCCCTCGCCCAGCAGTTCCGGTATCTCCTGCCCAAGCGTCACCCCGTCTCCAACATGGGATCCGGTCAGAAGAAGGTATACCGTAGTTCCTGGCAAAGGAGCTCCGTCTGACTTGCGTTGCAGGTGAACTGTGGCTTCGGCGGTTTCTCCGATGTCAACGCTGTCCTTTGATAGCTCTTTTATCTCCAGATCAACCAAATCCATTGCCGGGACAGTTGCGCTGGCCACTTCAGTCGACAGCCCGAACTCTCCGTTTTTCTCATATCTCACCCTATACCAGTAAGTTTGGGACGCGACCAGGTTTGCGTCAGCGTATGCGCTTTCTCCTTGGGTGAACTCAGCAATCTTTGAAAAGAACAGGTTGTCTTGGCTTCGCTCAAGAACCGCTTTAGCGCTTGTTTCGGTATTAGTCCACGTAAGGTCAATCGTTCTGCCAACCGGCCTTGCCACAGCCTGCAGATCCTTCGGGATAGCAATCGAGAGATCCGGCTCGTCAAAGAAGATGCCGCTCAAAGAGGCCCATCCGCCTGTTTCTGCAAACACGACCTGGAAGCTGCCTTGGATCATGAAAGAAACGTAAGCGCCGTCACCCAGAGTGTTGCCCTTCTCGATGTGCGGGCTTTGGGCTATCAGCTGGCCGTTTTCATCCAAAAGCTGAACCGTCGCCCCATTGCCCCAGTTGAGCGAAGTGTAGGTTGAGAAGATATGGGGCTCATTGTCAGAAACCGAAACTTTCACTGTCAGAACGTTTGGATCCGACGCCTCAATGTCCGCTTTGTGCTTTGTGCCTGACACTCCTGGCGGCAGCTGCAAAACCGAAGAGTTTTCGCTATGATCATCCGGCGACGGCGAGAATCCGTTTGTGGCTGACCAAGCGATGCTTGACACGTAGCTGGGCTTTTCGTATATGTCAGAAACTCCAAGCTTATATTTCTCTGTGTCATCAACTCCCCCGCCGTATCCCCAGTTAGGAGGCTTGGGAACGTTAGCGCCTACCAAGAGGTACCCTGAAGCCCCGTAGTTGCCGTACCAGTTGCCCCGAACCGAAGTGTTGACACTCAAGAACGCCCCTTGGGCGGTGGCATTGGTTGGCAATGCGCTTGCGGTAGCGCTTGAAATGTTGCTGTACCCGCTAGACTCAACGTTCTTCTCATATTTCAGCCTGTACCAATAGGTCTGGGATGCGGTCAGGCCTGAATCGACATAGGAGGTTTCATTCAAAAGCAGTTCATCAAGCGGTGCGAACAACGTTCCATCCAGGCTCCGCTCAATGATCAGCTTGGCGTCTGTTTCTGTGTTTGTCCAAGTGAGCTCAATCGCTTCGCCGGCTGACAACGCTTGCGCGACCAGGTTCGCTGGCGCCTTCAGTCCTGGCTCATCAAAGAATATCCCTGATAAAGCAGCATACCCTCCGGTATCTTCAAACACGATTTTAAAGCTTCCCTGAACCAGAAACGAGACATAAACCCCGTTTCCTAATGCGTCCTGCATCGGAATGGCCGGGCTTTGGTCCACCAGCTGGCCGCTTGAGTCATACAGCTTGACAGTCGCACCATTGTTCCAATTCAAGGATGTGTATGTCGAGAATATGTGAGGCTCGTTGTCAGAAACCGTGACATTTACCGTCAAAAGTCCGGATCCAGACTCAATGTCCGCCCTGTGCTTATCTCCGGCCACGCCTGTTGGCAAGTCCAGAACCCTGGCATCCGTGCTGTGATCATCCGGTGATGGGCTAAAAGTGTTAGAGTCAGACCAAGCGACGCTTGTCACGTAACTCGGTTGCACATAGATGTCAGACACGCCTAGCTCATATTTGCTGGTGTCAGTGACGCTTCCGCCAAATCCCCAGTTGTCTGGCTTTGGAACGTTCGCGCCAACCAAAAGAAAGCCCGAAGTCCCGTACTTGCCATTCCATGCCCCTTGGGTGCTTGTATCCATGCCAAGATACTCACCTGGCAAGTCTTGCGGGGGCTGCGCACTTCCTGGGGTGTCAAAGAACGCGCCAGCCAAGCCGTTTTCCCATTCCTTGGTGTACTCGAAGACAAAGCTCCCGTCGACCTTGAAAGACATGTAGGTGTCTGAAGGATGATCTCCGCTGAGCAGAACGCTTCCTTCGGTTAGAGGCAAAAGAACGTTGCCCGACAGATCCCTGATCTCGAAGAAGCGATAGCCTACGTTTGCGTTGCTGTATATGGTAAAGATTCTCTCGTCATCGCCTGTTAGATGGAACTCGAAAGTCCTTACCCCGCCTAGGTGGTCAACATTGTTGCTATCTTTAAAGTCATTATCGCCTATAGCGGCTGACGCCTTCACTTTGCTCTGAGAACTTCCGGCAGGAGGATCCAAGACCGTATCGTCGCTGTCAGGACTGACCCTCACTTTTGTGCCGCTGTTCATCTTGTAGGGATTGCCATCAATCAGTTCCAGATAAGACGGTAGCTCAACGATGTCGCTTGTGTAGTTAACCCCGTCTACTGTACCGCTTGCGTCAGGAGTCGAGTTGTACCCAAAGAGTATGTACCCGTCCTTCCCGTAAACCCCGTTCCACGCGCCTTTGGTTGCCTTGTCATAGCTCAAGAATTCGGCGTTTACTGTTGGAGCTGGAGGCTGTGCGCTTCCTGGAGTGTCAAAGAATGCGCCAGCCAGGCCGTTTTCCCATTCCTTGGTATACTCAAAGACAAAGCTACCGTTGACTTTGAATGAAGCGTACACATTAGCCCCAGAGCCGCTGCCCAGGAGATGGCCTTCAGTCAGGGGAATGAGAATATTGCCATTCAAGTCCCTGATCTCAAAGAATCGATTGACTGCGCTGCCGTTGGTGTAGATGGTAAAAATCCGCTCAGTGTCGCCTGTTAGATGAAACTCGAAAGTCCTGACCCCGCCTAAGTGAGTTGCGCCACCACTGTCAGTCAGGTCATTATCGCCTATGGCGGCTGACGCCTTCACTTTGCTCAGAGCGCTTCCGGCAGGGGGCTCCAAGACTGTATCGTCGATGTCAGGACTGACCCTCACCTTTGTGCCGCTGTTCATCTTATAGGGATTGCCATCAATCAGTTCCAGATAAGACGGTAGCTCAACGATGTCGCTCGTGTAGTTAACCCCGTCTACTGTACCGCTTGCGTCAGGAGTCGAGTTGTACCCGAAGAGTATGTACCCGTCCTTCCCGTAAACCCCGTTCCACGCGCCTAGGGTTGCCTTGTCATAGCTCAAGAATTCTGCGTTTACTGTTGGCGCTGGGGGCTGCGCACTTCCTGGGGTGTCAAAAAATGCGCCAGCCAGGCCTTTATTCCACTCATTGCTAAACTCAAAGACAAAGCTTCCGTTTACCTTGAAAGACACATAGGCGTTTTCTGGGTATTCTCCCAAGAGAGTTCCGCCTACTGTATATGGCAAAAGGACGTTGCCCAACAAGTCCCGGATTTCGAAATGACGATATCCTACGTTTGCGTTGCTGTAGATGGTAAATATCTGCTCATCGTCGCCTGTTAAATGGAACTCGAAAGTCCTGACCCCGCCTTTGTGGTCAACGTTATTGCTATCTGTGAAGTCATCAGCGCCTACTTCAGCTGACGCCTTCACTTTGCCCTGAGTGATGCCGACAGGAGGATCCAAGACCGTATCGTCGTTGTCATAGTATCCAGGGTTAACTTTCACCTGGGTTTTGTCGTTCATCTTATAGGGATTGCCATCAATCAGTTCCAGATAGGACGGTATCTCAACGATGTCGCTTGTGTAGTTAACCCCGTCTATCACATCGCTTGCGTCAGGAGTCGAGTTGTACCCAAAGAGTATGTACCCGTCCTTCCCGTAAACCCCGTTCCACGCGCCTAGGGTTGTCGCGTCATACCCTATGAATTCGGCGCTGGTAGCGGTGGCGAAAACAACTGTCTGTAAGCTTGTAACCATAACAATAATGGCTAGAGCGAGAGACATAATTCTTTTTCTCATACATTTGTCTCCTTGACTTTTCGAAAAGCGCTTAATTTCTGGGGCCCTTTCGGGCCCCAGCAACTTTGCGCCAGCCAATTTCACGCGTTTTAATGCTATTCGTTCTTTGATAACCGTCATATGCAAAGCGCAAATGCAAGCATAGCTTAGTTCCATGGTGGAAATAGGGATCTTGATTTTCATATTCCCAATTTCGGCCAAGAGCAAGATCCATGGTGCAAATTGGCACCATACTTCTCAGGATGCCTACTTCAAAAACCCTTCGTTCGCCTTCTTGAACTCGGCATCGATCTCTTTCAAGACTTCAGGCGTTGCGCCATTGCTTGTTGCTATGTCCAGGAACTGCGCGAAGAGCTGTTCGAACTGTTCGTCGCTGGAGGCGGCCATGGTCTTTGTCAGCGCCTTTTCGAAAGCGTCGCGTCCGTTCCAGAACTTGTCAACGTTCTCCATCCCGAAGAAGCTCCAGATCTGATGATCCTTTGCTACTGGGGTGCCTAGCTCGTTGTAGGACAAGCCTGGGAGGTTTCCTGGATCAAAGAAGTTCTTGCCGTCTGCGGCGGTCGTTTCTCTTTCATAAGAGAAAAACGGCACCAGGTCGGATCCGCCCCACATGTATGTTGGGTAGTACGGCCAGCCATTGCCCATTGCGCTTGAAGACCCAAGCCAGTTGTTTGTCAGGTTGTACTCAAGGGACTTGCCGTTTTCCTCCCCATACACCATGTTGCTTTCAAGCGCTTTGTCCTTGAATATTCTCTTTCCGTCTACCTCGTCAAAAAGCCCAGCTGACTT
Organism: Clostridiales bacterium; assembly: GCA_031270945.1. Classification (GTDB taxonomy): domain Bacteria; phylum Bacillota; class Clostridia; order Lachnospirales; family WQUN01; genus JAISWZ01. The sequence goes on along the minus strand of JAISWZ010000089.1, from coordinate 8,249 downwards.
TGGCCCCCAGGTATACATCTTCTCGCCAACCTCGGAGATCAGGAAGTCCAAGTATCTGATCACTTGAGGCAGATCTTCCTCTTTTACTTTGTCCTTGAAGATGACAGCTGCGTATCCGGTCTTGATCGGAGAAAGCGGCATCAGGAACTTGTCTGTCTGAAGCGGGGAGTCGATCCATATAGGCCTGTACCTGTAGGTCTTGCCTCCATCCCTGAGAACTGACTCGTCTGCCGATTCCACATAGGTAATGGCGTACTGTCCGTTGTTGAGCTTCTCTACATGGGAAGCGTTGTTCTCAAGCAGAGAGTTCTTGTCCATGATGTCGTCTCTTACCAATTGGTTGAAGAGCTTGGTCGTATCTTTGAAGTAGTCTTCCTGGAACATGAACTTCATGCTGTTTGCCGCTGGATCAAAGTAGGTGAAATAGTTGACCTGCGTCGTGATCCTGTTAAGCGCCGGAAGAAGCCCTCCGAAGGTATACCAGTTGTCTTGTCCGCCAAAAGCGTAAGTCACAAGAACCGGCTTCCCGTTTTCTGTCAGGCTCTTTTCGTCTATGAGAGCTTTCACGTCATAGAAAAGCTTGATTATATCCTCTTTTGTCTTGATCGGGACATCGTAGATCTCTTCTCTTGAAAATCTGCCCTTTTGCTCATACAAGGCTTCGATCTCGTCTGCTGACTTGGCGTTGGGATAGAGCGCTTTAAGGATGTCATCTCTTATCATTATGATAGGAGCTCCATCCGCCCCATTCTGCGCGTTGGGAGCTACGAAGTCAGGATTCAGCTTCTGGATCGAGCGCTCCGGATTTCCCAGCTGCATGGGCAGGCTATAGATTTTCCCATCCAGGTTGTAGCAGGTTGCCATGTTAAGCGCTTCCGGAAACATGTCAAACGGGATCCGCTTTTGAAGGTTTGGCGCAAGCTCATCCAGGTATCCGGTCAAGTCATAGGCTATCCCAGCCTCAAACAGATCCTTGAAGTCGCTCATGCCAGAGTCTGACACAAAGGCTATGTCCGGCCAATCTTTTCCCGCGTTCAGCATTCCAAGCTTGATCGCCACTGACTGTCCGCCATTGTCAAAGGAAGTGTCAGCGTCAATCTCAACTCCAGTAATCCTCTTGATTTCAGGCGCTACAACATCCTTTGACGCCGTGCTTCTGCTTGCCTCTCCAGATCCATGGGCATACCAGGCCTTAAGCTTAAGCTGCTTGCCTGTCCAGTCCGGAAGATCGCTGCTGTCTTCCACGCTGTCAAGAAGATCATAATAGGCAGCCGGCGCTGCCGGCTCTTCGGTTGCCGCTGGCGCCGCAGGCGCCTGGCTGGCTTCGGTCTTCGCTGTGGCGGCTGGCGCCGCCGGCGGCGCTGTCGCCGGGCTTTCTTTCGCTCCGCAAGCTGAAGCGAGGCTTAAAAGCATTGCAAGCGCCAAGAGTATTGCTAGCGTTCTTTTCATGCAAGTCCCTCCTAATTTAAAATGTCCACGCGGACTTATTGATAGCACTGCTATGTTGTGGTTCAGTGTTGCCAACGTCATTGCTCTCGAGTTAAAGCAAAAATACTTGAAAACTATTTCTTTACTCCTTCACCGCTCCAAGAGAAATCCCTTTTACAAAGTACTTCTGCAAAAACGGGTAAACAAGCACTATCGGCAATGTCGTCAGAATTATCTCCGCTGACCTTATCGCTTGCGGGGTTATCTGCTGCTTCAGGTTCAGCCGCCGCCCCGCTATCAGCGCTTCTTCCATCAGCTTCGCCATCCGCTCGCTCTCTTTCAAAATCTGCATCAGTATGTATTGGAGGGTGTAGAGCTTGCGATCCGTGACAAAGTAGAGTGTGGTGGTCCAGTCATTCCAGTGCCCGACAGCGGACCACAAGGCCATAACAGAAAGGATTGGCAGTGACAGGGGAACATAGATCTTGAGCATTATCAGGATGTCGTTGGCGCCGTCCAGCTTGGCAGACTCAGCCAGGCTTTCAGGGATGCTGTACAGGTAGGATCTGATGATCACCATGTTGTAGAGGCTAAACGAGAGAGGAAGGATGTAGACAAGAAAGTTGTTCAGGATCCTGATCTTGGAGTACAAAAGGTAAACAGGGATCAAACCTCCGCCGAAGTACATGGGGATTATGAGAAATATCAGTATCGCGCTCTTGCCTGGCACATCCTTCATTGTAAAGGCGTAAGCGCAGGAGAATTGCACTACCAGAGCGAAAATCGTCCCAAATATGACCCTAAGAACCGAGACCCCGGCGGCGTTCAGGATGTCCTTGTTTTGAAGCAAAAGCTTGAAGTTTTCCAATGACCAGACCCTAGGGAAGAAGGTCAAGCCCCCAAATTGGGAGTCCTTGGCGTCATTGAACGCGTAGGCCATTACGTTCAGGTATGGGAATATCATCACAAGAACAATCAGGATCAGCGCCGCCGCATTGAAAACCTTGAATATCTTGTATGGAACAGACTCGTAATGCATGCGATCGCCTCCTTACCATATTGAGATCTGCGATACCTTCTTTGATATCTGGTTCACGGTAAACGTCAGAATGAAGGCCACAAGACCCTGCGTGAAGCCTATCGCGGCCGCCGCTGAATAGTTCCCCTGCTGGACTCCCGAAGAGAATACCACTGTCGAGATGACGTCAAAGTTTATGAAGGCGTTTTGCATCCCGTAGACTAATTCAAAGTTGCTGCCGAACAGGTTTCCCATGGTGAATATCAAGAGTATTATCGCAGTGCTCTTTATCCCGGGCAATGTGATGTAGAAATGCATCTTCAGCCTGTTCGCCCCGTCAATGTAAGCCGCCTCATAAAGAGACGGATCTATCGAGGTGATGGCGGCCAGGTATACGATTGTCCCAAACCCCACCTCTTTCCAGACGGTCAGGATCAGCAGGAAAGGAATAAACAGCTTTTGCTCTGACAGGAACATCAGCCTCTGCGCGTCTTGCCCCAGAATCGCTACCCTCAGGTCATTTATGGGCCCGTATACGTCAAAGAATGAATATGTAATGCCCACCACTGCTATCCAAGACAAAAAGTAGGGAAGATAGCTCAAGGTTTGGATAGTTCTCTTGAATATTCCGTTCTTTAGCTCATTAATCAACAGCGCTAGTATTATCGGTGCGGGGAAGCTCACAAGTATCGTAAGCAGGCTTAGCTTCAATGTGTTCAGTATGCTGCCCCACATGAGCGGCAGCTCAAATATGGCCCGTATGTGCTTCAACCCCACCCATGGGCTTTTCATCATCCCCTTGAACATGTTGTAGTCCTGGAAAGAAGTAAGTATCCCAGGCATGGGCAGATAGGCGAAGACGAAAGTCAGCGCTATTGACGGAAGCATCAGCAGGTATATCCATTTGTTTTTCTTCATCAATCTCCATGTCTTGGCTCTTGCTGTTTCAACGATTGGCAACCGCTCACCTCCGATTTGCCTCTAAGCGCGAGGCTTAAATTCAAAGAAACGGCTGTGCAGCCATTTCTTTAGCGCTAGACGTGTTGGAAACATGGATATGGCTTTAAGCCGATCCCTCCCGGAATCCTTTGGCTCTTAACGCCCTTTGGCTCTTTGGCCCTTAACGCAACCTTGCTGTGATACGCTTTTATTATATCTCTAATATTTTGCATGCGTAAGTAAAGATACAGATTACTTGCAGCTCAAAAGGGAAGTCTTTTTTTGTTTTTTATTTTTTATTTTTTAATTTTATTTTTTATTTTTTTAGTCCCAAGCAAGAAATTTCAGTCGAAAACTCGCTGTTTTCGCCATTCTTATGCTTTTAAAGACAAATGTTAGTGCAATCGCTCCAGCCAAATGACAAGCGCTCTTCTTTTATCCTATAGGCCTTTCCTATACTATCCTATCCGCCCCGCAAGGACGCGCTCCGCGCGTCCTTGCGCCCTACTTCATTCCCGCTGGCACATCTTTGGCCATCTCTTCGGAGATGGACATAGACACCAGCGTTCCCTGCCCATTTCTAGCAGTTGCGGTAATGCCGCAACTTTTCCCGTAGAACACCTCAAGCCGCTTCTGGATGTTGATCATCCCGTATCCGCCGCGCCCGTTCCCATTGCCGTTCCCATTGCCGTTTCCATTGCCATTGCCATTGCCATTTGCCGGGTCATGCCCCAGCAACTTTGCGATCTTCTCTTCGTCTATGCCAGCGCCGTTGTCCGAGACTTCAAAAACTATGTCTGGGGCCTTGCGAAAGGCCTTGACTTCAATCAGGCCGCCGCTTTCGCGGCCGCTGATTCCATGAAGCACGGCGTTTTCGACCAGCGGCTGCAGGAGATGCTTGAGGACAAAGCACTTGCCCAGCCCGTCCTCTATCTCTATGCTGTAGTCAAAGTCATTGCCGTAGGCAAACTTTTGCAGCTTCAGGTACTCACCTATCATCTCCATCTCCTGGGAGATAGTGATGACGGAACTTCCTTTGTTCAAGGCTATCCGGTAATACTTGACCATGGAGTCAATGGCGTTTTGGACTCTTTTGTCATCGCTAACCCATTTCATGGTAGACAGGGTGTTGTATAGGAAGTGCGGGTTTATTCTTTCTTGCAAGAGCTTTGTCTCCAGGAGTTTCCTATCTAGCTCATACTCGCTCTTTTCCTTGTAGTGCTCCTTTATTCGCAACACGAGCTCATGAAACATGTTTTCCATGGTGCCAAACTCGTCATCGTCTACTGGGGTTGCGTCAAAGCTTTCGGAGTTGACTATGCTTTCGATATTGGTGTCCAGCTTTACAAAGAGCGCTGTAAGCTTCTTCGTGAGAAGCCAAGCCGCGATCTCCACCGCTACAAGTATCATGGCTACTATGCCTGCGACAGCGGCAACCAGCGACCTGATGTAAACGTTAAGCTCATCTTTGACCAGCGCTCTGGGCATGAACAGCGCTACATTCCCTAGGCCTGAGGTCAGATCTGCCGTAAGGGCGAAGTAGTCTGAATGCTCGCCGTTTTTGAGCCAGAGGTCAAACACTTCGCTTGACTTTTCAGGATCTGCGGTTCCCAGCGCCAGGGCATGCCTTTCGGTCTTGTCTAACATCTTCAAGTATATGAAAGCGCCCTTGGGAAGCTCAAAGTCAAAGCACTTCTTGATCTGGCTGAAAGGCAGCCGCATCTCTGTTATGGCTATGGGCCTTCTCAGGGTCTCCACTTTCTTGAGCATCCGAACATACTTCCGGCTTTCGGGAGTTCCGTCCCCTTTTAGAAGGCTCAGCTTCAGGATGACCTCGTTTGAAGAAGATCCGAAGACCTCCTCCAGCAGGCTCTCTGAGTTTTCTGAAGTGAAGCTCTTCGCGAAGTGATCCACGCTCCTGATGTAGTCTCCGTCATACTGGACGCTGAGATCGTAGATCACGACATCCAGCAGCGTGTTGTCAGATTTCACGGCCATTATGACGCTTTGCAGGTAGTCGTTGAAAGTCATGATCCCAACCAGGTTGTCATCGTTGTCCGACTCCAGAAACTGGTTGATGAAGTAATTGTTGTTGATGTACCGGATTTTATGGAGGTTTGAGCTCAAGAGGCTGTCTGCGGCGCTTGCGCCGTTTGCAAGCATTGTTTCCGTCTTGCTCAAAATCTCGTCTACTTTGTTGTTATAAAGGTTCAGGCCTAGAAACGAGAACAGCAAAAGCAATGGAACAAAGGTGAAAAGGATTATGATGCAAGCGACCTTATGCCTGTACTTCATCCGCGATTTTCTCATGGCGACCTCAAAGGTTGGCCTTGTTCTTGTACTCCGCCGGGGTCATGCCGACGTTCTTCTTGAAAGCCAAGCAAAAGTAGGAGGTGTTCTGGTAACCCACGCTCTCCGCCACAGCGGAGACTTTGCTGTCTGGGTCTTTCAACAGCCGCTTGGCCACTTCTATCCTGTAGCTGATCACGTAGTCGAATATGGTCTTCCCAGTCTCCTTCTTGAAAAGGCTGTTTATGTGCCTCCCGCTAAGGTATACCGACTTGGAGATGGCGTCTATTGAGATCTGCTCGCTGTAGCTGTTTTTGATGATCTCTTTTATGGACTCGACAACCCTTGCGTTTCTAGATGAGCTCTTCTTTGAGATGTGCTCCTGGATTGCCCGGAAAATGTTGCAGAGCCATTGCTTAACATCTATGATCGTCTCAAACCGGCTAAGCTTTTTCCAGATCATGATGTCATCCCCGAAAACATCCTTGAATGACTGGTTAGCCTCTTTTAATATAATCTCGGTCAGGCTTATGACAGAAAAGACGAATCCCTTGATGTATATCTCGTCTCTCCTCATCCCGTCAGATCCAAGATATTTCTGCAAAAACCCTTCTATGCTTTCCTCTGTTCCCAAGGACACTAAATTTCTTAGATCCTGGTAAACCGAGTCCATGTTGGGCATACCCTCGAAGGGGCTGTCCAGCCCCTCTTCAATGTCCTCAAACAGTATTATGGGATTTGACCCGCTGTAAAACCTGGTGTTGGCCGCTCGAAACGCCTGGCGGTACAAAAGGGGCACATTTTCCAGCCCGCTTGCGCACTTGCTTATTCCCATAGTCGCGCTAATTCCCAATTGCCCGCTAATTTCCATGTTTATGCAGACAGAAGCGCTTAAAGCCGCTTCCTTCAGCTCCCCAGTCTTGCCAAATATGACAGCGGCAAACTCGTCACTTGAGATCTGGACAGGAAAAGCTTTCGTTGACCCCATGGAAGCGGAGGACACTATCCGCTTGACAGAGTAAGATACAAAGTAGGAGCTCTCAGCGCTCCCTGAATTCACCAGATCCCGAAGGCTTATGAATATCACTTGGGCAAAAAAGTCCGTCTGCACAGGTATCCTCAAAAACTGCACCCTTCTGCCAATGTCCTCTCTGTCCTTGCAGTTGCCCAAAAGCAGCTCCTTGAAGAATTGCTCCTGCACCAAGGGAAGCATCTCCTCGAGTTGCCTCATCATCTCTTTTCTTTCAAGAGCCTCCGTATCCTTGGCTATGAAGTCATTTACGATCTTCTCCAGCTCGACAACAAGCTCGTCCGAGACTATAGGCTTCAGCACATACCCGTTCGCTCCAAGGGATATGGCCGACTGGGAATAGTTAAAGTCGCTGTGGCAGCTTATGAATATAATCTTCGTTCCAGGGTTCTTTTTCTTGATGATCTCTGACATCTCAATCCCGTTCAGGTTTGGCATCGCAATGTCTGTTATCACTATATGGGGCTGAAGCTCGTCCAAGCTGGCCAAGGCGTCATATCCGTTGGCAAACGTGCCTACAACCATGATCCCGTACTTTTCCCATTCAATAGACTTCTTGATGCCATTCCTCTCAAACTTGTTGTCGTCCACGATTATGAGCCTGTACATGGAACGCCCCCTTGCAGAAACCGCTTATTTCCTGTGCTGGCCTCTTGCATGCCTTAGATTTAGAGCATAAGCTTATTATAGGCCAAAACCGTCGCATTGAGTATCAAATATAAAGACCTGTTATAACGCTAAAGAGAACTGGGGATTAGAGGCTAGATTTAGAGGTTTTTTGCATTTGGCTTCCCGCTCCTTTCCTGACTCTCGTCTAAAAAAAAACCAACCCCCAATTCAACAAGAGGCGCATGAGCAAAGCTCATGCGCCTCTTCAAGCCCTTAAGCCAGCGCTTGCGCGCTGGCTTTTAGCGCTTCCTCGATTGTGTCATCCATGTCCAGGTAGCGGTATTGCCCAAGCCTTCCTCCGAATATGACGCTCTCCTGCTTAGCCAGCTCTTTGTATTTGGCGTAGAGCGCTTGGTTTTTTTCGTCATTGACTGGATAAAACGGCTCGTCCCCAGGATGCCAGTCTTGGGGGTATTCCTTTGTTACTACTGTTTTGGGCTGATCTCCAAACTCAAAGTGCTTGTGCTCTATTATCCTTGTGTAAGGAGTCTCGGCGTCTGTGTAGTTGACTACAGCATTTCCTTGGTAATTCGGGATATCCATAGTCTCTGACTCAAACTTCAGCGATCTGTATTCGAGATAACCCAGACGGAAATCGAAATAGGCGTCTATAGGGCCTGTATATATCACGGTCTTGGCTTCTTTTTCCAAAGATTTTCGATCTTTCAGGAAATCCGTCTCAAGCCTTGTTTTAACTCCGTCAAGCATTCTTTCTATCATGGCCGCATATCCGCCTATCGGTATCCCCTGGTACTTGTCGTCAAAGTAGTTGTTGTCGTAGGTGTACCTGACTGGAAGCCTTTTTATTATAAAAGACGGAAGCTCAGAGCAAGGCCTTCCCCATTGCTTCTCAGTATAGCCTTTTATGAGCTTTTC
>JAISWZ010000086.1 GCA_031270945.1 Clostridiales bacterium | reverse complement strand
GCTGGCGTCTATATCTACGGACTGCCCGAAAGCCCTGTAGGCCTGTTTTCTCTGGAAGACGCGAAAATCTGCTTTTCCCCCGCCGCCAAGGCCGGATCTCCAGCAATGCTTGACGGGGCGGGCTTATTGCAGGGGCAGGCGGTTTTCGCCGTCAACGTAGACTGTCTCAGGTTTGAGAACACGGAGTTTGAAAAGGCCCAGGGAGAGCTGATGGAGCTTGAGAATGTGGGCTCGCTTGAGGCGAGCGGGCTGAAAGGCAAATAAATAGGCGTGGCTGGAAAAAAGATTTAAGAGCGTGGTTTTTCGGGTTTGGTTTGGTTTGGGTTGGCTTGGCGCAGCCAAGCCAACCCAAAAATTTGCGTTTTACACCAAAAAAACCTATAATAAGTGCATATCCCAAAATTCCGAAATGGCAGCGGAAAAATCCTGGCGAATGCTTCAACTAGTTTGCTCGGGCTTCTGCGAGCAAACACCCGGATTTTTCCGCTGCCTCGGATATAATTTTGGGATATGCTCTAATCTTGGAATGCATGCCCTGTTTTTGGGATGCAAAAATGGCGCGAGGCAGGCTCACGCGCCGCAAACGCTTGAGCGGACTGGGTGATTAAGATCGATAACTGGACTAGCAAGCCTGATTGCGCTCGCCTTTTGGAGCTTTTAGACATATGTGCGCTTGATCTTTTGGAAAGGTCAACCGCGAAAAGCCCTGCTTGGAACATTGAGCACGCCAGGTCAGGCGCCGAGAGCAAATGGAACTACATGGACGGGCTGATGATATCAGCGTACTTGTCGCTTTGGCGCTGGACCGGAAAGCCTCTGTTCGCGGAGTTCTCCGAAAGGTTCGTGTCGGAGTTCGTCACGCCTGGCGGGGAGATTGCTACATATGTTCCAGGCGAGAAGAACCTGGACAACATCAGTCCGGGCCGGAACCTGGCGGCGCTTTATGAGCTGACAGGGGAGCGAAAGTACTTGAGGGCTGCGGAGCGCTTGCGGGCGCAGCTGGATCAGCAGCCAAGGCTCAAATGCGGAAGCTTCTGGCACAAGCTTATATATCCATGCCAGGTGTGGCTTGACGGGCTCTACATGGCGCAGCCCTTTTACATGGCGCATGACGCCGCCAGAGGATGCGAGAAGGGATGCCGCGACAGCTTCGCCCAGTTCGAGAACGCAAGGCTCCTAATGAAGGACTCAGACGGGCTTTATCGCCATGGCTTCGACGAGAGCAGGCTAATGGGCTGGGCTGATCCTGTGACGGGTTTGAGTTCGTGCGTTTGGCTCAGGGCCGTTGGATGGCTTTTGGCAGGTCTCGCCGACACGCTGGAGGCTTCCCCAGAGGAATTCTCCAAGGAGAGAAAATCGCTTTCGCAAATGCTCCAAGAGCTTGTTGACGCTATGCTTCCGTGGCAAACGCCAGAGGGGATGTTTCTGCAGGTCATAAACAAGCCGGGGATTCGCGGCAACTACCCGGAGACCAGCGGAACGGCGCTGTACGCTTATGCCGTGCTCAAGAGCGCAAGGCTGAAATTTTTGCCAAAGCGCTATGCGGCCAGCGCGGAAAAGGCCTTGATTGGAACCCTTGAAAGGTACTTGAAAGGATCTGAGCTTGGAGGCATATGCTTGGTTGCCGGGCTTGGAGGCCCGAAGCGCCGGGACGGAAGCGAACAATATTACCTGAGCGAGCCTGTTGTTTCAGGCGAGGCCAAAGGCGTGGGCGCGGCAATGCTTGCCCGCTCTGAGCTAATGGCTTACGCCCTTTCGACAGGGGCGGTTTAAATGCTTGAATACGTATATTCGCCGCATTACGACTTCTACATTGACAAGGCGAAAAGGACCAGCGGGTACGACATGAAGTTCTTTCACTTTCACAAGAAGTACGAGGTGTACCTGGAAGTAGAGGGAACCCGCCGCTACTTTATAGGCGACAACGCGTATATCGTAAACGCTGGAAACATAGTTCTAATTGAGCCTGACAGCGTCCACAAGACGGCCAGCGTCGAAGACATGCCTCACACGCGCTATGTCTTGAACTTCAACCAGGACTACTTGGCCTGCATGGCCGACGCCTTGGATGGCGTCGACCTGCTGGCCTGCTTTAGCCTTGGCGTCCATGTTCTCCAGGTGTCTCCCAGAAAGGCCCAGGCGATTGAATCCCTCATGGCTAAGCTGTGGGAGTCCAGGGACTGCGAGACGCCTTCCGGAGTAGGGCAGAGAAAGCTGGTGCTCTCTGAGATGCTCCTGTCCCTTGGAGACTATATAAGAGAGCAAAGGGACTCAGTGCAGGGCAAAATGACCGACAAGACGGTGGAGGCGGCGCAGACATACATAGCCTCGCACTTCGCGGAATCGCTTTCTTTAGATGATATAGCAGGGCAGGTCTATGTGAGCAGACACTACCTTTCCAGGCTCTTCAAAAAAAGAACAGGGCTTAGCGTGGTCGAGTACGTCAACAGCATTAGGCTTACCGCCGCCAAGGGGATGCTTGAGACGTCTGGCATGAAAATCGGAAGCGTTGCAGAGGCTTGCGGATACGGCACGACAGCCCATTTTTCAAGGATGTTCAAGGAAGCGACGGGGTTTTCTCCGCAGCATTACAGGAAGCTTTACAATAAGCAGTAAGAGAAGAAAGATAGAGGGGCAAGAAGGGCAAAAATAAAAAACAAAAACAAAGCGCTAAAATCAAAAAAAACCAAAGCGCAAAACCAAAACCAAACAAAAAGAGCCCGCTGCGCGGGCTCTTTTAAATTTCTTTCAAATACTGGGCTGGCATGATTCGAACATGCGTATAATAGAGTCAAAGTCTATTGCCTTACCGCTTGGCGACAGCCCAAAGCTCTGAAGTAAGTAGCGCTGTCTCCAAGCACTAGATTAGCGCTGTTAGGTTTATGCCAAAAAGCGACCCGCTTCAAGGCATAAAAAAGCGCGAGACGGGATTCGAACCCGCGGCCCTCGCCTTGGCAAGGCGATGCTCTACCACTGAGCCACTCGCGCGTACATGCAGTTGGGGGGATTTGAACCCCCAAGGTCTGGGACCACTAGATCCTTAGTCTAGCGCGTATGCCAATTCCGCCACAACTGCCTGCAACGTTTAATAGTATAATGCCTAGAAAGCGGCTTGTCAATACCCTAAGCAAAAAAAATTTTTTTTATTTTTCAGCGCCCCTAAGCGCTAAAAAGCCTTTAATTGCGGGATCCGTTGCGGGCCGCCGCTCCGTTTGAGGAGCGGCTAGGCACCGCAGGATGAAATTTCCAAAAGATTTAGGGGAGATCCCCAAAAAATGGAGCCGTCCTAGATGCGGACGTCCGCTAATGTTGCCAGGGCGATGATGGCTTCTCTTGAAACCTTCTTCCCCTTGTACTCCACCAGCTCTTCCATGTTGCCTGTGAAGATGCAGCAGGGCTCATATTTCCTGAGTATTATCTTTCTATCTTCTATAAAGATCTCAAGGGAGTCCTTTTCCTTGATTGACAATGTGTTCCTTAATTCGCTTGGCAAGACGATCCTGCCCAGCTCGTCTACTTTCCTTACAATGCCGGTGGATTTCATAAATTTCTCCTCCTGTTGTCTAGAGCGCATCCCAAAGCCAGCGCCGGCGGCTTTCAAAGCCCGGGCGCTTTAGCGCATATCCCCCAATTTCGCAAGTGGCGCTGAAAAATTTGCGATGCTTCGGGTTACGCATTTTGCGCGCGGCTTTTGCAAGCCATAAATTTAAATTTGGGATATGCTCTTATACTGACTGGCGTCTCAAGCGCACGTCTTGGGACGCTTTAGGGCTGGACCTGCCTGCGCAAGGCCAGCTTCGAACTTTGATCCGGATTGTTGGGCTGTCTCGACCCGCGCATGCCGGGCCGCTGAACTGGTGAGGCTTTATGCAAAGGCTGGGCGCGTCCCCTTGCTTTGGCGCCCAAGAAGGCGGCTGGCGCTGGGTAGGGGGGCTGGCTAGAACGGAAAGAGAGGCTCTCTCCGATCTCTGGCCAGCCGTTCTTGGGCTTGGCCTATCTGGCGTCTGGGTTCGGCCCGAGCTTGGATCAAACCAGGGCTTGCCCGATTATCCAGGACAACCAACGTTTGCCCTCGTTGCAAGGGCAAGCGCTTGCCTAGCGCATAGGCCAAAAATTCCATAATGGCACAAGATAGCGCCTTGGAATCAAATTTGGGATATGCTCTTAAGCCAGGCGGCCTTGCTGCGCTTGGCGCATCTCAAGACAATCTTTGGATGCGCGTTAGGGCACACTTGAGCGCCCAGGCATTTGCTTCGTCTTTGGGATTTCTGCCGCCCGAGTTTTTTTATTAGCACGGGCCGGATTAAAGGCTGGCACAATTGTCCAGGATCCGACTAAGCGCATATACCAAAATCCAAAGCGCAGCATACGCTTGCCTAATGGCAAACGCCAGAGTCCTGGCGAACGCTTCGGAATTAAGTTTGGGATATGCTTTAGGCATGGCAAATGCGCGAGCCGTTCACGCGCTCTTTTGGCGCACAGGCTTGTTTCGCGGGGCAGGAGTCAGCTAGGCTGACAGGACGTCAGCTAGGCTGACAGGACGTCAGCTGGGCTGACAGGACGTCAGTTATTCTGACACGTGTCAGATATAAGGCATATGTACGGGGGCCAGAACTTAAAACATATTGGCTCGGCGCGTGTTTTGGCCATATCCCAAATTTTAAAAGTCATGCTTGCGCAGGCCTTTTCTGAGCCGATATTAATTTTGGGACATGCTCTTTGATTCCGAAAAAAGGCTGTGAAAAAGTCCTGCAGCCTTTGAATCAGAATGCGCATTTATGCTCCAAGACAAGCCGTTCTCTTCGTAAGCGCCTTTCGCTGAGCGTTGCCGGGCGAAATTTACCGTGAAATCAATTATAGCACTCATGTAATTAAAAGTCAAATTATGATATAATGCAATATTGCATGGCAAAATCTGAAACTTAACTCTTGACGGCTGTAGGGATGCCGTATTTATGGGAGTTTTCCGACCATCGGAGTCGAATGGCAAACAGTGAAGCCGCTTGAAGCTTGCATTTGTTTACATATGACAATTAGTGGAAATAACTTGGAGGGGCTGCGTTCTGCATAATAAATGACCTAATTTCAATAAAAACATAGAATAACATTTATTATCACATTATGTTGTTTTGTTAAAAAATCAAAAAGCGCAAAACGGCGATTAAAAGCGCAAATTCATGAATTAAAAATATTTTGGGCTAAAAATTTGCTGGGTTCGGAAAATTCCGCTCAACATATTTATTGAGAACAGCCGCTTTCTTGACAGCAGTCAATAATTCGGGATATTAACGTTTATTGTGGAAACCCGGAAAGATGCCGCTTTTTTATCGGCATTCGCAAGCATAACAAGCTTTAAGCGCCCAAAGCTGGGCGCCACTGCATGGGCGTTAGCCAGACAAGTTATATTTCGGCATAAATCGCGTCATTCGCCTGTATTAGGGCATGTCCGAAAACCTACGGAGAAGTCTTGCTGAGCCCTAGGATAGGGCGGTTCAGGCGAAACGCGAGGCTTTTTAGCATTAAGGCCTTCGCAAGACTCAAACGAATTCTAATGCAACTCCTTGGCTTTCCAAGGCTGCCAAAAGCCAAAGGCGTTTTGTTCAACAATGATTTGACGCGTGAAAGCGTTTCAATTATAATATAAGGCAAAGCTTTTGCTGCCTAGGCGGGCAGGATTTTGGCGCCTAGCGGCGCTTGAATGCTTGGGCTTGCCTTGAGCGCGTCATTTCGAGGGATGAAGGACTTGGGGCATGCTCCATATGGCGAAATAGGCGGTTTGCGCTTTGCGCGAGGAGAA
>JAISWZ010000069.1 GCA_031270945.1 Clostridiales bacterium | reverse complement strand
TAACGCTCTTTACGCATGCATAAATCGGGCTGCATTCATGATCGCGTTTTTCCATTGTTTCCGCCGACCTATTGAGGAGGGTCGTCATTTTTCTTTGCATTGCCTGATCCTTCAGATACGATTTGTCTTGAGTGTGCTTGTATGCCCAAAGCCATTGAGCCGTGCCCAGTTCGAGCTCCACGTCCGTCCCGTCTCTTAGGAGATCAAGGCACAAATCTGCGTACTGCAGGTTTTGCTCTTCTTCGTCATAAACATAGAAGGGGTACAAGCTAAAGTTTGCGAAGGTGTACATCTTGGCAGCCCTAAGAGGCTGGTAGTTGGCTTCCAGCATTCTGCCGGTTGCTTCAGCCAAGTTTGAAAACCAGAAAAACCGGTCTTCTTCAGTCGTGTTGCTAGCGACAAATTGGCAAAGTTCCATGACATCGCTCATGGCATCCAAGGCATCGTCAGGAGCGACCTTTTGTGCGCACGACCAGCTCTTTAAAGCATATTTTTGCATTTTGCCCTTGTCGCCATCAAATATCATAGCGGCTTGCGCAAGTCTCCTGTAAAGATACACTTTCCAATAAAGTTTTTCTTTCTTTTCAGCATCGCAATTTTTAATAATGGCTTTCGCAGCATGAAGAAGCTTCTTGACCCTGTCTCCATTTGTTTTAAAGCATTGGAGGTAAATGGACGCAAGTTGCATGAAAAAGTCGGCGGATTCCAAGTTTCTTGGCATTGACTTGATGCTTAAGCTGTCAACGCATTCCATCGCCTTTTCCATTTCACCCATTTCAAAGAATGTGAAGCTTGCCTGGATTCCTATTTTAGCATCCATGTCCCTGTCATGCTTCAACTTGCTATTGTATTCCTGGGCTTCCTCCATTTCTCGCATCGCATCTTCCTTATTTCCATCCATGGCATAAACGCATGCCTTGATTTCTTTGATATAAACAATGCATTTCTTGTCTTTCGCGTTGGTTTTGCTAGCGTTCGCTTCCGAAAGAGCCGTGTCCAAGAGCCGCAAGGCCTTCTCGGACTGGCCTTCTTTTAGCGCCGTAAAGCCCATCATTGCCGCCTCGAAGTAATCCATGAGATTCACTCCCTTTCTTTTATGTATTAACATTTATAATATCACAAGAGCGCGCGCCTGCTGTAATTCTTGTTTTATGCATGAAACTCTCACCCAGGAGCAGATCCAAAATTGTCATGTTATAATAGCCATCCCTGGTTGGCGAAAAATCGCCAGCCAGGGTGCAATCTTTCAAGTGGCTACTCGCTGTCTTTCATGGCTGCAATCGCAGCTTTCATGCGCTCCTCGCAGTATTTGGCGCGGGCGTTTGAGCCGCCGAACACCGCCACATATATGCTTCCTGCCAATTTGTATTCCTGTGCGGAAAGCGCGTATTCTCCTCGCGAAAAATGAACGTCTGCCATGATGCTCTTTATGCTGGCATAAACCGAGGTGTTTTCAGTGCCGTATTTCTCTAGGGTTTTTGCCGACATCCTAAGCAAGGAAGTCATTTTTCTTGACAAGGCGCGATCCCCATAATACCTTCCCTCTCGAGAGTGCTTGTATGCGCAAAGCCATTGAGCTGTGGCCAAGACGATCTCCGGCTCCGACCCATCGCTTAAGATCTCAAGGCACAAATCCGCTAGCTGAGGGTTTAGCTCTGCGTTTTTCGCGACGAAGCGCGGGTACAAGCTCAAGCTTGCGTTGATGTACAGGGTTGCGGCTAAAACAGGATGGCTATTGACTTCCAGCATTTTGCTGGATACTTCAATGGTGTTCACATTCCAGAAAAACTCGTCCTCTTCAGTCGTGTTGCCAATGGCTAAATTGCAGAGCTCGGCAAGGCCGAACAGCTTGTGCTTGACTTTTTCAAGCCCGATCTTTTTCGCGAGCGACCAGCCCTTTGAGCAATATCCAAGCATTTTTCCCTTGTCGCCATCATGCTTCAAAGCGACCTCAGCAAGCCCCTTGTACAGAAGGCTCAAGCTTTCAAACAATTCTTCCTTGTCAGCGCCGATCTCTTCAAATATGCCTTTCGCTTTAAGAAGGGCCATCTTGGCCTTGTCCCCTCTTGTTTCAAGGTTTTTGGCGTAAACGGTCGCAAGCGCTAGGAGCGTGGTGGCGGCATTCATGTTTTTTGGCATCGAGATGATGCTCACACTGTCCGCGTATTCCAGCGCCTTTTCCATTTTGCCCATGTCCGCGAAGGCGATTGCCGCATTGATTTTTGTAGCATTATCCATGACCTTGTCGCCAGACTCAAAGTTGTCCAATTCCAGGGCTTCTTCCATCTGGCGCATCGAGGCTTCCAAATTTCCTGTTCTGCTGTACGCAATCCCCCGTGTTTGCTTGATCAATACAATGAATTTCTTCTCTTCCTCGTCGACCTCGTTAACGTCTACAGCTGAGAGCGCCATATCCAAGTAACGCAAGGCTTTTTCCGGTTGTCCTTCTTTCAGCGCTGTTATTCCTATCAGCGCCGCTTCGGCGTAAAACATCGCATCCTCTCCTTTTCTTGGATATCATGCTATCATATCTCAGACCGAATTGCAATAGCCAACGAAAGAAGCCGAAAAGCGCGAGATCCTAAAAAAAGCTAGCGTTGCGGGGTTTTGAAATCAGGAGCATGAGCGACTTTCGAAATCCACCGCATGGATTTACAGGCTGGCAATGAAGCCCTGCATTCCGCCTAGCGCTGATGGCGAGGACTCAAAAAGCAAAAAAATAATAAGAAAGCCTCTTGACAGTGTACTATCACATATAGTACACTTAGAACATATCCCAAAACAAAAGGCGAGTCGCTTGGGCGAGCGACAGAAAAGCCCAAATGCATCGAAAGGAGGATGCTATGCTCCAACCAGACTTGAGAAGCCGAAAGCCGATTTACGAGCAGATCATGGACAATCTGAGGGATGAAATCCTCTCAGGGGTGTTGGCGCCTGACGAAAAGCTTCCCTCTGTGCGAGATCTGTCAAAGCAGCTGACCGTGAATCCGAACACAGTCCAGAAGGCCTACAGAGAGCTAGAGAGGCAAAGGTACGTGTATACCTCAGCCGGGCTTGGCACTTTCGTTGAGAAGCCTGAAGCCAGGCAGCCTGACCTGAACCTGAGGAAAGAGGGAATGGAGCTGCTTAAGTCTTCTATAGAAATGCTAAAGAGATCTGGACTGGAATTCGAAGAGATAAAATCAGCCATTCTTGATTTTGTCAAAGAGGAGGAGGAAAAGCGATGATCGAGGTTGTTGGCTTAACAAAGCGGTTTGATAAGGCTAAAGCCTTGGCGGACTTGAACATGTTCGTGAAAAAGGGCTCCATTTATGGGCTTGTCGGGGCAAATGGCGCAGGAAAAACCACCGCGCTAAAGCACATCGCTGGAATCCTGAAGGCCGACTCCGGGATGGTTAAAATCGACGGACAGGATGTCTACGAAAATATCAAGATCAAAGAGACGGTATGCTTCATTCCAGATGAGCTCCGGTTTCCAGGCGCTAGCCCCAAAGACTCGGCAAGGCTTTACAGCCAGCTGTACAAAGAGTGGGATTGGGACGCCTATAAAAGCCTTATGGCGGATTTCAGCCTTAACGAAAAGCAAAAGGCCACAAGGTTCTCCAAAGGCATGCAGAAACAGGCCGCTTTCGCTCTAGCATTGGCGGCCAAGCCTAATTGCCTTTTGCTGGATGAGCCTATAGACGGGCTTGATCCATTGGCCAGAAGGCTTGTCCTTAAGCGGATCGTGGAAAATGTAGCGGAACGCGCAATGACAGTCCTGTTGTCGTCCCACAACCTAAAAGACATGGAGGGGATCTGTGACTCCATTGGGATCTTGTCAAAGGGATCGATGCTCATTGAAAAAGATCTCGATGATCTTAAGAGCGACATGCACAAAGTCCAAGTTGCATATTCTTCCGAATCTCCAGAGAACAGGTATTCGGATCTTAATGTGCTCCATTCGGAGAAAAAGGGGACAGTGGAGCTGTTGATCATCCGCAGCCCCAAGGAGAAGATAGACGCCGTGATCAGAAGAATGTCTCCAATTCTCTATGATACGCTGCCTTTGAGCTTGGAGGAGATTTTTATCTATGAGATCGGAGGTGGAGCAAATGCGTTGGTTTAAAGCATATCCCAAAATTAATTCCATGGCTAGAAAAATTCCGGCGTTGAAGCATTCGCCAGGAATTTTTCTGCGCCTTAACGGAATTTTGGGCTATGCACTTAAAGCCTCCGTTCCTCTAATCAAGGAAAATCTGCGAAACAACTGGGCCATTGCGGCATTTGGGCTTCTGGGATATTTCTTCACCGCAGTGTTTCCTGTCATCACCATTGATGATGTAGATGGAGTTTACTACTGGATGCGCGATTTGCTCCAGTTCTGCAATGTCGCCATGATACTCCTTAACGTCTTGATTCCATTGCTTTCAGCCATAATGTCTCTCAGATATCTTCAGGCACCGGGCTCTGTTTCTGTCATGCATTCCTTGCCGCTAACAAGGCCCATGCTTCTCATGTCACAGTTTCTGTCTGGCCTTGCAATATGCTGGCTGCCGCTTATAATCACCTGCGCCGCATCCATTTTGGCAAAGAAGCCTGCCTTTGTCAGCCACGCAACGATTGATATCGAGTCATGGAGCAAAGTTGTCTCAAGCGGCTACATCATAACCCAATATGCCTTAATGCTTCTCCAAACCGCCCTTGCCTACTCCATTTTCATCTTGGCTGGCATCGCGGCGTCAAACACGCCGATGCACATTATTTCCTGCTTCGCGTTCGCGGGTCTGCCGTCGGCCTTGGGTTTGCTTGCAAACGTTTTCTGCTCCAGGTTCCTGTTTGGGTACTTCGAAACTGAGAGGGTTATAAATTTCATATCCATTCCCGCCGTCCCCATCTACTTCTCCTTCGAAGTGGGAAATCCACCCTTCCCCGTCGTGATTGGATATATCGTTGCAACATTCGCATTGCTTGCTTGCGCGATGGCGCTTTACGACAAAAGGCCGCTTGAGAAGGCTGGCGATTCGGTCGCTTTCGGTTTTATGGAAGTTGGGATTTGCATTTTCTTTTCTTTGATGGGAGCGACATTATTCGCTTTTCTGCTCGAGTCAATCTACGTGGTTAATGACGCCTACTTTTTTGTAGGAATGGCGGCAGGAGGCTTTGCCTCATTTTTCGCTGCCAGAATGATTGTCAAAAAGACGACCCGGGTATGGAACAAGGAATCCTTTCTCCAATTTGGCGTTTACGCCGCTATTGCATTTCTTTTGGTCACGGGCCTCAAGACGGACGCCTTCGGCTTTGAGCGCAGGGTTCCAAAGGCAAACGAGGTGGAATCCGTCAACATTGAATTGGAATACATACTTGGCTCGTCTATCGCAAATTTCACAAACAGGCCCTATGTGTTCAAGAACAAAGACGCTGTCAGCGCAGTCATCTCAATGCATGAGCGGATAGTTGCAAATAGGGGCTTGCAGAGGCAAGCTCGAACCCAAAACAATGTATTGAGCGTCACCTATGACATGGCAAACGGAAGACAGCTTAGCCGGAGATGGCTTGCCACCCTTCGCTTTCACACTGACGACGCAGGTCTTGCCGCATTGCTTGAAACCGATGAATTCAAGGCGCAAAACAGGTTTGACGAAAATCTGGCGGTGCGAGACTTGACTTTTCTAAGCGCTTCAACATTAGATTCATGCACTGTCCAAAAATCCGAACACGCCAAGTTCATAGCCGCTTTAAACGCTGATCTCGATGCGCAAACATCTGCTCAAATGGTAAACGAGAGCATTCCGCAATTTTGGGCGCAAGTCTTGATCGACAACCAATTTGCCCGTGTAGGCGTGTCTTCAAATTTCCAAAACACGATCAACTTGCTAAAAGAGCAAGGATACTATGACGGCCTTGTCCAGTGGAAGTCAAACATCAAAAAGATATCGATTCAAAAGGGCACTGATCAATACGACATACTCGCGACATTCACGGATCCCGATCAGATCCGCGAGGCGATTGACAATTCGGAGCCTTTCATCAAGGATCCTGAAGACTATTACTTCTTAAACATTGAAGATGGCAGCAATTCTGGCGGCTACACCATGTTTGTCTTCAATCCTGGCAATAAGTATATTGAAAAGCTTGCAGGAGACAAGAGCGCATCCCAATAGTTGCTAAGTGCTGGATTCACAGCCAAAAAACGCCCTGGCTGCTCGAAAGAGCAGCCATGGGCCGGCATTATTGCGGCGCACTGAGTTGTTTGCGTCTGCGCACGTGGCTCTTTTGTCCCGGCTTGATGCGCTCCCCGTCTTTCGTGGCTCTTTTGCTTCTCCCAGCGCCGCGATTCGTCACCAGATATAAATTCCATGGTCGATTCCACCATGGAATTTATATCTGGCCAAAAAATATCACCCAATCTTCTTAAACCATCCATTTGCGCCCGCAAAAAGGCCGCCTTTCCGAGGCGGCCTTTTTACTAGATTTTTTCCCAAGACGAGCGCTCCCGTCTTGATTCCTTGGTGCTTTGTCTATCATCCATTCGCCCACGCCACACAAACTCAATCATCTCCGGCCTTTTCCTGAAACCATTTTTTCAGCTCAGCAACCTCTTTGACTTCAATCCCGTCAACATCAGCTAATGCGGCCATGAAACTCTTGATGCTCCCTTTGTGAACGCTCGCCAAGAAACTGGCGGTTTCGTGCTTCTTGTAATCCTCCTCCGTCACAAGATAGGAGTAGTAGTTCACTTTGCCTACCATGTTCTTTGTAAGAAAGCCTTTCTCTATGAGCCTTTTCAGAATGGTTGAAAGTGTTGACGTTTTCCAGCCCTTGCTCTTCTGGTAAATGCCAAGCACCTGCTGAACTGTCACAGGGTTCTCCAGTCCCCATATTGTCCTCATGACGGACATTTCCGTCTCAGAAAGGCTTCCCAGCTCCTTTGATCGACTGCTCATCGCGCTCCCCTGCCTCTATGTTTGCTACATAATGTCGCATTCAATGATACTACGATTTTTATCAATTGTCAAGCGCCTTTGCATGAAAACCAAATTGCCAAGCGTTTGAGGATCATTTATCCAAAAAACCATATTGCGGCATCAATCGCGCAATCACCTGTAAAACTCTAGTTTTCGACATTTGCTTAAGAACACAAAACAAATGCCAAAAAAACAATCTACTCATTTGACAAGCTAAACTTTAAAGTTTATAATAAATAGATTAGGCGCATATCCCAAAATTATATCCGAGGCACCGGAAAAATCCGGGTGTTTGCTCGCAGAAGCCCGAGCAAACTAGTTGAAGCATTCGCCAGGATTTTTCCGGTGCCATTTCGGAATTTTGGGGTATGCTCTTAGAAGGCCCTTATAAATTATACCCAAAACATTCCTATATAAGCCAGAGAAACCATAAGATGGGAAATTTGCTGCTGGAATATTTGCTTTTCGAAGGCCGGAATGAGCTAAAACTTATAACCCGGGAGTCCTAAACGAAATTTTTGCGCTTTTCTACAAACAAAAAAGCCCGCGCCGCATGCGGCAGGGGCTTGGCTGATGAATGCTCAAATGCGGGATTTTTCGCCTCAGAGCAGTCGGGCGCTCCTGATAAGGAAAGTCTAAATTACACCGCTCGTCGGTTTAGCTGAAGCGGCGCTTGGGCTCGCCATACTCTTCGCGTTCGCCCTCTGCTGGGAGGCCGTACCTGATGCGCACAATTTTCTCGTGGTGGTCAAGAGCCATTTTGATAATGGCCAGAATAAACACAAATGGCGCTACTATAAGCAACAATACCCAGAACATGCCAATTCCTTCTCTCATTCACTTGTGGTTGATTTGAGCGCTTTGGTGGCGCTTTGCATGGTTTGCGAGTTATCTGCCGACGCGTTAGTGACAGCGCTTGACGCTAAGAGCATATCCCAAAATTATATCCGAGGCACCGGAAAAATCCGGATGTTTGCTCGCAAAAGCCCGAGCAAACTAGTTGAAGCATTCGCCAGGATTTTTCCGGTGCCTTAACGGAATTTTGGGATATGCACTAAGCGGTTCTTTGGTTTGGGAATGATTGGACGCGAAAAGCGCATCCATCTGAAGCGAAGATATTTCTAGTGCATATCCCAAAATTATATCCGAGGCACCGGAAAAATCCGGGTGTTTGCTCGCAGAAGCCCGAGCAAACTAGTTGAAGCATTCGCCAGGATTTTTCCGGTGCCATTACGGAATTTTGGGATATGCACTTAGTTGTAATCCTCCCTGGCACCCTCTGTCGGGACTCCGTGCTTGATGCGCATGATTTTCTCGTAGTGGCTAAAAGACATTTTGATAACAGCCAGAACAAACAAGGCTGATGCGATTACTATCATCCAAACCCAGAACATGCTAAAACCCCTTCCTGTTTTGAAAGCTTCGCTGTTAGGCAAATTTCATGGGGCTCTGAGTGCGTTTTGCCTGTATTCCCCACCGATCATAGTAACGGTACCGCAAACTTAAAGTTTGAACATTTTGAAATATTTTGCTGGGCGTCAAATAAAAGATGCCCCATGCGCGAAGAAAGAGCCCGCGCCGCAATCAGCGGGGGCTCTTCGCAGATAAACTCACAGCAATAGAGAACTGCTCTAAAGCTATCCCCAAATTGGTTTATGCCCGCAAACAAAGCATCGCGTTACTTTGCTGCGCCTTGGGCATGCGCTCTCAGTTGAAGTGGCGCTTCTGTTCGTCGAACTCTTCGTGGGTGGCCTTTGGCGGGAGGCCGTGCTTGATGCGCTCGATTCTCTCATTGTGGTCAAAAGCCATTTTGAGGATAGCGAGAACGAACATGAGCGACACCGCTACAATCAAGAAAGCCCAGATCATGGTGAAAACCCCTTTTCTGTTTTGGCATGCGCCTATAGTTGCCTTGCTGGAGCCAGTGAGTCCAAGCCCGAAGCAAAGGATAATCTTTTGTTGTGCCAACTGGCCAATCGCTTATAGTTACGGAGGGGAAAACTTAAAGTTTGATCCTTTTGCGAAATTTCGCAATGCGTATGGGCGGGCCCGGGTCTATGTAGGGTTGGTTTGTTTGTGGGGATGGGGTATACATTCAAGTTATGACAGTGGCTTGAACTTGGTTTCTCGCAGAATGTTTGCGAGGCCAAATCCTGCGATTCTATATGGGCGAGCCTGCGAGGCTGGGTTAGGTTTCTTCAAAACATATCAATATTTCGACAATGGGAGAGGTCCTTCCACGCAAAGAAAAAGCCCGCGCCGCAATCGGCAGGGGCTTCGCTTCGTGGCTGTGGGCGCTTGGAGATATGCTTTAGTTAAAGTATTTGTGGCGCTTTGGCCCGTCGTATTCCGCGCTGGTTTCCTTTGTCGGGAGGCCGTGCTTGATGCGCTCGATTTTCTCCTCGTGCTCATGCGACATGCTGACCAGCAGCAAAACAAACATGAGTGTAGTTGCGACGATCATGAAAGCCCAGAACATGTTAAAACCCCTCTCGGATTCTGCGTATTTGGGTGCGTTGCTGGCGCTTTGGTGCTCACGGGCTTTCATGGGGGAGTTGCACAGATCCCCCAATCAAGGAGTCATTTGCGTTCACAGGCTTACAGGATCATATGCTGAGAGCGTTATTAGTTATGCTGATGCTCGGTAAGATTTAGAATTTTCTTATCGTTAGCGGGAGCGGCCCGACTGGCTTCTGAGGCGGGCAATGATAAGAAAATTCAAGATGCAAGCATTATTAGTTATTCCAGCGAGCGAAAAGAATTAAGCCATCTATATTCCAGCCTCTCGCATAGCCTTGCTCCCTATTATCAAAAACGATGACAGGAATACGACTATGCCTGTTATGACCAGGAGGATGTCTATCGAGACAACATCAGCCAAGGGGCCGAAAACGGCCATGCCAAGAGGCATCATTACGCTCCCGGACATTGTTAGGACGCTGAAGACCCTGCCCATGTAATCAGGATCAACCTTCGTCTGGAAGATTGTCATAAGCGGCGTATTGAAGAAGGGGAACGATATTCCGCAGATTGCCATGAAGGACAGGTAGACCCAGAAGTTGGAGGCCAAGCCCAGCGCGACTGAGATCAGGCCGCAAATGGCGGTTGCCAGGGTAATGGTGAAAGCCTTGTTCTTGAATCCGCCCCAAGCGGTTATGATGATTCCGCCGCCCATCATTCCTAGGGAAAAAGCCAGCTCGATAACTGGAAGCCGCCAGACGTCAAGACCAAAGTTGCGGGTTGTCTGGATTGGGGTGAGCATGGTCAAAGGGGAGGCCATGAAGCCAAAAATCGCTGAGACAAGCAAGACGCGCCTGATAAAAGGCTGTTTGGCTACATAAAGGATTCCGTCTTTGATGTCCTTGAAGTAGCCGGTTCCGGTCTTTGCCTGTTCCGATTTTTTTCTTTGAGGGACATGAACCAGGAAAAAGACGATTGAGATGCCAATGGCGGCAGTGGCAACATCGATAAGCAGAATGCTCTGCACTGGAGCGACAGACAAAAGGGCGCCGCTAGCCATTGGTGCCAGGAACATGCAAAGCGACTGGATAGAGCTATTCAAGCCGTTTACCCGCGAGAGGTGCTCTTCGGGAACCAGCTCAGGTATAAGTGAGCTTACCGCTGGGGTTTGCGCCCCTTGCCCCACTGACCTTACGAATGCGCAAGCAAGCAGCGGCCAAATGCTGTCGATGCCTGTTGTTAGTAGCAGCGCCATGAAAAGTGTGAACAGAGCGATTGAAGCGTCAGCGATGTTGATCAAGAGCTTTTTGTTGTACCTGTCTGCCCAGGCCCCGCCAAAGGGCGAGATGAAGAACATGGGCAATACCCCTGCAACGGCAAATAGGGTCATGACCGTGCCGGACTGGGTTTTTAGCGTCATGTGCCAAGTGACAGCATATTGCGCTATTAGTGAGCCAAACATGGACAAGCCTTGCCCAGCCAGAAAGAGCCAAGTGTTGATTGGCTTCCAGCTGTCCGCCTTTTGGTTCCCTGATTCCAATAGAGCGCCTCCCCTTTTTTTATCCTAAAGCAACTTATATGATACGCAGATGGAGGGGGTTTTGTTGCATGGGAAAGGAAGTTTTTTGAAAGCAAAACAAGGGATGAGTTGAGGGGGAGGGCGTGAGGGGCACTTGCGCAGCTCAATTTGAGGAAATTGAAATTGGATAGGCTAGCGTTCATAGATGTCATAAAACCGACATAGGTATAATGTTGGGACATGTGATGAGGTTGAGATATTTTCAAAGCGATATGTAATTCTTAAGAGATTGAGAAGGCAATAAACTTGTAATGACATATATTGGATTTGACATCCAGTAGAGGAGTAATTAGAATGGAAAGATAGCGCGATATAGCACGAAATATAGTGAATATTCGACAATTGCCGCTTAAAATAAAAATGTTTAGCTTAAAATCACAACTAGCCATTGATTGAACGCTTGTCCGTTGAAGGTGGATGCATGGATAGAGCTTATGATACAATTCTTCAAACTGCGGTGTATGCACGGGATTTAACAAAAAGAGAAGGCGTTGAGCGGTACAGATATGTGTGCTCCCGATGCGGCGAAGAGGTTGTGCTGTGCACTAGCGAGGTTATAAGCCCGTACTTCAAGCACTACAAGGGGAATAACAAAGTTGAGTGCGAGGACTACTTTAAAACGATAGGAAGTTATGTGGACGACAAAAGGAGCAATCTCTCATCCAGAAAAGACAAAGAGCGTGTGGACTTCTATTTTGACACTTATCAGAAAACTTTTTGTTTTGGGATTAAGTTGACTGGAGACGAGATAGACAAACTGGACAACGAACATTCAAAGTTGATATTAAAAATACCTAGCAATGGACTGATATTGCAATCTGTTCCAGTCAATAGGAATTATTTTGTGCCAGATTCAAGCGTTATGCTTGCAGTAGACAAGTTTGCGTTAGAGTATTCTTTGAAAGATCACGTATACGAAGTGTTTAGCAGCGACATTGCCCAACCGTCTATTTTTAAAGCGAGTGAAGATGATGACATATTTCGCTCGAAGGCAAAATTGATACGCAATTCCACATTGTACGTAAACACTAAATATATAGCGATATTCACTTACATTAATTTGTTGATCCCAGAGGGATTAAATGTTTTTGAGAATATGATATTCACCACTATGGGAAAGCAATTCAGAGGCGTTATTTTTGAAATTGACAAGAAGTCTGAACGCAAAATATGGAATTACGAAATAGAAGAATCTGAGTCGGTTATGTTGCTGTGGCCGCCAACGCAAAGGGTCAATGGCGTTATAAATGTGAATTCGAAAGATGTCTTCGTTGAAACAAGTTTTGAATTAGCGCCTCATAGAAACATAAATATCAGCGATTTCGAAAAACTTGGCGATAGTAAAGTGGTTCTGCTGAAGCTAGAGGACAAAATCAAAATACATATGAAGAACGCTGAGATCGAAATCAAAAGGAGTCAATGCAATCCCGTTCCATATGATGCTTTGACTTGCGACATTACTTCTGAGAAAAACCATGTTGTTCCTGGAAAGTGTGAAGAATTGCTATTTGATTGTTATGGCGCAAGACGGTTGGTTGCAGGGCAGAGAGTGCTGCTGGCAAAGGGCAGCGAGATTAGGCGATACCTGTTTGGGTATCTTGCAACGATCATTAAGGCTGAAAGTCCTAGGGCAATGGAAGGTGAGCAACTTTTGCAAGATTTGCGCGCGAATTACAGAGCTGAGGAGCCGTTCAAACCTTTGAACTGTGAAGCTAAAAGTGAAGTGGCGATAGAATACTTAAAGTTGTGCAAGTCGAGAGGCTCAATAAATATAGCGGCAAAACGCTTCATTGAGGAGGGGCTCCTGTGATTAATTTTAGGAACATTCTATCCTCATTGAATAAAGATGACGCCATGTTCATTATTGATAATATAAATTTGATAGATAGCGAAATTTATGAGGAAACACTTTCGGCTGCAAAAAGAACTGAATGGTCTGAAACTGTGCAGATTAAAAGAGATGTTTCTGAGTTCAGAGAGTTGGTTTTCAGATCGAGAAGAACAGATGCAGTTTTAAGCTTTCTGAGCTATTTCGTAGAAAAGAATGTAAAAGAATTGGAATCCTTGCATGATGAAAACAAGGCGTGTGGTGATAGCGAGTTCGAGGCCTATGTAAAGGCATTGCAGCAAAGCTGCTTTTCGTCAAATGTTCTGTTGTATTTTCGGTTTACAGAAAATAATTTTTCTGATGAATTCAAATATATAATTGACTCAGCTATAGCGATGCTAGAAGATGTAAATAAAAGCGCTTACAGAAGAGTTAAGAAATATGAAAAGAAAATAGATGATATAATTAAAGAAAAGGAATTGGCAATCTCTAAATGCCAGAGTGAGATCTTAGCTATGGCGCAAGAAAGAAATTCCGAAATCCCGAAATACAACAATGAGCTTGAAGCTGCGCTAAAAGAAAAAGATTCTGAAATTGAAAAATGCAAGAGCGAGTCAGATAGCCTTAAACAAAAATGCATGCAGTTTGAAAGCCGGATAAATGGTTATGAGCAAGAGGCTGAAGAACTTAAGCAAAAATGCCTTGTTCAAGAGAAAAAGATAAAAGAGTTGAGTGACGGCAATAAAAATTCTGCAAGAAACGGAACAATAAATGTCATAAGAATAAGCAGAAATCCAAAGCGTCCTCGCGAAATGGAAAGATTTAAGTTAAGGCTTCATGAAAATTTGAAGCAATTTGGATTGTTTGAAAACAAATACGAATCCAAACTTTTAGTTTCGCATTTAAGCGAGATACTGTTTCAAGGAAAGCCAATACTGATTAACATGTTGAATTCAAGTGACAATATTATAAAGTGCATTTCGAATGCAATTATTGGAAATGCCAAGATGAATACAATTAAGTATACTGATTCACTAACGCAGGATGAGTTGGATGAATTTCTATCGAAATCAGATAGAATTGTATGCCTGATAAACTTTGTTGGAAATTGCAATGAAACATTGCTAATTCCGCTGATAAATATGCATAGGGACAAAATAATATTTATGACAGTTGCATATGATAGAACGATATTCTATATTTCCAATCAGTTTTTAGAATATTGCAATTACTTAAACATCAACAGATTGCATGCGTTGCAAGGGGAAGTGGAAAATTACAGCCAAATCGCTAGAATAGCTGAAACTGACAACGAATATTTAAGCGAGTCTGATAGCAAAATGTCGAACAACTTCAGGGCAATTCTAAAAGAAATGGGATTAACTCAAACGATGTCTAGATTAAAGAGCGCCAATGTCATCAACAATGATGATTGCTTGAGAAAATTTGTGTTCGACGTGTTGCCGTATTTTTTTGATGTTTTGCAGATTAATCCGTTTCATGAATCTCCAAGTCTGCAAAAATTTGCGAACAGTCGCAATTCTTTAAGGGAGTACTTTAGGGATTGGTTTGAATATGAATAAGATGTTGACTGCAATGTCGCAAGATATGAGAATATACCCCTACAAAGGTGAAACTGAAGACAGTTTTTGCTTTAGGCTTTGCTATTCCGCATTGGGGCAGTGGTGCTTGAACTTGGCGTCTGGCATGACCAATGGAGTGATCGGCGTTTCGAACGCAAAGATAACTATGACGCTCAATAAAATGCTAAAAAGCTACGCTCAATTGTTCCCTGGCTTGCAATCTCGTTTCGGTGAGGATTTCACGTCTTTTATAAAAACGATCTATGATGAGACAGGGTACTTAATAAATGACGAAAAAGGGACTAGAATAGCAAATTACGGGCGAGGCATTAAACTGGGCGGCAAAACGCTATTCTTTGGGCTTGCGAGCTCCAACTCAAGTTTTGAGGTTAATGGATTAGGGGTATTTGCTGAAAAACAAGCGGAAATCTTCGCTGGCGTCAAAGATTTTTTGAGAAGAGATTCACTTAGCGCTGAAGAATACTTCGAATCCAAATTTCGGCCTTTGGAATTCGATGACAAACTTCTTGCGGGCTATAAACGTTCTGACATCCAATTTTTCGATCCAAATCAGGCCAAATATCAACATGCTTGGTTGAGCAAAATGGTAACCGACTGCACTATTGCCAGAGTTCAAAATAGCTTATTATATTTTGCAACAATGAAAATTGGCAATGATTTATATTATCGCGCTGAGCCCTCTGATGATGCAGGCATTGGCAAGTTTACATCGCGTGAGTATATTCGTCTGCAAATAGCTATCCGAACTCATTACAGGAATTCGGTCAAATTTACCGTCATAAAGTTGGATGATGTATATTCGATTCTGGAAACTAGATACTTTTTGCCTAATAGAGAATATTATTTTATGCTTCTAATTTCATGGCCTATGGAAAATGTATCGTGCAGGAACAGATTCTTGGTTAAAAACAGCATGATTGAAGAGATTTTTCCTGTTTTGAGCGGCATAGGCTTTAAACGAAAGTTGTAAAAGCTTGCATGCCATAAAATAAATTGGGATATGCGCTTATCAAGCCATAACATAATTTTTGGCTGCGCTCCTATTTTTTATACTGCGAGGGACAAATGGCTGAGACAAAAGGCATACAGCAATACTACCAAGCTGTTAGAGACAGGCTCGAAAATTTCCTTAAAGCCGAGTACCTGGCCAACAGCGAGACCCTCCTGGGGTATGCGGAAGATCTCCTTGGAGAAGCGGCTTCAGAGCATACGAATATATCAAGGGAGCCTTTCATTGAAACGGCGGCTTCATACCTGAAGCTGCCTGACGGGATCAAGAACTCAAGCATAGAGCCAGGAGTCAAGGCGTTCATGCTAAAGCTTGCGGCGGAGGGGCTTGGGGTGTACCAAAACCCGTTCGAGCACCAAGTGCGAGCGCTGGAAAGCTTTATGTCAGGCAAGGATCTCTTTGTTTCAACAGGAACTGGCTCTGGAAAAACAGAGTGCTTTCTTTGGCCGATACTGTCAAAGTGCTTTCAGGAAGCGAAGGAGCACCCTGAAACATTCAGAGGCAATTCGGTAAGGACTCTCATCATCTATCCGATGAACGCGCTTGTTTCCGACCAATTGGCAAGACTGCGCTGGGTTTTCGGAAGCGATAAGTTTAGGGACATCTTCATAGGAGACGCCCATGCGTCGCGCATTCCTCACTTTGGGATGTACACAGGCCGAACCCCGTATTCTGGAGACATGGCAACAGCCAAAAACAAAGAGCTGGCCTCGATCTATGAAGAAATCTTTTTGGTTGACAAGACGTCAAGCCCTAAAGACCAAGAAAGGCAAATGAACAACATAAATGGCTTGAAGACCATAAACAAGTATCCAGCAAGAGGCGAAAACGGCATTCAGCGGTTTATTGACAATTTGCTTGACAACAAGCACATCCCGTCCAGGTTTGACGCTGAGCTGTTAACCCGCTTTGAAATGCAGGATTACCCTCCCGACATTCTGATCACCAACTACTCGATGCTCGAATACATGCTAATCAGGCAGCGAGAGGCGAAAATATGGCACGAAACAAAGATGTGGCTTGAGCAATCCCCTGAGCACAAGCTCTTGATCGTCTTGGACGAAGCCCATATGTATCGCGGAACCGTAGGCGGGGAAATCGCCCTCTTGCTGGAAAGGCTCTTTTACCGCTTGGGCATAACCTGCGAAAAGGTCCAGTTCATCTTTACAACGGCAAGCATGCCGAAAGACGAGATGGCATCTGTCATAGATTTCTATAAAGGCTTGACGGGGAAGACCGATTCCTCCAACTGCGAATTCCTGTTTGGAACCAAAGAACCGATTGTTTATGACGCGAAGATAAAAACGGACATAGGGGCGCTGGCTTGCATTAGCGCTGAGCATGTTCAAGGAGACGCAATAACTGAAAGAATAAAAGACTTCGCCAGCAAGGTCTTCAAGAAGCGGTTGCCTGACGCGATAACCCAAGAGCAGTCCCAAGAATGGCTATACGACAACTTGCCTTCGTATGAGCCCTTTGTCTTGCTGAACAAATTGTGCCGGGACGGCGCGAAATCATATAGCGCAATCAGGGGCGAGCTGTTTGGAAAAAGCGCAGACGCAGGAAAGGCGCTGGATGCGCTCCTTGCTCTGGTGACCTTGGCAGAGAAAGAAAAAAGCGTTTTGTTCCCTGTCAGATTGCACATGTTCTTTCGCGGCTTGCAGGGCTTGTACGCTTGCGTCAACCCTAGCTGCAGCTGCGCGAAGCCAGTTGCGGGAGACAGGCTTAGGCTTGGCAACATCACATCCTTGCCTACAGACAAGTGCTCTTGCGGAGGCAAGATTTACGAGCTTCACAGGCATGCCAGATGCGGAGCGCTCTATCTTTGCGTTTACGTAAAGCATGAAGAGGGCAAGAACTTTTGGTACGCCTTTTCCAGAAAGGGCTTGGACAGCGACGAGAATTCGCTTGAAAAAATGCTTTTGTATGTCAAGCCCGAGAATTACATACGACATCCAAATGATCAGATCGGAGCGCTGGATCCCTTCACAGGCAAGCTCTATTTAAATCTTTTAGGAGGGTTCAGCAAAGGCCTGCTTGAAGTGATCATCAAAAACATATCAGAAAAGCCCGTCAAAAAAGGCAAGCCAAGCCGCCAGAAAAAAAACCTGCTGAATTACAGCGTTTGTCCGCAATGCAAAAAGGCTATGCCCCACAAGATTCCAATGGAGTTTGCCACAAAGGGCAGCACCCCT
The DNA here is from genome assembly GCA_031270945.1 of Clostridiales bacterium. GTDB lineage: Bacteria > Bacillota > Clostridia > Lachnospirales > WQUN01 > JAISWZ01. The sequence goes on along the minus strand of JAISWZ010000069.1, from coordinate 68,514 downwards.
TTTTACAACTTGACCAAAGCCCAGTTTGAGCTCCAGCCCACAAAGCATGAGCACTTGGTCAACAAGGGAAAGAAGGTTCTGCTCTTCTCTGACTCTCGCCAAAACGCCGCCAAGCTTGCCTTGGAACTGTCAAAGTCATCGGATAGCGACGCTTTTCGGCAAGCGATAATACTTGCTGAAAGAAAGCTTGACGAGGACGAAGCGGGCGATGACCATTCTTTGGTTGAGCTATTTTGCGCGTTCCTTGAGGTTTGCTTGGAAAACAAGCTCTACTTCTTCAGCTCTGACGAGAGAGAAACGCTGGAGCATGAAAAAGCTGACTTTATTGCAAACAAGAAGTATTTGCTAAAAAAGAAGTCTAGAAAATCGATATACGTTAGCAACAAAACCGCAAACCACAGGGGCTTCAATGATCAGCTCCTAAGAGCGTTTACCGAAAGCCCTCACTCCTTCAAGGACATTGGGATCGGGTTCTTAGCCCCTACAGAGCTTGCCTTGGAGAAGTTCATGGAATGCATTGAAGCAAGCGATGCGGGCGATGCGGGCGATAAAGAAAGAGACGCGATATACCAAATTCTTGCGCTGCTGTTTTGGGACGTGATGGATAGCTCGGTCTCCCTGGGAGCGCATATACAGGATTCTGTCAGGAAGCACCTGCCAGGCAGAAGCCAGACTGACTTTGGCCTTGAAAGCGACTTTGAAAAGGCCCTGGACAAAGAAATGATGGAAAAAATAGGCCTTGTGATCGGACTTGCCAAAAGGAAGCTGTTTCTGGATGCCTTAAGGAACTGCTTCTTTGAACTGTCAGGCAACAACCGGTACTACATCAACTTTCGCACAGTTAAGATCCAGATGGCCGACAAAAACGACACATGGTACAGGTGCCTCCGCTGCGGCAAGCTTTCCCCGTTCAAGCTGGGAGAATATTGCGGGGCGTGCTTCGTGTCCAAAGATTTGGTTAAAATAAGCCTAAACGAATTGAAAAGGTTTGATTTCTGGAGAGCCCCCATTTTGGACGCGCTAGAAAACAAGGTCAGGATTCACCGGATAGATACCGAGGAGCATACAGCCCAGCTTACCCATAAAGAGTCAAACGCCGCTGTTTGGAGCATTTCGGAAAAATACGAAATGCGGTTCCAAGACGTCAACTCGGGCGAAAACGGCGAAGAGTCCATTGATGTCCTAAGCTGCACGACAACCATGGAGGTTGGGATAGACATCGGATCCCTTACAGCGGTTGGCCTTCGAAACGTCCCGCCAATGAGGGAGAACTATCAGCAGAGAGCTGGCCGGGCGGGAAGAAAAAACGCCGGGATATCGTCCATCATTACGTTCTCGACCGGAGGGGCGCACGACAAGCATTACTTCCTGCATCCAGAAGAGATGATCTCAGGCGCTCCCCGCAAGCCCTGGATTGATCGGGACAACAAAAAGATCAATCAGCGCCATGTCAACCTGCTTTCTTTGAACTGCTTCATGTCCCAGGATTTCATGAAGGCCAACTATGACGGCATAATAGGCATAGGCATCATTGAGTTTTGCAAGAGCCACAGCGACGCGTTTATCAAGTTCGCCAGATCCCTTGGGGAAGAGACTGGATTGCTCAAAAACAGGAAAGAGGAAATAAACGCTACCATTGCTCACTTTAGGGAGATTTGCGAGTCCGTGAAAAATAACCCGCAAGATTATGTCAATGACGTGAGCAATGGCGAAGAGACCTCTTTGTTTGATGTCATGTTTCGCGAAGGCTTTATTCCCTCGTATTCGTTCCCCAAAAATGTCGTAAGATTTTATGTCGAGGCAAAATCTGAAAAGACCAACAAGTATCAAAAGGTGATCATGTATCAGCCTGATCGGGACATTTCCCGCGCCTTGACTGAATACGCGCCAGGGCGCTTGATCACGATTGACAAGAAAGTGTTCAAGAGCGGCGGCATCTACGACCCGATGTACAAAGACGGCTACCAGTACAAGCAGGCGGCCTATTACTTCAACAATCCGTTTTACTACAAGGACGTCCATTTTTGCTCGGCTTGCAACTGGTTTGGCGTGGAGCATGAAGCCGAGGCTTCCTGCCCGTATTGCAACGGGGAAGTTATGAAGCAGAAAACGCTTAGGCCTTGGGGATTCGCTCCTGTAGGAGGAAAAGAGATAGATTTTGAGGATGAAGAGGAGATCTATAGCCAAGCGACAGAGCCGTTCTACTCCTACGTCCCGGAAAACACCCAGATGGAGAGCTATAAGAGCACGAACATGCGCTTCGCCAACCTCTTTGACCGAAAAGTCATTAACGTAAACATGGGAATCGAAAAAATGGGGTTCAACGTTTGCAAGACATGCGGCGCCGCAGAAGTAAATACAGGGGAAAAGTCCGCGTCAGACAAGTCATCAAGCCTTGTTCAGCCATATTACTCCCTGTTCCAATGCGGCCATAAAGACAAAGCGAGCTCCATTTACCTGGGGCATGAGTTTTTGACTGACATGTTTATGCTGGACATTTCATATGACACGAATCTCCTGGTTGGAGTCTCGGGCAATGAGCCAAGCATCCTTAGAGCGGCCATGAGGACTCTCCTCGAAGCCCTGCAAAAAGCTGTCTCCTTGGTGTTTGACATAGACTACAGTGAAATAAGCGGAGGATGCAGCCCCAGATGCAAGCAAGACGGGAATTCGCACCTGGAAATGTACTTCTACGACAACTTGGCCAGCGGCGCTGGATACTCGTCGCAAATCGGCCTCAACCTGGACAGGATACTGATAATGGCCAGAAAGGTCTTGGCGGAATGCGAATGCTCGCGCTCTTGCAAGAATTGCTTGGACAACTACTGGAACCAAAGAAACCACAATTATTTTGACCGCCATCTTGGCCTCCAGCTCTTGGATTACGCGGAATACGGCTTGCTTCCTCGGAAGTATGACCTCGCTGAGCAAGAGAGATACCTCCTGCCTCTCAGGAAGCTGATCGAAGAGAATGAAAGCGATAGCCAAGGCGCAAGCAAAGTGGACTTTGAGGTCATGCCGGCGCTCCTTAAGAAGCCCATAAGCACAAAGACAAAAATGTACCTGAATCCTTATGATCTCTCCGACTGGCTCCCCAATACCTTTGTGGCGTATGAAGAGGCGCTAAAGGCCCAAGAAGAAAAAAAGCCGCCAAGAAAACGCTAAAACCATCGCCTTGATTCTGGAACTTTTAGTAAATCTCTGGAAATGACCTAAATCGAGCCGAAAATCCAAAGTATTAAAGAGCGAAAACATATGTTAAGCGAACTCTAGAAATTCCTCTACAAGCAACCTCTGGCTGAATCAAAAAAATCAGTTCATTTCAATCTTTTTGCAGATAATACGCCGGATTCAGGTGCGCGTGAAACTTTCGCGCACCTGAATCCGGCATTTTTTTGTTTTGACAGCATACTCTCAATCGGAATCTGCGTTTTATTAGTTAAGCATGCCGATAGAAAGCTGGCCAATAAAAAGCTGGGCCATTAAAAAGCTGGGCGCGGCGTCGCATCATGGCACCAAGGCAGACTGTTTGCGCGCTGGAGGCAACCTTTTAGAAATTGCCAGCCTTGCAACCGCGCTGGTTTCAATGAAATCCTGCCAGGCAGACGCTGCGACTGCCACGCTTCGCCAGCGCCGAAAAGAGCTGTAGATTTTGAGCGAGTCAATGTTTGTTTGCTGACATTTTTAAAATATAACCAATCAGACGAAATGCGACAAATATTACCTGTTGACTTGTGTCGAACTGTGGCCTATTATTAGATTTCAAGAGGGAACATACGCAGAAGCCTTCAGCAAATCTTAAAACCAGAGTATGGATTTCGCAAAATCGGTTGGCAGAAACAGTTTCGCGTGTCATCTGAGAGCGCTCTGATGGCGTTCAACTGCAAGTGATTCAAAAAGCCAAACAGCCTCAAGGCCATCGGCACCCATCTGAGCGCGAGCGCCCATAGCGCTGGCTACTAATATCTTTGCCGCTGGCGTGACGCGCTGCCTTGCGCCGGCGCTCCTGAATTGACGAAAGCCAAAACGAGGCGCTTAGGTGCTGGACGAAACGATTGCATGTTGCGCGTACTTGTGTCAGCGCCCCCAAACGAGGCGCTTAGGCGCTGGACGAAACGATTGCATATTGCGCACCCTTGCGTCAGCGCCCCCAAACTATAAAAACACGTCTCGGCAGCGCCTGCATTGTCGAACGCTTCAATTGGACCATATGGATTTGCGCTGAAAAGCCTGAAAAATCAAGCAAAAATCGCCTTGACACTGTTCGGAAAAATGAGACATAGCGCTTTTTAAGCAAGAATCCTTGAATCTAGGGAAAAAGGCTGTTTTTATTACATAAAGCTTAACAAGGACTACTGTCCTATAGTTTAATGAATTATGAGCAATTGTGTCGATATTTTGCTAAAAAACAAAAATCCCAGCAAGCCCGACATGTGTCATCCTTCGAACAATTGAAAAAATTGAGAATAAAGAATATTGAACAAATGCCGAAAGACATATATGAGAAGAAATTTGTTGAATAACGCAAAAAAATATTCTGGCGGCTAGGACACTCGAAAAACCTAAGCTAAGAGCATAGACAAAGCCACGGTTTAGAGCATATCCCAAAATTGTTTCAGGGCGCTGAAAAGCCCAGCATTGAAGCATTCTCAGGACTTTTATAGCGCTGCCCCAGCGCGTTATGGGCTATGGACAAGGGCACCCCCCTGCGCTTTAGGGGCTGAGAGGGGGCAACCCGGGCCAAAATGCGAGTTAATGATCGCTCAACGCAAAAAAATTGGGAATTCTAAGCCAGGATTCGCGATTTATATCCATATTCTGCCGAAATTCAGAATTATGACAAAGAATGGCGTAAATTAGCCAAAGAGTCAATCATGAACTTTTTGTGAAACAGGTCGGGCACAATCGTGTCCGGCCTATTTTGACGCCATTTCTTAGGTTTCGACCTATATCGCCGACCCGTTGACAAATGTGTGCGTTAATAATACAATCTTCGTGCAGACATGACATTTGCTATTAAGTCGGCGCGGTAGCGCCAGAAGGGGGATGCGAATGAAGGGCTTAGTCGAACTAAATGAAAACGAGTTGCGCTCAGTCAAAGGCGGCACGGTATGTGTGCCGGAACTGCTTGCTGGTATCTTTACCATTGTAACAAGCGTTTTGCCTGGGCTCAAGCCGTTGTTTGGCAGAATCCTGATGGTATTCGTCTAAACACCCGCAAGAGGCGCCAGTAAAAAGGTTCGGCTTTGTAGCGGCTCTGAATTTGAATCGCTGGCTAATCGCCAGCCATCCGCCGCAAGCCAGCCTTGTGCAAGGCCGCGCATGCATTGCGTCAAAGAGCGTCAAGCCGTGCCCATCGGTGTGCACGTTGCTCGAGGCTGTTGCATCAATCAAGCATCATATTCGCCGAAGACTGGCAAAATCTAATTCACTGCCCTGCGATGGCAGCGCCGTCAAAGCCAATTATGAATGTACTTGAACACAAATTTGGATTGGCTTCAGCTAATGCCGTAGATAGCATAATCTGTCGGCAAATGATCAGTTTGCATCAAGAAATATACGGATCACTGAAGGCTGTCCCAAAACTCGAAACCAAAACAAGAAACCAAAACTCGAGACCAAAACTCTAAAGAGTTCGGGATACGCTCCAAGCCAATGATAAATGCTAGCAGCCGTTCCAGGCTTCTAGCCAATGCGCAGCTGAATCTCAAATGTGTCGCGCCTAAAGCGCGGTAAATAAATTGTTTTTGGTTTGCGCTTGAGGATCTTGCCAGGCGGCGCAGCATGAAGCGCCCTATGCCAATCACGACGGCGCCCGGTCACGCCTTTTGAAACAGTGAAGCTGGCTTAGGGTTAACTCAAGCTTGCCTTAAAAGATTTTAGCGCTACGCGCCTCAAGCGCCAGCCAAGAGCCATGGCGGTTTGGCGCCCTGAATTGCAGCCGCTGAGCGGCGCATCGGGCGCCGGCGCAATCAACCCAAGTTTTTTAAAGCGCCAGATCTTTTCATGTTCGTGGCGTATTGCTCTCTGGCTTTGCTAAACCTGGGTGTTGCGCCCCCGCTATACAACTAAAGCTAATCTTTTATTTGGCGCTGAGCGCCAGAAGGAGGCTATTAATGAAGGGCTTTGTAGAACTTAACGAAGCAGAGAGTCGCGAGGTTAAGGGTGGCACTGTTGATCTGTTTTTCTCTCTCATCAACGGCGCGATCTCGCTTATAACGAACATCTTCCCAACATTGAGGTCGGTGTTTACCGGAATCTTCGACTGAGCTAGCTCTTTGCCGAACTGCGGCGCGCTTTGTTTCGGCGGTCGATTGAGCGGATTTTGGCGAGCATTGAAAGAGTTGCCGCTTGATTCGGGCAAGCGCGGTGTCGCGCCCTGCGCCGTCTCGACAAGCATGGCGAGCTTGATTCGCTCGTGTCGTCCATCTTTCCTCTGCCAAAGCGCACACAACCCAAGACCCGTCAGAATTAGCACACAGCGAGCGGCGTTTACGCTTGCCTGAATTCTGGATGGCCTAGCCTAACAAAGCTGTGACGGTTATGCTATCGCTTCTGCCCCATTTATTTTTTGCGCGCTCAGAGACAGCGGCACACCATCAAGCGCATATCCCAAAATTCTTTAAGAGCATATCCCGAAATTAATTCCATGGCTTGAAAAAGTCACGCGTTTAAGCATCGCGATGACTTTTTCGGCGCCTTAATGGAATTTTGGGATATGCACTAAGCCTTAAGATAAAATTTGGGATATGCTTCAAAGCTGTTTTTGCTCTAAACGAGCACCGGTTCAGCAGGATGCGAAGCCGGCATTATAGGTCAAAAGGCGCCGAAAAGGGGCGCCAGAAGGAGGATTCTTTATGAAGGGCTTAGTAGAACTCACCGATACCGAAAGCATGGAAGTTAAAGGCGGAGCGTTTGATTTCGCGTCGATTCTGAGTGGAATCTTCTCTCTTGTCACGAACATCGTTCCAACGATTCAGTCGTTGATCGGAGGGCTTTTCGGGTTGCTGTAAGGCCCGGCAAGCGCGCGTTGCATAGCGTTTATAATAGATATTATGCGCCCGCAAGCGCTGAGTTTTGCTCTATGGATTCGCCTAGCCCTATAAAGTTGTGACGGTTGGCTTGCGCTTCTCTTGCAGAGACAGCGGCGCGCCACCAAAGCTATGCATTCGCATTGCAAGCAGCAAACCCGGCGCAAGTCGGCATCATAGATTAGATGGCACCAAAGTGGCGCCAGAAGGAGCATTCACATGAAGGGTTTAGAAGAACTCAGCGATATCGAGAGCATGGAAGTCAAAGGCGGAGCGTTCAACTTCGGGTCGCTTTTCACCGGGCTCTTTTCCCTCGCCAAGAACATCGTCCCAACAGTGCAGACGTTGTTCGGAGGGCTTTTCGGGCTGCTGTAAAGCCCCGACGGGTTGAGGCAAGGCCTTATTAGGTTGAGGCAGCCTCAACTAGCGCGCTTTGCATAGCGCCCAAGACATGACATTTCAACGCCATTGATTAGAAAGCGCCATAACGGCGCCAGAAGGAGCATTCACATGAAGGGTTTAGTAGAACTCAGCGAGACTGAGAGCATGGAAGTCAAAGGCGGAGCGTTCGACTTCGGAGTGGTTTTGGACGGGCTCATTGTCGTTTTCAAGGCTCTTATCCCAACGATACAATCTTGGCTTGGAGCGTTTGCGGCGTCGAAGTAAGGCCCAGACAAGCGCGCTTTTAATAGCGGGCAATGGGCATGGGAACGTGGCATAAAGGTGAGCGATATTATGCATCCGCAAGCGATGGGGTTTTGCTTTGCAACGAAGCTCGATAAGGCACAACGCCTACTGCCAGCGCTAACGCGGCTGCCGCTCTCCGTGCGTCCGCCTGCTAGCACCGGGTTTGCCGATTATCCTGCTTTTTCACTAGCTTTTATTGCCAACAGTTTTCATGGCTAACGTTTCGCGATAAAAAGCGCATTCCAAGCAGCACCGATTGGCTGGCGGCCCTTAGTTATGTGAAACTCTTGCAAGCTAGGCCGAATTGCGCATGCTTGCGTCATCTGAACTGGCTTTGGCCAACGACAAAAAGCGGCATGCGCAATCCCGCAGCCAAATGGTGAGACAGAACACGGACATAAGAGCATATCCCAAAATCAAGTTTTGGATATGCGCTAAGTATTTGTCCAAGTCACGGATGGATACTCACTGCGCCTAACAAGCGCTGGAACTTGCCCTAGGCGGCGCTCCGATTGGGGATCCGCTTGGGGCGCCTATACTTAGCTTCGCAAGCGGACGCAATACCCTTACAAATGATAGGCTGAAGCATTTAGAGGCGCGGTTGCCTCGCTTTGGCCAAGCACCTTAACAACTTGCTACTGTAGGCTAACACGCCTAGGAGGTTATAAAATGAACTTAAATAACTTGGTTGAATTAGACGCCGAGGATCTCCAGTCTAAAGGTGGATGCTGCTGCTGCTGCAGGCCCGTAATGTTCGCGCCTGTGATCCTTGCCCCTGTTCGCTTTGTCCCTGCCCCAGCTTTCTTTGGAGGCTTTGGCTACGGCTACGGCTTCGGGTATGGGTACTGGTAAAAGTCCAGATTGGCAGACTGAAGCCCTTTGAAGGCCGTTTTGCCCGCAAATCCAACACGAAATTTACTAATGAGTCTAAGGGCAGTTCCCCAATGGCTCACCTGCAAAACATGTCCCAAATCGTTTTATGGCTTGCGATTGCCAAGCACGAGCATCGTGACGGCTTCGCGCATCCGTGAACATTGGGATATGGCTCTAGGTGCCTTGGGGCATTATAATACGCCAAGGAGGAGACACAAATGAAAGAGTTGAACACGAAAGAGCTGCAGGAGCTTGACTCCAAAGACATGCAGTCCAAAGGCGGATGCTGCTGCCACGGCGGTGGCTACTACTACGGCTACAGGTACTACTGGTAAGAACCGCTTGACGGCCATTTAGCGCATAACCCAAAATTCCGGCTTTTTTAAGCCATGAATTATTATTGGGTTACGCTCTTGGCCATGCGTCTTTGGCAAGTGAAGCCAAAGGCTTTCTTGCCAGCAAGTATCGCGCAAAGCGCATTATGCCCAAGGAGGAGACACAAATGAAAGAGTTGAACACGAAAGAGCTGCAGGAGCTTGACTCCAAAGACATGCAGTCCAAAGGCGGGTGCTGCTGCCACGGCGGCGGCTACTACTACGGCTACAGGTACTACTGGTAAAAACCGCTTGACGGCCGTTTAGTGCATAACCCAAAATTCGGCTTTTTTAAGCCTAATTAATTTTGGGTTATGCTCTTGGCCATGTGTCACTGGCAAGTGAAGCCAAAGGCTTTCTTGACAGCGAGTATCGCGCAAAGCGCACTATGCCCAAGGAGGAGACACAAATGAAAGAGTTAAACACGAAAGAGCTGCAGGAGCTTGACTCCAAAGACGTGCAGTCCAAAGGCGGGTGCTGCTGCCACGGCGGCGGCTACTACTACGGCTACAGGTACTACTGGTAAAAACCGCTTGAAGGCCGTTTAGTGCATAACCCAAAATTCCGTTAATTTTGGGTTATGCACATGGCCATGCGTCACTGGCAAAAGAAGCCAAAGGCTACTTGCCAGCAAGCATCGGACAAAGCGCATTATGCCCAAGGAGGAGATACTAATGAAAGAGTTGAACACGAAAGAGCTGCAGGAGCTTGACTCCAAAGACATGCAGTCCAAAGGCGGATGCTGCTGCCACGGCGGCGGCTACTACGGCGGCTATTACGGCGGGTACTACGGCTACGGCTACGGCTACGGGTACTACTGGTAAAAACTGCTTGATGGCCATTTAATGCATAACCCAAAACAGCCATGAATTAGTTTTGGGTTATGCTCATGGCCATGCGTCCCTGTCAAGAGAAGCCAAAGGCGACCTTGCCGACAAGTTTCTGACAAAGCGCATTATGCCCAAGGAGGAGATACTAATGAAAGAGCTTAGCATGCAAGAGCTGCAGGAGCTTGACTCCAAAGACATGCAGACCAAAGGCGGATGCTGCTGCGGAGGCGGCTACTACGGTGGCTACTACGGCGGCTATTACGGCGGGTACTACGGCTACGGCTACGGGTACTACTGGTAAAAGCGCCTGACATGCGTCCATCGCAAGCGGGAGCCAAGCTCAAGGCAAGCAATGGACGAAGCGCATGACGCCCAAGGAGGATACGCAAATGAAAGAACTTGACATCAAAGAGCTGCAGTCCAAAGGCGGATGCTGCTGCCACACGGGCTACTACTACCCAGTGTTCTACAAAGGTAGCGACGGGTACTACTACATGCGCTAAGAACATTGAATTCCGCGCAACCTTAACTGGCTGGCGGCAACATCAAGAGCCGCTTGCCAGAACCCCCAATACGCAAAACGCCATTCAATGTTCACGGAGCTTGGCTATAAAAACTTAAGAGCGATGCCTTGGCCGCCAGGATTGAAATGCGGGCTAGCGCAAGCAGATCATGGCGGTCTCGGCGTGTCGCTGGAAAAACATAAGAAATTTCACATAAGGATTTGATCCGCGCAACGGTTTACTTGCAGAAAAATGCTTAAAGCACATAAGATCCTAAAACACATAAGAGAGACTAAAGCACATAAGAGAGACTTAAAGCACATAAGAGTTTAAATCACAAAGAGCCTAAAACACATAAGAGATTAAAGCACATAAGAGCCTAAAGCACATAAGAGATTAAAACACATAAGAGTCTAAAACACATAAGAGCCTAAAACACACATAAGAGCCTAAAACACATAAGAGTTTAAATCACATAAGAGATTAAAACACATAAGAGCCTAAAACACATAAGATTTTAAAACACATAAGAAAAGCTATAGCTATAGCACATAGGAAAGCTAAGTTCAAGCACATAAGAAAAAAACAATAGCTAATGCACATAAGCCTCACAAATGAAACGCCCTCTAAAGCGCCAAAGAAAAGAACGCAAAGCACAAAAGAAAGAAACGCTAGATACTAAAGAAAACGGAGAAAACTCAAAAAAGTTTGCTCACCAAAATACAATCCGATTCTTGTGCAAGAAGAATCGCAAAGGCAAAGCGCAGTTGGCTATTACCGCGTCGTCTCATACGCAGGGGCAATTATATGCCATGCTAATGTAGGATAATATGCCAAGGAGGGCATGCCGCGCCATGTCTGGCAAGACGATCTAAGCGAATTGCGCCGCTTGAGAAAAGCGGGTCGCGCCAGCGGCAAAGCGATCACGTTGATATATGCAACCAACCTATCTGCGCCAATATAATTAGCTTTAACGCCTTAAGCGCCGACTGTCGGAACTGCTGGCAAGAATGCTGGAAACAGCAGAATGAAGCGTTTGAAACCTATAAAAAGGCTAGCGCCAACAGCTCATGGCGGTCTGCATAACAAGGCTTTCCTGAATATAGAGTGAGCGCAAAAAGCCGAGGAGATGGAAGCAGGCAATTGGCCGAGCATAAGCTCGCCTGCGCGAACTTAGTGTATCCCAATATTCCCTAAAATGCGCATAGGCCAATGATTTGACTTTTGGCTTTTGCAAATCTTGGGGCGAAACAAAAAGCATCTGCAATCGCAACGAAGTTTGATGATTTTGGGCTTTACTTCTTTACTAATCATGCGCGTTAAGTGCCGACTGTCGGAACTGCTGGCAAGACTGCTGGAAACAGCGGAATGAAGCGTTTGAAGCCTCCGTGAAAAGAGGCCAGCGCCAACGGCTCACGGCAGTCTGCATATGGGACGCCGAATAACCCGGCTTCCCTTGACATAAAGCACCAGAGCACCAAAACTGGCAACTGCAAGTCCTGAAACGTACCAACTACAAGCAAGCGCTAAGCGCTGTGCTAATGTAGGCTAAAAAGCCAAGGAGGGTTACTCAAATGAAAACAAACAAATTGGTTGAGCTGGACGAGAAGGACCTCAAGAACAAGGGCGGCTGCTGCGGTGGCGGCTACTACTACGGCTACGGGTACCGCTACTACTGGTAAAATGCTGGATTCGCCAGCAGGAGTGGCAAGCCTGGGTTGCCTTGCGCTTGATTTGGGCACCCGTAAAGCTTCCATTGTTTGAAAGCTCTTTTAGCGAGGAAATCCTCGCTGAGGCTATAACAGTTTGCCTTGATTTCAAAGAGCAAACTTGCATGGCTCTGTCAGCGCAGGAGAGCTGTATTCATTTCAAGAAACCGCTACATCACAAGCATGCGCGTTAAGGCCAACTGACAGAACTGATGGCAAGAATGCTGGAAACAGCAGGATGAAGCGCTTGAAGGCTCTTGAAAAAGAGCTTTGCGCCATCGCTTCAAGCTGGTTGGCGTTATGGGTTGCCATTTTTAACGCATCAAGGGCGTGCCTCAAATGTTCAAATGCGCAGGAGAGAATTGCTTTTCGAGGAACTTTCCAGCGCCAAGATCTTGTGGCTATGGCCTGATAATGCAACCCGATATAGCACCAGGGCTGTCTCAAAATACGGAAGAGGCAGGCTTTGGCTAATTGCAAGCCGCGCCATCCATTTTGGGCAAGCCATATTTAATCTATTGCAAGCATGCGCTAAAGCGCCTTGCTAATGTAGGCTAAATGCCAGGGAGGGTTACGCAAATGAAAACCAACAAATTGGTCGAGCTCGACGAAAAGGAACTCAACAACAAGGGTGGCTGCTGCGGCAGGGGCGGCTACTACGGCTACGGGTACCGCTACTACTGGTAAAAATGCTGGATATCCAGCAGGATGAGGCGCTTGAAGGCCGCTTGACACAAGCGGGTCGCGCCAGTAGTTCTGTACGCGGGACCGAGTTCCCCGAGGCTTGAAAGCTCGTCTACGCTGGCTGAATTGCATTCTCAATTAAATTTGATGCGTAATCGAGCCGTTGTTCATTTCACAATCGCTACATCACAAGCAAAAGCGTTAAAGTGCCACCAAACTGCTGGCAAGACTGCCGATGTGGCAGGATGAAGCGTTTGAAGACTCTTGGAAAAAGAGTTTAGCGCCAGCACTAAGGCAAATGCATCAAAGGGGTTGCCGTGTCTTGCTGGAAGACGCAGCAGCCTTGAACAAAGAGCTCCAAAGTTGCAAGCTCGTCTGCGACGCACTGCGCATCCCGATTTGAGGCATCAAGCGCGGTCTCAAATACTTTATCGGCGCCTTTTTTCAAAGAATCAAGCCGATTTGGGATACGTTCTTGCTTGGAAACAAATAACACGCATCCGGGCTATTCTTCATAAGCAGGTGTCAAGCGCTTTTCTGCGCTTGCTGAAGGCTGGACCGCGAGTGAAAACCTCGGTTTTCGCTCGCGGGCGGCCATCAGCAAGCAAGGCGCAGTTATGATTCGCTCGCTGGGCAAGGCTTGCCTAGCGCATGATATATCGCCATGGAGGGCTACGCGAGCTCGACGAAAAGGAACTCCAGTACAAGTCCTATTATTTTATTTAATTACGCAGGCTGAAAAGATTCACGCAAAGCTTTCTTGCCGCGCCCGGCTGGAGGGCAGGCAATAGGCTAGCAAAACTGGCCGTATCCCTGCAAGATCTTTTATATATAAGCACATCCCTGAATTGATTTTAGGATTGCTGGGACATCAAAATTTTACGCCGCAATTTAGAAGCAGGCGCTATGCGCCACGGAGGTACCAATATGAAAGGCTTTACGGAACTGACTCAGGAAGAAACCCACGATGTGAAGGGTGGAGGATCGCTCCTTACATCGTTCTACGCCCAGCTTCTTGGACTGTTTGAGAACGTTGTGCCAGTCTTCGCAACGTTGGTGAATGGCTTCTTCGGATTGTTCTAAACATTGGGCATATCCCAAACCTGGCAAATGGCTGCGCAAGATTTTGCGTTGGTCTACGCAGAACAATAGTGAGCCATGGAATTGAGCTTGGGGCATGCTCTTGGTTTTAGATTTAAATTTTTTCTCGCAAGATCAGGGCGGATCCGAAGTGTTTTATAGCCGCCGCTATTTCGGGTCGCGCTCTTGCCTGGAAGCCTAGCGTCTCAAAGCGCTAGGGCTTTCCCAGGCCGCAAGACGCTTGTTGCCGCCGGAAGGCAGCTATGCTATGAGCATGAATTAATGCATATCTCAAAATTCCTGGCGAACGCTTTAACGCTGAAAGCTTGGGATATGCTCTTAGAAAGAAAATTCTAAATTTGTGCGATCATCATAACAGCTATGCAAGTTGAGCTTTGCACCATGACTTCTAGCGCATATGCCAAAATTCTTGAAACCCGCATGGCCCTGCGTTTTCGGGCAAATCGCTGCGCAAATGATTTCCATGCCTCCAAAATAATTTTGGAATATGCACTTGTTATTATGCTTGCGACAATATATTCTCAACAGGCGCAGGACGCGCCGGAGGAGGGCACAAATGAAAGGACTTGTAGAACTCACAGAATCCGAGACCCGCGATGTCAAGGGCGGAACGGAGATGGTCCTGGTTGCGATTGTTAACGGGGTCTTCTCAGTTATACGCTGGCTTCTGCCAGGAGTGAAATCTTTCTTAGGCAACGTATTCAACTTGTAGCAATAGCTTGCCTTGAGCATCAGGGATGACGCGGGCAATTAAATGCATATCCCAAAATTCCGTTAAGGCGAGGGAAAGGCATGCGATGCTTTAAGGCGTGGCTTTTCTGAACCTAAAACTTATTCCGGGGCATGCTCAAAAACGCTTTGCGCCTGGGCGCTATAGGCGCTTGGGAGCGCGGAATCAGAGCAGACGCTTAAGCCGAAGGTTCTGGTTGTGTCAAAAATGTTTGACCTCCGTGAAACCGCTTGATCCCGCAAGCTTTGCCAAGTGAATATCCCAAAGGCGCTGAAAAAGGCATCGCGATGCTTTTCCAGCGCAATAAACTAATTTTGGGATATGCTCCAAGTACAATCCCCTGCGTTTAGCGCCAGCTATGCTTTCTAGCGGCAAGCGCTCGCCGACATAACTCTCCAAGCCCAAGCTAAAGATTTTATGAACACGCTTTCGCTTGGCGCAAGTGCCGCAAATGTCGATATAACCGATTTGCCTTTGCCGCAAGAGAGGCTGGGAACGCTCATATCTAAAGAAATCTCTGCATAGGGCAAGCCTGAAAAAGCTGGCCTGGCCCCTCTAGGGGGGCTGCGCCGGATTCTATTGTAAATCTCCGTGATTTGTCAAGAAACTAGGCTTCCTGGCTTTTCTTTCGCGGTTGTTCGATACGCTGAAGGCTGGCGCATGTTACCCATTTTTCGCAGGATTTAATAAATTAATAAAGAAAAAAGCAAGAAAATTGGCACAAAATAGCGATTTTTAATTATGAAAATTTTGTGAAGATGGCCGGGCACATTTGTGTCCGGCCTATTTTGCGCCCGGTTGAGCCTTTTTTTGTCGAATGTCTAAAAAAATCGGATATTGACAAAAAACCGCAACGAGATTACAATATTCGTGCATACATCGAATTATCATACACGCGCCATTGAGCGCAGAGGAGGACTCAAATGAAAGGCTTAGTAGAACTCAACGAAATGGAAACCCGTGAAGTAAAGGGCGGAGCAAGCTTCATATCAGTCCTGAGCGGACTCTTCTCAATCGTGAAGAGCGCTGTGCCGGTATTCCAGTCGATCATCGGCCAGATAGTCAAGCTGTTCTAGCAAGACGCGCCCCTATGGGGCGCTTTCCTGGCTTAACAAAACCGCCAATAATTCCCCCGCCTCTAAGGCGGTGGGATGAATTGGCGGGCGACCGTGATGTAAAAACTGGGCGGATAACCAACGCCTATGACGACCGTGGGGCGCACGGGGGAAGCTCGCTATGCTTAGCCTGAAAAACAAGGGCTATCGAGCGAGAAGCCACGGCCTCTACAGGTCGGGGTATGTCACTAATTAAAACGTCCTGTTCTACTCGGCAGAACGTCCTGTTCTGCTAGGTCGCGCATGAAAAGCTGCTCAAATGCAGCGGTTCAAGGAATAGGCGCCAAGCGCCTTGTACAGTGTCAAGTTAAAGATGGAATAATGCAAGCAGGGCTGGCGAGCGCGAATCCTTGGGCCAAAGATTTAGGCGTCCAAGTCATTCAAATAAACGGAGTGTGTAGACAAGCGATTGTCAGCCTGCTTTAGGCTGTTTGCTTGGGCTTACCTCGCCTCGCTATGCTCTGTTTGCTTTTTTTGGAGCAAACTCTCCAAAATCGCTGGGTCGCTAGGAACGTGCCTTATCCATACGCGCTTTCCGAACCGGCTTCCTAAATGGGTAGCCAATTCTGTCAAGTCTTCGCTTTTGCTGCCTATGTAGGCTACCCGCATTAAGTCATCGCTGAGTATCTTCACATTTGTAACTACTATCTGCGCCCTGAGCTTGGTGTGAGACCGGGCCAACTCGAGGGCTTCATGCTCCAAGCTGGATTGCGCCTTTCTGGGATCATCCCGCTTTTGGGCCTTTACCCGATCTCTTTGCGTCCAAAAGCTGTGTTCGAGCTTCTGGAGCATCACGCATTTTTTCTCGAGGCAGTTATGTTCTTTAAGAAGCTTTGTGGTCAGGTACCCCTTGTGGTCAGAGCACCAGCAGTATCCTATGAATTTCTCCCTCTTGCGGCGAACCCCATCAATGCAAACTTCGGGGTGTTTATCGATGCGCCGGAACATTACATCACCTCGATTTCTCAGTGCGTATCCGAAAATACCGAATGGCGCAGGCTGTGTTTGCGCTTGCGGGGGCAAGTTCTTGAAAAAGTCTGTCATTAGACGAGCAACTTGACAAGAAATCAACGCAACAGACTTGCGGAAGTTAAGCCGCAAATCCAAAGGCATATCCCAAAATCAATATGGCTTGAGGAAGGCCGCCTTGAGCTATGAGCATGCCCCCGGGGCCTCGCTCTTGAACTCTGGGCAGATCTATCCTGGCGTTGCATATCCCAAAATTCCGCAATGGCACTGGAATTGATTTAGGGATATGCTCAAAGCCGTCTCATATCAATTTTGGGATGTGCCTCAATGGCTCAAAAAATAGCCTTAAATCTAAATCAAGGCTCGATTGGCCCAACCTAAGACTTTCGAGGTCATTTCGGGATACGCGCTTAGTGCGTATATTTCTTAGGGCATATCCATAAATTTGCGCTTGCAAAACCGCAATGACTTTGCTGCGCCCTGCTAAAGCTTTGGGATATGCGATTACACACATGTTGCCAGCTTTCTATGGGAAGCGCTTCCCGGCAAATTGCTTGGCGATTGCGGGCATTAGCCCGGACGAGCCATATACAATGATACGTCGATTGCTTTGGCGGGATCTTTCATTTTTGAATTATTATAATGTCAGTGAAATTACTTTTTTATTATCAGTTCTTTAAGTTTATGAATAAATTATTGAGCCGTTCTTAACAATTGCACGCAATTCATTAACATTTAAGAGCAAGCCGCCTTTAAAGCTGCTTTAAGCTTTAAGAACTAAAACAGCAAGATTTGAAAACGAAAGGGAGCGTGGCTAGGCCACGCTCCCTTTAATAATGGCAGGGGCCATTGCTTTTTAAATATTTTCGAGCATTTTTCTTGGCAATGGCCTTGATCGCGGGAAAAGACCCGTTTGATCCCGCAAAGGGCGGCAAATCCGTGTTCAAGCTGCGTGAAGCGCGTGTCACATACCTGCGAGCCCAGCAAAATCAAGGCTTTAGATCGTTCATATGAACGAAAAGAATGAATTGTGTAATCATTTGTTAAAGACTTGGCAGCAGTTCTTTAATGCATTAGGTGATCGGAAACACAAAAATCGTGTCAGCAGTGAGCTTTTTGTGATGAAACCGGGGGATCTAGGATAAATTGATAAGGCCAATCAGAGTCAAAAACGGGCTCAGCGCCCCAAGGTTAACGGTCTCACAGTAAATATATAACTGCAATGTCAAAAATTTTAACGGCCAGCGCCCTCTCCGGGGGCGCTGGAGACGGGCGAAGGGGGTCGATCTGAAGGCCAAAATCGGCCACAAATGGCTCAACCGCAAGGGTTTGAAGTGGTTTGCATGCGCTAACAACACCGATGCCAAAATCAAGGCTTGAAGCGCGCGTTTTGAAAAAGCCCAAAAAAGCCTAGATTTAAAGCCTTTTTAAAAATGCAACCCTCCCAAGCGTGAAATGCACGTTTTGCATTCGAGCCCCTAAAGCCTATGTTTTCAAGGCTTTTCTGATTCGTTGCACGTGCTTGCTGTTTTTGGACAGGAGCTGTCACGTCATAGGGTTCATGCTAAAAAACATATATTCAGATGGTGGAACCTAATTAAGAAAAGCCCGCAAACATAGCGTTTGCAAGGATTTGCGCATGACTAACCCTAACGGCTTGCCGAAAGAGCCGAAAGTTCATGCCTTATCCATCCGCTGGCTTCATAAAGCGACGTGGGAGGGTTAAAGGTCTGAGCTATTAACAAGCATGAAACGGCTATCCGAAGCTTGAATAAGCCTGATAAACTCTAACGTCTCCGAACCAGTGAGCCGCAAGTGCGTTCACAGACTTAAAAGGTTAACGACATCAATATTTCAAAAGGAATTTATGGGTTTGAGGAATGCCTGACGGCACCTGATCAAAGCTTAGCAATGCCTTTGAGAGCGACTTTTTCGGGATTTCGGGTTATCAATAAATAACCAAAAGGCAAGGTTAATGCACCTTTCTATTTCCAAAGAAATGAATGGCAATTCATGCCTTTATAATTTCAAACTAGAATCGGTCAAACTTTAAAAGCGCTTTAAAATCCTACGAAATGGCCTTGCGCCATTCTAATTGGTTAATGCATCTCAAATTTTCCAAAGAAATGAATACCAATTCAGGCCTCACTATGGGGCCTAATTTTGCCAGAGGCAAAAGATAAATCAGACTCAAACCAAGCTCATCACTTCGTCTCATGCCAAGACAAATGCTCAGACCCAACAATCACCTCGCCCCAAGCCCCTCCCGCTTAGCCCAAGCCCCTCTTATATCCCAGCCTCAGACCAGAGCTCTTGGGTGTGCCCTGCCTCTGAATCAACGCCTCAATGCCTCAGCCTCAACGCCCTTTGCGCAAGCAGCCATGCCATCTGCATACAATGGGGTGTTATAGCGCCAGCACCCCTCCGCCAGCTGAGGGGTGTTGTAATAGCTGGTTCAGGCCCTTTTCCGCTTTGCCCAGCGAAAACTTTAAGCGTATGCCTTTGGGGTGCCGGCAACCAGCTGATGCAAGCGCTCTTGAATTGCATGTAGGCCTAAGGATTCAGCGCCATCACATCTACGCGTTGATGCACTTGGGGTGCCTGCACCCCGGCATAACGCAGTCCGCCCTTAAATGTTTTGGATACAAGCCCAAAAGTTTGTCAAACCTCTAAGAGGGACTGCCGTGCCAACGGGCGGCTTGAGAGAATTTAAGGATTGCTGGGATCTCGAACCGCTTAGCTCTAGGCGCAGATTTTAAACTATACTGGCATGCCGCTCGCCAGCGCCAAGGAAAAACAAGGTTGCCCTCGACTTAAAGCATATCCCAAAATTCCGCAAGTGGCGCAGCGAAAGTCAAAGCGATGCTTTAACGCATGACTTTCGCAAGCCCTAAGATTAATTTTGGGATATGCTCTTAAATTCTAATCAAAAAGCAATGCACTCTTAGGCTGGTTGTACTATAATAGCGAAAGGGGAACGCCTCCTGTCTCGCTAGAAGGCGGGCCAAAAAAAGCTATGGCATTTTTGATGGACTTATGCTAAATTAAAGAAAAGGAAAGAAGATGCGGTTGAGGCGGGGATGACATGATTAAGAGAGCAGTGGTAAAGCTAAGCGGAGAGGCCTTGGCTGGGAGCTCCAGCGGCCTCTATGACGATTCTGTCGTCGAGGGCATAGCGGAGCAGATAGGAATGCTCAAGGAAATTGGCAAGGGCGGGTTTCAGGTCGCGATTATTGTCGGAGGCGGCAACATATGGCGCGGGAGGTCGGACAAGTCCAAGATCAGCCGGTCATCATCAGATCAGATCGGGATGCTTGGAACTGTCATGAACGGCATATACGTGGCCGAGAGCTTTAGCGCTTTGGGCATTCCGGCAAGGCTTATGACGCCTTTCGCGGTTGGGCCGTTCGCGGACGTCTTTTCCCGGAAGTCAGCCCTCGCAGCCCTTGAGGCTGGCGAAACGCTTGTGTTTGCCGGAGGCCTGGGCCATCCATATTTCTCAACCGACACCATCACCGCTTTGCGGGCTGCGGAGCTTGACGCTGACTGCGTGTTTTACGCCAAAAGCGTTGACGGCATTTACGACAGCGATCCGAAGATAAACCTTGGGGCGAGGAAGTTCAAGGCAATCAGCTACCAAGGCGTATTGGAGAGAGGGCTCAAAGCCGTGGACATCTCGGCCATGAGCCTTTCAAGCGAAAGCGGGATGGATTCCTTCATATTCGGGCTAGATGAGCCCAGCTCTATCGTAAGGGCAGTGTTAAGCGCAAGCGGCGAAGCCTCGGGCGACGACGCTCTTGGCACCAGGGTGTCCCTAAGATGCAAGGAGGAGTATTATGTCTAACCACACAAAGCCTTACGAAGAAAAGATGAAAAAGTCAGCTGAGAGCCTCGATCTGGAGCTGAACACGATCCGGGTCGGACGCGCGAACCCGCACGTCCTTGACAAGGTGACAGTAAGCGCTTACGGCGCGGACACGCCACTCAACCAAATTGGGAACATCAGCGTTCCCGATCCCAGAATGCTTGTAATCCAGCCCTGGGACTCCAGCCTGCTCAAGTCCATCGAGAAGGCAATCCAAGCGTCGGAGCTGGGAATCAACCCCACAAACGACGGCAAAGTGATCAGGCTCGTATTCCCCGAGCTCACGGAGGAGCGCCGCAAGCAGCTCTCCAAGGACGTAAAGAAAAAGGGCGAAGAATTCAAGATAGCCATCCGCAACATAAGGCGGGACGGAATGGACGCCTACAAGAAGAAGCAGAAGAAAAGCGAAATAACAGAAGACGAGCTGAAGCAGTTTGAAGAAGACATGCAAAAGCTCACAGACAAATGGGTCGCCGAGGTAGAGAAGCGCCTTGACGCCAAGAGCAAAGAGATAATGTCAATATAGCGCGCGCGAATTATGCTGGCGAGGGCCGCCCGGCAGGCCGCTTCTGCCCTGTTTGCCGCTGGCATAGGCGCATGCATTTAGTGCCGGAGAAGCTTTACAGACATAAATCGAAAGGGGTGTCATCTTGCCTGAAGCGGCCATGGTCCCAAAGCATGTGGCGATTATAATGGACGGAAACGGCAGGTGGGCTAAAGCGAGGCTGCTCGGCAAGGCTGCCGGGCACCGGGCTGGCGCCCAGGCGCTCCGGAAGCTCGCGACAGAGGCGGAAAAGATAGGGGTCAAATTCCTGACTGTATACGCCTTCTCAACCGAGAACTGGAAGCGGCCACAAGACGAGATAGATTCGCTGATGAACCTGCTTAGGGACTATATCCAGCAATATATAGACGATTCCAAGAAAAACGAGATGCGGATAAGCACGATAGGGGATCTCTCCAAGCTGGAGCCGGATCTTCGGGAGAAAATCAGGGACTTGGAGAGCATGACCTTGGCCAAGAAGGGCATGAGGGTCATAATAGCGCTCAATTACGGAGGGCGAGACGACATTGTCAGGGCCGCAAGGAAGGCGGCCCTGGCTGTGGCCAGCGGAAAGCTGGGGTCAAACGGCTTGACGGAGGAATCCTTCGGCCAGTTCCTTGACACGTCCGACGTGCCTGACCCTGATCTTTTGATCAGGACAAGCGGGGAAATGAGAATGAGCAACTTCCTTCTCTGGCAAACCGCCTATTCGGAAATGTACTTTACGAAGAAGCTGTGGCCTGACTTCAACATATCTGATCTCAATGACGCCATAGAGCAATACAGAAGCAGAGACCGACGCTTCGGGGCTCGCAAGGACTAGCATATTCAAAAATTCGGGTTGGGCTTTTTATGAGTTTTTGGATTTGCTTTAAGCGCATATCCCAAAACTTAAGGGCTTGCCAAAGTCCGGTTAGCGTTCGCCGGCTTTGGCGCCTTTTCGGAATTTTTGGGACGCAGCATGGCGAAACCCGTTCGGCAAAGCGAACTCCGGCGCAAAGGCGGTGAAAATCTTCATATGGTAAGGCGTGTGTTGACAGGCGTGGTGGGGTTGCCGCTGCTTGTTGCGGTAATACATCTGGGAGGCATCTTCTTGCAGTGCGCGCTGATGGCTCTCTCCATAGTAGGGCTGACCGAGTTCTACAATGCGATGCTGGGCAAGATACCGAAGCCCCAGCCAGAAAACGGGCAGTCCTGGAGAGGGCGCTTTTTCAACTTCATCAGGGATCTTGTGGGCGTCAACATAGTAGGGTATCTGATAACGATTCTCTACTATATAATGATTCCCAGGATAGGCGGAAGCAGTTCCCATTTTTTTGTGCTTATCACAATAATCATCATATCTAGCCTTGTGATCATGGTCGTTTTCCACAGCAAGATAAACATCATCGATTGCGCCTTGACACTGTTCGGATTTTTTTACGTGTCTTTCATGCTATCATTCGTATACTTGATCAGAATGCACAGCTATGGCTCATTCTTTGTCTGGCTGGTTCTAATCTCAGCCTTCGGCTCGGACTCGTTCGCCTTCTTTGGCGGAAAAGCCTTCGGCAAGCGCAAGCTGGCCCCAAAGCTCAGCCCCAACAAGACAGTTGAGGGCGCAATCAGCGGGGTGCTTGGCGCCATGGCTCTTGTTGTTCTCTACAGATTCATAGTTGGAAGCGACATGTTTCCCGAATCCTCCAGCGTGACCCTCTCCAGCGCCTTGATAGGCGGGGTAGGCGCCATATTCTCAATATTTGGCGACTTGGCGGCTTCCGCTGTCAAGAGGTTTACGGGGATAAAGGACTTCGGAAAGGTGTTTCCAGGGCATGGCGGAGTATTGGACAGGTTTGACAGCGTTTTCTTCACGGCGCCAATGATGTATATCGTGATGATTGGCCTTTACGGAAGGTAATTAGTGCATATCCCAAAAATCCTGTGACTTTTACAAGCCATAAAATAAATTTTGGGATATGCTCTGAATCGAAGATATGCTCTTTGAGAAATAATCCAAAGCCGTGCTTTGATTGCAAAAATAAAAAAAATAAAATAAAATAAAAAAAATTCGCATTGCCCTTTCTAGAAGGTGACTCATTGAAAATTTCCATATTGGGCTCTACAGGCTCGATTGGCCAGCAGGCTCTGGATGTGGCAAAAAGGCTTGGGATAGAGGTTGTGGCGCTGGCTTGCGGGACAAGCATTGATATCGCGGAAGAGCAGGCGAAAGAATTCAACCCTGCGCTGGTCTCTGTCTCTAATCCAGACAAGGCCCTGGAGCTGTCCAGGCGATTTGCTTCAAAAGGCCAAAAGACTGAAGTCATGACTGGACGCGACGGGCTGTTGCAAGCCGCGTCCATTGCCCAAGCTGATGTGGCGCTAAACGCCATAGTTGGGGTGAAAGGGCTTGAGCCTACAATGGCGGCCCTTTCCGCTGGGAAAAATGTGGCCCTGGCCAACAAGGAAACCCTTGTGGCGGCTGGGGCTTTGGTTATGGCAAAGGCAAAAGAGAAAGGCCTTGCGATCCTTCCAGTGGACAGCGAGCATTCTGCCATATTCCAATGCTTGCAGGGGGCTTCTGGAAACAGGCTGAAAAAAATTCTTCTGACGGCATCAGGCGGCCCTTTCCGCTTGACGCCGAAAGAGGAGCTGTACGACATGCCTCTCTCAAGAGCCCTGAAGCATCCCAACTGGAGCATGGGCGCAAAGATCACTGTTGACTCTGCGACAATGATGAACAAGGGCCTTGAGGTGATAGAGGCCAAGTGGCTCTTCTCGGTAGAACGAGCCGATATAGAAGTGATAGTGCATCCGCAAAGCGTAATCCATTCCATGATAGAGTTTGAGGACGGCTCTGTTATCGCCCAGCTGGGCCTTCCGGACATGAGGCTTCCGATACAGTACGCGCTCACCTACCCAAAGCGCATGCCATCCCCCTGCCAGCGCCTGGACTTCTTCAAGTGCAAGCCGTTGGAGTTCTACCCTCCGGACTTGGACAAGTTCAGCTGCCTGAAGCTGGCGTATGCCGCGCTGGACGCAGGCGGAACCGCTCCGGCGGTGATGAACGCAGCAAACGAAGAGGCGGTTGCCGCGTATATATCAGGGAAGATTCCTTTTGGACGAATACCAGCTATAATAAAAAGCGTAATGGAAACATATAATTATACAGTGGAAGGCTTGAGCTTGGAGGGCGTGCTTGCGGCTAGCGAAGAGGCGAGGCGGGCTGCCCGCCTGGCTTGCGCCCCGCAATAGCCGCCCCCATGGGGCGGGCCAAGAGGTGCTTCAGTGTCTATAGTTATAGCAGTGCTGATTTTCGGGCTTATAGTAGTCATTCACGAGTTCGGCCATTATTCCGCGGCTAGGGCTTGCGGCGTCATGGTTGAAGAATTCGCCATAGGGATGGGCCCTGTCCTCCTGAAGAAGAAAGTCGGAGAGACTGTTTATTCGCTCAGGTTGATGCCAATAGGCGGATTCTGCAAGATGCTAGGCGAGGACGCGGCTATTGAGGACGCCAGAAGCTTTAGCAGCAAGCCTGCCCATCAGAAGGCGTTTATCCTTGTGGCTGGCGCCGCCATGAACTTCGTTCTGGCGTTTGTCATATTCCTGGTAGGAGCGCTTGCCCAAGGTTTTACCGTGCCACAGGTCAGATCCGTGGTTGAAGGATCTCCAGCCGAGGCGTCAGGGCTGGTCGCAGGGGATCGCATAACCCGGATGAACGGCGTAACAATCAGGATTTATGAGGATTTCATGTTTGAGATGTCCACAGCGAACGGCAGCCCCATAGAGCTTGAGTTTTTGAGAAATGGCCAGAAGCTCAAGACTACGGTTGTCCCGTACCTGGATCAGGAATCGAATGCCTATAAGGTCGGTTTCATGGTCGCCGCCAAAAACGGCATATTCGCCAAGCCTCTGGAGGGCATTGAAAAGGCGGATATCGGAGAGACGCTGGGCGAGGCCTTTTACATGATAGGCTTCTTTGTCAAAGCGACTGTCATAGGGCTGGTTCGCCTTGTCACCGGAAAGCTTAATATCGGGGAAATGAGCGGCCCAATAGGCATTGTCACTGTGATAGGCGACACTTACAAGGCGACAGAAACCATAAGCCTTGGAGACAGGATTCTGACCATGCTCCAGCTTTGCGGCTTCCTGAGCGCCAACCTTGGAGTTTTCAACCTTCTTCCGCTTCCTGCTCTTGATGGCGGAAGGCTGGTGTTTGTGCTCTTTGAAGCGATCAGGAGAAAGCCTGTTCCGGTCGAGAAGGAAGGGATCATCCATCTTGTCGGCTTTGTTCTCCTTATCATATTCGCGGTCTTTGTCGCGGTAAGCGATATCCAGAAGCTTATATTGCCAAAGTAAAGGCTTGATTCTGCCGCAACAGCCGCCGGGCAACCAAACGCGAATATCTGGGGCCTTGATGGAGTTCTGCAGGATCACAGCTTGTATTGCTTAAGCTCTTAGGGGAGGCTCGCATGAGAAAGCTGACGAGAGTGGCGAAAATTGGGGCCGTTGAAATCGGCGGCTCCAATCCCATCGCAATCCAGTCAATGACAAACACTGACACAAGAGATGTCCTGGCTACGGTCAGGCAGATAGAGGCGCTAGCGGCGGCGGGATGCGAAATAGTGAGGCTTGCTGTTCCAGATGACGCTGCCGCGTTGGCGTTTGGCGAGATCAGGAAAAGGGTTTCAGACAAAATCCCGCTTGTGGCGGACATCCATTTCGACTGGCGGCTAGCCGTCAAGTCGGCTGAGGCTGGGGCGGACAAGCTAAGGATAAACCCGGGAAACATAGGCGGAATCGAAAAAGTCAAAGAGGTGGCGCGAGCTGCGAAAGAAAGAAAAATTCCCATCAGGATCGGCGTTAACTCTGGCTCTTTGGAAAAAGAGCTCCTGGCCAAGCATGGAGGGCCTACACCTTTGGCCCTGGCCGAAAGCGCTCTGGCGCACGCGGCCATGCTTGAGAGCTGCGGCTTTTATGACATAGTGATATCAATCAAGGCGTCAAGCGTCCCGACCTGCATCGAGGCGTGCAAGATACTGTCCGAGAAGACTGACTATCCCCAGCATATAGGGATCACTGAATCCGGAACCGCAAAGCGCGGCGCGATAAAGTCGGCCGTTGGCATTGGGGCGCTGCTTGCCCAGGGAATAGGGGACACGATACGGGTTTCGCTGACAGCGGATCCGGTGGAAGAAGTGGCTGTCGCCCGAGAAATATTGATGTCGTTGGCTCTTCGGAGCTTTGGCGTTGAATTTGTTTCCTGCCCTACTTGCGGCAGGACTGAGATAGACTTGATGAAGCTGGCTTTAATAGTAGAGGAAAAATGCAAAAGCATAAGCGCCCCTCTCAAGGTCGCCGTAATGGGATGCGTCGTCAACGGGCCTGGAGAGGCCAGGGACGCTGACATTGGGGTAGCTGGAGGCAAAGGCAAAGGCGCGATATTCAAGAAGGGGAAAATTTTGAGAACAGTCGATGAGCCAGATCTGGCAAGCGCGCTGCTGCTGGAGATTGAGAAGCTTGCGGCAGAGGCAGGTGGCCGCTGATGGAAAGCGCAGCGGGAAGGCCTGTTTCAGATGTTTTCGCCTCATTAAAGCTCCCGGGAGACTTGATGGGGCACCTGTCAGAAGCGTCTGTTGGAAGCATCCAAGTAAACAAGAACGAGCTCTTGATGAATGTGGAAATCCTTAGCCCCAAGCTTGTTCAAGAGAAACTCCTGGGAGATCTTGAGGACAAGCTGCTTTCCAGCTTCCCCATGCTCAGAAGGGTAGAAGTTGAGGTCAAGTACACAACGCCTGTTTTCTTCGGGGACATGGATTCCCAGCTCAGGCTTGCTTGGGAGCAGGCTGTGGGCTACATAGGGCGAAGGTCGAACGTTTGCAAGGAAATCTTGAAACAGGCGAAAATCAGCCCCGGCAAAGAGATTTGCGAGATACACGTGGTTGAAAACTGCAAGATCATGCTTTCGGCTACAGGCGTGGACAGGAAGATCAGGGAATACATATGCGGATGCCTGAAAAAGCCGCTGGAAATCCATATTGTTGATGACATCCCGCAGTCCTGCGATCCAAGCTATGAGCGGCCGCCTGCGGCCGCAGAGCGGTCCCACGGGACTGCAAAAGGGTCAGCGCCCAAGTTTGAAGATGACAAAAAGCCGCGATCTAACTCGGATGGCGGCAAACCCGCGTTCTACAAAGGCAAGGGTGGCGCTAGGCCAAAGACAAAGGTTGTGCTGGCGCTATCCAAAGAGATGGCAACAAGCGCCGACGTGAGGCTCATCTCGGATGTCTTGAGAAAAGACGAAGACCTGATGCTCTCGGGCCAGATATTCTTTGTCGAGACCAGGGACATCAAAAACAGCAGGCTCTTGGTTTCCTTTGACATGACCGACGGCAAGGACTCTGTGACAGTCAAGTTCTTCTGCCTGGCTGACGAGTTTGACACGGATTTCAAAGGGGTCATCTCTGAGGGCAAGTGGTGCTGCGTCAAGGGCAAAAGCCAGTATGACGAGTATTCCAAAGAGCTCAACATCATGGCCAAAGAGATCGGCCCAGGCCAGCCCCCGCCATCGCGTGAGGACAAGTCCGAAGTAAAGCGGGTGGAGCTGCACCTTCACACCCAGATGAGCTCAATGGATGGAGTAACCCCAGCCAAGGAATACGTGGAAAGAGCCGCCAAGTGGGGGCACCCCGCCATTGCCATAACAGATCACGGAGTGGCCCAGGCGTTCCCTGAAGCCATGGACGCGGCGAAGAAAAGCGGCATAAAGGTCATCTACGGAGTGGAAGCCTACTTGGTAAATGACATAGGAGCGCTTTGCCGCTGCCCCAAAGGCGTTTTATTAGACGGAGAATTCGTTGTTTTTGACCTTGAGACCACAGGGCTCCGCAAAGAGTCGGATCAGATAATCGAGATCGGGGCCGTCAAGATAAAAGATTATAAAGAGATCGATCGGTTTCACTCATTCGTGGCATACGACGGGCTTATTCCTCCGAAGATAACAGAGCTGACAGGCATTACTGGGGACATGCTTAAAGGCGCCCCAGAACTGAAAGACATTTTGCCCGAGTTCTTGAAGTTTTCAGAAGGCTGCGCTCTGGCCGCGCACAACGCCCAATTCGACGTGGGATTTGTGACCCAGGCAGCGATAGCCCTAGGGCTTGAAGTCCCTGCCA
The DNA here is from genome assembly GCA_031270945.1 of Clostridiales bacterium. Classification (GTDB taxonomy): domain Bacteria; phylum Bacillota; class Clostridia; order Lachnospirales; family WQUN01; genus JAISWZ01. The sequence continues at coordinate 40,348 of JAISWZ010000069.1, read as the reverse complement.
CTGTTGTGGACACGCTGGAGCTCGCAAGGTTTCTGTTCCCGGAACTGCCCAAGCACAAGCTCAACAACGTGGCTGAGCACCTGGGAGTGTCCCTTGAGAACCACCATAGGGCTGTGGATGACGCGGAAGCCTGCGCCGGAATAATGCTCAAGTGCTTTGAGATCTTCGCCTCTCGCGGCGCCAAGACCCTTGACGACATCAATCTTCAGGCTAGCGGAGGCGTTGACGTCAGAAAGCAGAAATACTTTCACGCAATTGTCTTGGCCAAGAACGCTGTCGGGCTGAAAAATCTCTATGAATTGATCTCTATCTCCCATCTGAACTACTTCTTCAAGCGCCCAAGAATGCCCAAAAGCGAGATCGCCAAAAGGCGGGAAGGGTTGATCCTGGGTTCCGCCTGCGAGGCGGGAGAGCTTTACAGGGCCATAAGAGAGAACGCGCCAAAAGAGCAGATCGAAGAGATAGCGGACTTCTACGATTATTTCGAGATCCAGCCAAACGGCAACAACATGTACATGCTTAGGGAAGGCATGGCAAGCTCTGTAGAAGACCTGAAGCAGTGGAACATGAAAATAGTAAGTTTAGGCGAAAGGCTCAACAAGCCTGTTGTCGCCACATGCGACTCGCACTTCATAGATCCTGAGGACGAGGTCTTCAGAAGAATAATAATGGCTGGAGACGGCTTCAAGGACGCCGATCTGCAAGCCCCCCTTTATTTCAGGACAACCGAGGAAATGCTTTCCGAGTTCGCCTATCTGGGGCCAGACAAGGCTTTCGAGGTTGTCGTGACAAACACCAGGCTTGTCGCTGACTGGGTTGAAAGAATAAAGCCAATACCGGATGAGACCTTCCCGCCTCAGATCGAAGGGGCCAAAGAGCAGCTGATAGAGATAGCCACAGGCAAGGCGAAGGAGCTCTACGGGGATCCGCTTCCGGAGATCGTGGCGCTGAGGCTCAGGCGAGAGCTGGACTCCATTATTAAGAACGGGTTTGCGGTTATGTACATCATAGCCCAGAAGCTGGTGTGGAAATCCAATGAAGATGGCTACCTGGTAGGTTCCAGGGGATCAGTCGGATCGTCATTCGCCGCCACGATGGCCGGGATAACCGAAGTGAACCCCCTGCCTCCCCATTATTTGTGTTCAGCCTGCAGATACTCCGAGTTTGACTCCCCTGAGACTGAAGTCGTGGCAGGAGGGTCAGGCTGTGACATGCCTCCAAAAAACTGCCCCAAATGCGGCGCTCCCATGAGCGGGGAAGGGCATGACATACCGTTTGAAACCTTTTTAGGATTTGACGGAGACAAGGAGCCTGATATCGATCTCAACTTCTCCGGCGAGTACCAGACCAAGGCCCATGCCTACACTGAGGTCCTCTTCGGGGAAGGAAATGTCTTCAAGGCTGGAACCATAGGCACATTGGCTGACAAGACCGCCTATGGCTATGTCAAGAAGTATTGCGACGAAAGATCGCTCACTCTCAGAAACGCTGAGATAAACAGGCTCAAGTCCGGCTGCACCGGAATCAAGCGCACCACCGGCCAGCATCCAGGCGGGCTTATGATACTTCCAAGAGGGCATAGCATATATGAGTTCTGCCCAATACAAAGGCCAGCGAACGATGTTGACTCAACTGTCACGACTACGCACTTTGATTACCACTCAATATCAGGCAGGCTCCTGAAGCTGGACTTGCTAGGCCACGACGTGCCAACCATTATAAGAATGCTCCATGACGCCTCCCAGAGGGATCCGGTAACGGTTCCCTTAAATGACAAGCAGGTGATGTCCCTGTTCACCTCTCCGCAGGCGCTGGGGGTCACCGAGCAGCAGATAGGAGTCAAGACCGGAACCCTAGGCCTTCCTGAGTTTGGCACCTCTTTCGTAAGACAGATGCTCCTGGATACCAGGCCCAGCACTTTCGCTGAGCTCGTGCGCATATCAGGGCTCTCACATGGAACCGATGTGTGGCTGAACAACGCCGCCGACTTGATAAAAGACAAAGTGGCAACACTAAAAGATGTTATCCCGACAAGAGATGACATCATGCTTTTTCTCATTGCCAAAGGCGTTGAAAAGAAAGCCGCCTTCAAGATAATGGAGAGCGTGAGAAAAGGCAAAGGGCTAAAGGTCGATGACGTCAACATGATGAGGGACGCTGGCGTCCCAGAATGGTACATCGAGTCCTGCAAAAGGATAAAGTACCTGTTCCCCAAAGGGCATGCTGTGGCCTATGTGACCATGACCGTCAGGATCGCCTACTTCAAGGTCTATTACCCCTATAGCTTCTATGCCGCAAGCTTCTCCGTGAAGGCTGAGGACTTTGACTACACCAGGATGTGCCTGGGCGAAGCCAAGGCGAAGGAAGCCATGCAAGCCATAGTCGCCATGGGAAAAGAAGCCTCAGCCAAGGACAAGAACACCCAGACCCTTCTTGAGCTGGTCATAGAGATGTACGCTCGCGGGCTCAAGTTTGCGAAGCTTGACCTGTACAAGGCCAAAGCCTCAAAGTTCATGGAAACGCCCAACGGGCTTATGCCCCCTCTTTGCTCAGTCCAAGGGCTGGGCATGAACGTGGCCCAGAACATCGTGGACGCCAGGGAAAACGGCCCGTTTTGCACAGTGGACGACTTCAGGGAGAGAACAAAGACAAACAAGACAGTCGTTGAGCTCCTGAGAAGCAGCGGAATACTTGACGGAATGCCGGAAACAAACCAGATGACGTTTTTTTAGGGTTTTGTGATAAGTAAGATAGGATAAGATAAGATAAGATAAGATAAGATAAGATAAGATAAGATAAGATAGGCAGGACAAGCTTAAAGCGCTAAAAAGCGGGGCTGCTCCAGCAGCCCCGTGAGGCGTGGTAAAAAGGCCTTAAATTGGCCTTTAAGAAAAAAATTTGTTAAGAAAATTTGTTAAAAAAGCTTATGACGAGCGAAGGCTTTCGCTACGAAAGGGGATCTACCATGAAAGCAGCAGTCTTCCTGACAGAAGGGTTCGAAGAGACAGAAGCGATCACAACAATAGACATTCTCAGGCGCGGCGAAGTGGAAGTTGAAACGGTGTCGCTCTCCGGCAAGAAAAGCGCCACAGGGGCGCATGGCATACCAGTTGAGGCTGACACAGTGTTTTCAGGAGACGTTTCAAGCTACGGGATCCTTGTGCTTCCAGGCGGGGGCGGCTATGTCCACTACCTTGAAAACAAGGATTTCACCGAAGCTTTGACAAGCCACTTCAAAGCCGGCAAGCCAGTAGCCGCCATTTGCGCCGCGCCAACGGTTCTAGGCGCGTTGGGGCTTCTTGGGGGCAAGACTGCTGTATGCTACCCAGGCATGGAAGATGACTTGGGCGACGCCAAACGCGGCGACAGCGCCGTGGCTGTTGACGGAGAGCTTATCACAAGCAGAGGCCCAGCGACTGCAGTGAAATTTGGGCTTGCGATTGTGGAAAAGCTTAAAGGCAAGGAAGCAGCCGATAAAGTGGCGGACGCGTTTTTGGCGAAGCTGGCATAGCAGGGTTGGAATGAGCAAGCGGGACTGGAAATAGGATTTAAAAGCAAAAAACAAAACACAAGCCCTGAAGCGACTACTTCAGGGCTTGTGTAAATTTAGGAATATAATTAAGAGCATATCCCAAAATTATATCCGAGGCACCGGAAAAATCCGGCGTTGAAGCATTCGCCAGGATTTTTCCGATGCCATTTCGGAATTTTGGGATATGCTCTAAGATATGCTTGCTCAAAAGGCATTGCAACGGCTGTATTATTGGGCTTTAGCGCCTCTCTTTTTATTGGTTCGCGGAGCTTTGACCATTTTAATCCTCAGCTGTTAATCCTCAAAAGCTCATAAAGGTTAGCAATGGAAAAAATATTGGGCGGGCAGTCAAACTTTTCTCCGAAGTAAGCCGCCAGGTTTTGTTCCAAGCCCTTGCCTCGGTCAAGAAAGTGTTCGCGCCGGTCGAAGAATTCCTTGAGCAACCGTGTCTCGTCCTCGTCAAGAGAAAGCCGTTGCATCGCGACTGGCTCTTTCTGGATGGGGCCAAGGCTTGAAACCTGCACTTCTGAGCTTTGGGCTACAACAATGGTTGAGGCGGCCATGTCGCCTAGGCGCTTGCTGGTAAAGAATATCATGACAGCGCCAACCCCAAGCATGTCAATGGAATAGCGCAATACGCCCCTGACTAGCGCCTGCGCCAAAGACAGGGCCTGGCCGTTGGTTTTTATGGCTCTAAGCTTGAAAAGCCGCTTGCCAGGAGTCTGTCCGCCCATGGACAGCTCGCAGACAGGGCAGTATCCATAGATTATGGCAAAGACCAAAACGAGGGCTAAAGCGAATACTGGGTGATTGTAGTTAAAGCTTTCAGTGTTTGAGAAGCGGTACTGCATAATGCCAAACAAAATGGCGCAAATGACAGCAACGCAGGCGGCAAGCTGGATGCAGACGTCAATGAATGCCGCTGACAGCCTGGAGCCAACGCCAGCCAACCGATACTCGATCTCTATGTTGTCTGGCGTGACGATAGTGAAGGTTTTCAAGGCTCCGCCCCTTTATATAAGAAATAAAAACAATTATTTTATATAGCAAGCAAAAAGCGTTTTTTTTGTTTTATTTTATATAGCAAGCAAAAAGCGATTTTTTAATTTATATAGCAAGCAAAGAGCGCTGCGCTTGAAAATGCGCCCTTTCGGCATGAAGAGCTGTGTTAGAAGAGCTCCAGCAAGCGAGGTGAAGAGCTGTGTTAGAAGAAGAAGCGTTTATCCAAAAAAACAAAACCAGTTGGGAAAAGCTGGATGAATATAACCGAAGGCTTGAGCGAAAGCGGGTTTCGAGCTTTTCAAGCGAAGAGCTTCGGGAGTTTGCCGATCTTTTCAGAAAGGCAACCCGCAACCTGGCGTATGCCAAGACCAGGTATCCAAACGGCAAAACCACCGCGTACTTGAACAGGCTGGCAGGGATGTCGCACCAGCACTTTTACGCCAAGGAAAAAGGGGCGTGGGCTGACGCGGCTGGATACTTCACTTCCGGATTTCCCCAGATGGCCAGGGAATACCAGGAATACTTCCTTGCATCCATGCTCCTGTTCTTTATCGGGGTGATGGTAAGCATCGCTCTCACTGCCACAAACCCCATCTATTTCGCAATCTTTCTGCCCCAGAGCACCATTGACGCGGTTGGAGGCGGCGTGTCTGGCGTGCCTGTCTCGCTTGCCAACTATTCGATGTTAGGCGCAGTGATAATGACCAACAACATTAGGGTCTCTTTTGAAGCTTTCGCTCTGGGGCTTACCGCTGGACTTGGCACGATATACATCATATTTTACAATGGGGCGGTGCTGGGCGCCACCACTGGGCTTTTCATGTCCAGGGGCGCAAACATGGCGATCTACTTCGGCACTCTTCTGCCCCATGCGTTCATAGAGCTTGCGGCGATATTCTTGAGCGGGGCTTGCGGGTTGATGATAGGAAAGGCCATTCTTTTGCCAGGGCGCTTGAGCAGAAAGGACGCGCTGGTTCTGGCAGCCAAGAGGGCAGCTGGATTCATTCCGGGAATACTTGTGATGCTGGCAGCAGCGGCGCTGATTGAGGGCTTTTTCAGTCCTCTTCCAGTATCCCCACCGCTTAAGCTGGCTTTCGCTTTCGCAACGCTGGCTGCTTTGGCCTTTTACTTTGTGAGGGCGGGATACAGCAAAAGCTAGGAGATATAAAAAAAATATAAAACATAAAATATAAAATATAAAAGGCTATCTTTTTGCCGCCAGATAGTTGTTCACCGCCGCCAGGGCGAAAGCCCCGGCTTCTGACCTGATGCATGCGCAGCCCCTTGTTCCAAGGCTCCTGCAAAGAGACTCCTTTTCATAAAGATATCGGGCGGCGGCCGCCTTTTCAAAAGCTTCTTTCTCGGTTTTGGCTTTCATGTCAGCAAGCTCCCGAAGCCCTTCGGACTCCATGAGCATCAGCAGAGGAATGTGCCTTTTTTTCAAGAGCGAAAGAGCGGCGCTTATGTCTTTCGCCTCTTCAGGGGTTTCAAAATCTGTGAAAACAAAGACCAACCCGCTTCTTTTTTGCCTTCTCATAAGCTCAAGGAAAGCGCCTTCGTAATCGGAGGCGCTTTTTACGCCTTCGATGTTATACAAGACATCCATGCACATGGTTCTGTGGCTTGCGCCCTTGCCTGGCATTACAATGGTCTTTACGGCTGAGTCAAAGACCAGGATTCCGCAGACGTCGCCTTGCTGGTTGACAATGTCCGCCAGGATAAGGGCCGCCTCTATTGAATAGTCCAGCTTTTCCCGCCCTTTGGCCGCGCTTGACATGGATCTGCCCGCGTCAACAAGGATGAAGACCGGCTGGTTCTTTTCCGACTCATATTGGTTGACCATGAGCTTGCCCTGCCTGGCCGAAGCCATCCAGTTGAGCTTTCTGGTGTCATCTCCGTCCACGTATTCCCGCAAGCTTTCAAACTCCACTCCAGCCCCGCGAAGCTTGGCGCGGTTTGGGCCAGGGGCCAGAAGCCTTTTGTTTCTAGCCATAAGCCTGTACTTGCTGAGGTTTCGCATGTCAGGGTAAACCTTGAAATCCCTGGGCAGCTTTTTGAAGAAGCGCCTCCTGAACAAGCCAAGGCTTCCCTCGGCTATGCAGAAGACGCCCTCAAACAGGAAGCTGCCTCTTTTCATGGGGATGGCAATATAAGAGAAGCCCTGCCTCCCGCTTGGAGGTATGACTTTAGCCATGTCGGATTCGTCCAGGCTAAACCTGAAGTCCGGAGGGGTGTCTTTCAGAAAGAGCTTCACAGCCTTGCCGTGGGTGCTTGAGACGGAAAATCCGATGACGTTTTCAGCCCGGCAGCAGAGCTTGTCGCCTGGCTCGCGGGTCACAGCAAAGGATCCGGCTTTTGGCGCGCCTATCCAGTCAGCAATGAAAAGCGCCGCAAGCGCCAGGTTGCAAGCCGCGAACACGATCATCCCAAATCCGAAAACCGAGGCCAGGAGCACGACGCCGATAGCTATGAACTCGAGCTTTGCGAACTTAAGGGTTATGCTCATCTTGGCACCTTCGTTTGGGCCAGTATGTTTTCAACCACTTTGTCCGTGGTTATGCCGTCAAGCTCCGCGTCAGCCTTAAGCGTTATCCTGTGCCTAAGCGCGGCTGGGGCTATCGCTTTCACGTCGTCAGGTATCAGGTAGTCCCGCCCCTCCATAGCGGCAAGAGCCTTGGCGCAAGCGAGTATGGCAAGCGCTCCCCTGGGGCTTGAGCCTATGTCAACCACATTCATTCGCCTTGTGGTTTCAACCACGCTTACAATGTAGTTGTATACGCTGTCATCCACATGGACAGCGGCAACCTCGCTTCTGCACTCGGCCACCTGCCAGGCGTTTGCTACCTGCCTTGGCTCAGGCACTGCAAGCTCTCCGCCATAGGCGCGAAGAATGGCCTTCTCTGCCGCCACTCCTGGATATGTCATCTTCAGCTTCAGCATGAACCTGTCAGTCAAGGCTTCAGGCAGAGGATAAGCGCCCTCGTGCTCAAGGGGGTTCTGGGTGGCCAGAACCATGAACGGCTCTGACAGAGGCATTGTTTCTCCGTCTATCGTGATTGCCCGCTCCTGCATAGCCTCAAGCAAAGCGGACTGGGTTTTCGGCGGTGTGCGGTTTATCTCGTCAGCCAGGAACAGGTTTGTGAAAAGCGGGCCTTTTCTTAGATCAAATTCTGAGGTTTTCATGTTGAAGATTTTTGCGCCAAGAATGTCAGAGGGCATGAGGTCAGAAGTGAACTGCACTCTCTTGAAGTCCACGCTCAAAGTCTTTGCGAGCGACTTCACCCAAAGCGTCTTGGCCAGCCCTGGAACCCCCTCGATAAGAACATGCCCTCCGCCCAAGAGGGCCGCCAGGGCCAGGGTTGTCAAGTAGCCCTGGTTAATCACGGCTTTGCCTATTTCATCTTTCACGACGTCAGTTATCGCGCGTGTAGTTCCAATCTCTGCCATTTGAGGGCTCCTTGATCAAAATATAAGATTTATTAGATGCATATCCCAAAATTCAAAAAAAGGGCGCAGGAAAAGTCATGCGATGCTTTAACGCGTTACTTTTCCAAGCCTTATAATAAATTTTGGGATATGCACTATTTTAAATTTGGGACACGCTTTTGGATCTCTTCGCGGCTCGCTTTCGAAGTACAGCCTCCAAGGCGCAAATCGCCGCGGCCGCTTCCGCCAGCTGCCTTTTGTCAGTCAATTCGCCTGGAAACGCCAATTCTATGTTCTTCGCTCCCGAAAGGGAGCGCATTGCCCAGAGCTTGGCCAAGGATTCCTTGTCCAGCTTTCTTCCCGCGTGAAAGGCTCTGGCGCATTTTCGAAGAAGCGCTTGCTGGAGATCCTCCAAAGCCCCTTCGCTCATTCCGGCCTTTCTCTCCAGGTTGGCAAGAGCTATGCAATATTCGCTTTCGTCTCTTTCAACACCCTCTATCAAGGGCACAGGCTTGCCGAACCTAAAGCCCAGAAACCAGACGAGCATTGCGGCAGCCACTCCTATCTGAAGAACCAAGGCCCTAAGCCCAGAGGGAAGCTTGTCCCATGAGTTCGCCTCGTACCGGTACCCGTGGTAGTACTCGTTAAAATATATCTGAGGGCTTTTCCACGAAGAGAGAAAGCCTGTGATTGTCTTTCCTGAAGCTGAGTTCTCCATGAGCTGCTTGTTCAAGACGACTTGGCTTGAGCCGTACAGAAGCGTTCCATACCCCAGCTGGCACTCGCTCACGGCGCCGTGGGCTGCTTCCCTGTAGCGGGTTGGGTAGTCCAGCAAAAGAAGGTAGCTCAACTGGCCAATGACCGTGGGGCTGCCCATTAGGACGGCTCTTCCGCCTTTTGAAACCCAGGCCAGAAGGCTTGACAGGTCGTTTTCGTCCATTTCAGGCTCTATAAGCACATGCGTGTCATTCAGGCTTGCGTCAGCGTTTATCTTCTCGTAGGAGATCCCCACGGGATAATTCATCTCTTCCAATGTGTCCTTGAAAAGGCTGGCGCCTGCCGCAGTTGACGAGAAGACTGTGTACGCCGGCCCGTCATCGGAAAGCCCGGCCAGCTCTTTCACCACCAGGGCAACAATGAGGAGGCCTACGCATATGGCTATCAATCTAGCGTTTTTCACTGCCAGCCTCCCCAACCAATAGCGATCCTAGGCGCAAGCATTCGGAAAACGATTCCTCGTCCAAATTTTTGCCGCCAAACCACACGATTTGAAATATATTCGAAACGCTTTTAAAAGAGCTAAGAAACTTCGGGGCCTTTCGCTTCAGCTCCTCCGCGAGCTGCTTGTTGGTTTTTGACACGCCTATAGATAGCGCCCCGCTTTTGTCCAGAGCCAAAAGCACTGCGGCAAACACATGCCTGGCCGCGTCCCGAGGCTGGCCGTCAGCCCAAAAGGCTGCAGCCGCGTTTATGAGGTCGCTGGGAGACCGGCTTGGATCGATGCCAGCAAGCACCCCTTCCATGTCCGGCTCTTCTTTGAGCTTGCCCCTTACAATGTGTATGACTATAGCAGCTACGCCAAGAATGGACAAGGTCAATAGGACTATGGCAAAGCCGCTTGCCCAGTTGCCGTTGCCGCTTGCGCTCTCGCTTACGGGGATTTCAAAGGTTGCAAAAATCTTTGCTAGGATCTCGTCTATCAAGTCCGTCAGATACTTCTTGATGTCCATGGTTCTGCCAGTCAGGACATTGTACTTGCCCCGCTTCAAAACATCAGTCAGGGCCTGGTCAAATTGGGTATTCATAAGCCCCTCCTGCCTGGCCGGATGCGTTCTGCCTGGCGAGAAGCTCCCGCTTGCCAGCGGCCAAGGCGACTTGGCGGTTGTGGAGCTCAAGCTCAATGTCAAGCCCGTTTTTCTTTATGCGTTGGTTCGCGTAAGACAAGACAGAGAAAACATGAGGCAAAGGCGCGAGCAAAAGCGGCGCGATCGAAGACAAAAACACCTGCAGAACGCTTATGCCTTGATAGATGCTTGAGTCAGATGACGGAAGCATCCCCATTGCGGCAACAGAAAGGGTGATCACGCCGTAAAGGCTGTACTGCAACGCTATTGTGGACATCCAGAAGGATAGCCTTCCGGAAAGCACTGTCTTGAAATCGCCTTTCACAAGCGAAATAGAACGGGCAACGGCGCTGACATGCCACCTCTTTTCCAGCACGCAGCAGGGAATAGCGAAATAAAGCCAGGTGGACGCCAAAAGCCAGCCTATCACAAGAATCAGGGCGCACACCAAAAGCGCCACAGCCGTGCCTGGGGTCATTTCAAACTCAGCGTTGTCCAACGGCACAACTGCCTGGAACGCCAGGAAGACAACTGGAACCGCCGCCGTGACCTCAACCAGGCATACGCTGGCTATTCGAAGAAGCGATCCGAACATCCGCTTCAGCGCTATTCCAACGCTGGGAGTCGCGCCGATCCAAACCTGCCAAGCCAGCACGGAGGCCGCGCCCTGCCATAGCCCAAGGACCAGGAGAGCCATGAATGCCGCTATTGTTCCATAGAGCAAAATCGACCCGATGGAGTTGCCAAGGACAGCCGTTGTAAGCATCACGCCAAGAGAAAGGCCCAGGGTCAGCATCAGCAATATGACAGCGGAGATATAGCAAACAAGGGAAACTCCCAGCTGCTGAAAGAACATTTTTTTGTATTGGTCATAAGCTTCATCCAGCATTTCAGACACGTTCATGGTATTCTTCAGCTTCATGGCAACCTCCTCTTTTAGGATGCCGGATTCTATATTCTGAGATAAACACATCATCCGGTTGGCGTTGCGCCTCTGGCGCAAGGCCCACAAGAATATTATAACTCATGCAGGGGGCCTCAACAATACCATTTTCCCTTCATGACAGACAGTGGTATAATATACTTGCGAGCGGTAGGATTAAGGCATATCCCAAAATTCCATTGGGGCGCCGAAAAAGTCATCGCGATGCTTTTATGCGTGACTTTTTCAAGCCATGGAATTAATTTTGGGATATGCTCTTAGAATTTTCTGATATCAGCGGGAACGGCCCGACTGATCATGAGATAAAATTTCCAGATTTGAGCGCTCGTCACACATTTGCGGCATATCGGCTCAAGCGCGCTCCAAGCGCTTGAGCCGCTCCAAGAAGGGGGAAGGGTTATGGCAAGCGAATTCATGGCATACCTGGACAAGTCTAAAGCCATCGGGAACGCCCTGGCGCTGATCCATTGGGACATGTCCACAGGGGCGCCGCCCGGAGGAATACCAGCTAGAGCTAAAACTTTCGGGATTCTTGCTGAAGAGCAGTTCACCTTGGCTGTATCCGGCAAAATGCAGGAATTCCTCCAGGCGCCTCAGGAAGGCTTGGATGAGCTGGAAAGAGTGTCAATGCGCGAGTCCCAGAAGTTTTATGACTCGTGGAAGAACATTCCTCCTGAGGACATAGGCAAGTACAATGAGCTTTTGGGAAACTCCCAAAGCGTATGGGAAAAAGCCAAGGCTGAAAGCGACTTTGCCTCCTTCGCGCCAGCGCTGGAGCAGATAATCCAGTGGCAGAGACGCTTCGCAACTCTCAGGGGCGTCTCCGGAAACCCCTATGACGCGCTGCTTGACGACTATGAGTCCGGGATGACGACGGAAAAGCTGGACGCCTTTTTCAGCCAGCTGAAGAAGACCATAGTGCCATTGGTGCAAGAGATCTCTGAAAAAGGGAAGAAGTTTGACGCCTCTTTTGCGAAGCGCCCAGTCCCCGCCGAAACGCAGAAAAAGATATCCAAGCTTTTGATGGACAGGCTTGGCTTTGACTTCAAGTGCGGAATGATCAGGGAGAGCGTTCACCCTTTCACAACGAACTTCAGCAAGGGCGACGTCAGGATCACTACCAACTACCATGAGAATGACTTTCTCTCGTCATTCTACTCGGTCCTTCACGAGACCGGCCATGCCCTCTATGAGCAGAATATCGGAGACGAGGTGGCTGAGACTATTCTGGGCAAAGGGGCGTCCATGAGCATCCATGAGTCCCAGTCCAGGTTCTATGAAAATGTCATAGGCAGATCCCGCGAGTTCTGGGAAAGCGTCTATGGCAGCGTTATCGCCTTGCTTGGAAAAGAATTCTCTGACGTCACAGCAGAGGACTTATACTTTGCCTCAAACCAGGCGAAGCCTTCCTTGATCAGGATAGAGAGCGATGAGCTGACTTACTCCCTGCATATCATGGTCCGCTACGAAATGGAAAAGGAGATTATCATTAACGGCCGCCCAGTCGCAGAGCTTCCGGCCTTGTGGAACGAGAAGATGAGGGAGTACCTAGGCCTAACCCCGCCAGACGACGCGCACGGGATTCTGCAGGATGTTCACTGGAGCCAAGGCTCATTCGGCTACTTCCCGTCCTACGCGCTTGGAAACGCTTATGCCGCTCAGTTCCTGCACTTCATGAAAAAAGACATCCCAGTGTTCGAACTTGTGAAAAAGGGGGATCTCAAGCCCATAACCCAGTGGCTCACAAGCAAGATCCACATGCACGGGGCGCTCAAGACTCCAGAGGAGATCGTGGTCGGCGCGACAGGAGAGCCCTTGGACGCGAGCTACTTCACCAACTACCTGGAGAGCAAGTTCAGGGCGATCTGTTTGCAGTAGAGATAGAAAGAAGGCCGGACGGCACAAGAGCGCCTGTCCGGCCTTTTATTTGGGATACGCACTAAATGGCGGCGCTAAACTTTGCCATATGTTTCTTGGCCGATGGCTGTCACCATGGGAGCAAGAGGAAGCCTCAACTGAAGAGCGAGAGAAACCCGCAAACGCACATTGCGGCCAACAGCCAAGCTTTTGCGTACTTCTGGAGAGTGGGGTTTCCGTCCTTCTCGAATGACAAGATCAGCATATATGCAATATTTATGCCAGGAATGAGCCCGATTGCCATAACGGCTAACCATTTTTCCAGGCTCAGCATCCCTGGCGGGCTATTTGGAAGCGGCGCCGCCGCTTCTTGTCCGTTCATTTTATTCCTCCCATCCCCCAAATTTAATCTCCCAAAATTAATTCCGCAATTTATTCCTCACATCTCAAATTTAATTCCGGTAATTTGCCAGTGAGTCAAGAAGGGAAGAGATAGCGTTTCCGCCGACGCCGTTGAGGATAAATGAAATCGCCATCACGCACACGCTGACTATCAGCCAGGCTTCGGCGACTCTCTTGCGGGTGGGGTTTCCTCCTGAACTGAATGCCCATACCAACATCATGATCACATTTACGCAGGGAATGGTTTGAAGCAATACAATGATGATCCATTCCTTCTGGCTGAGCGCCCCAGGCTCGCTTTCTGGAGGCGGTGGAGGCGGCGCTGCCCAATTGAAGTCGTCTTGTCCGTTCATTTCAATCCTCCTGCAGGGCGTCTTCCAAGCAATATGCCCATGATTGCGCTATAAAAACGCTTGGAACTATATTAGCGAGCGAAAAGAGCTGAGTTTTGCATCACTCGCTTCTCAGAGCGAAAACTTTTAGCTCTGAGCGTATCCAGCCCAAAGATCAGTGGCTAAGTGTAATAAAATGCGAGTATGCCCCTGAGTAGATAAAGATCACTATAAGAATGAGCAGGCATGCGCTTATGATCAGCCAGGCTTGGGCGACCCTCTTGCGGGTGGGGTTTCCTCTTGAGCTGAATGCCCACATCAACATCATGACCACATTTACGCAGGGAATGATTTGAAGAAATAAAATGATGCACCATTCCGTCTGGCTGAGCGCCCCAGGCTCGCTTTCTGGAGGCGGAGGAGGTGGCGATGCCGAAGTGAAGTCGTCTTGTCCGTTCATTTCAACCCTCCTGCGGGGCGTCTTTCAAGCAATATGCCTATTAAACTTAAAAGGCATAAGAGTCAGTAGCCATAAGAAAAGAAGGGATCCTGAAGGACGTCCCATATGAAAGCTGCAAATATGACAACAAGGACCCCTATTATTATGCCGACGCAGATGTTGATGATCAGCCAGGCTCGGGCGAACTTCTTGCGATCAGCGTTTCCTTCGCTAAATGCCCAAACCAGCGAAAATATGAAGCCTATGCAGGGAATGGCTTGAAGCGCCAGTGTGATAATCCAGTCCTTCCGGCTGAGCGCCCCTGGCGCGCTGTCTGGAGGCTGAGGTGGAGGCGCTGCCGAAGTGAAGTCGTCTTGTCCGTTCATTTCAATCCTCCTGCAGGGCGTCTTCCAAGCAATATGCCTTAAAAGGCGTAAGAGCCCGTAGCCCTAAAGCCATATGCCCATTATGAAAGCCACAAATACGATGACAAGGACCCCTATTATTACGCCGACGCAGATGTTGATGATCAGCCAGGCTCGGGCGAACTTCTTGCGATCAGCGTTTCCTTCGCTGAATGCCCAAACCAACGAAAATATGAAGCCTATGCAGGGAATGGCCTGAAGCGCCATTGTGATAATCCATTCCTTCCGGCTGAGCGCCCCTGGTGCGCTGTCTGGAGGCTGAGGTGGAGGCGTTGCCCAATTGAAGTCGTCCTGTCCGTTCATTTTAGTCCTCCTGCGGGGCGTCATCCAAGCAATATGCCGCGTTTGGGAGTTGCGCCAGAGAGCGAAAAGAGATGAGAGTATCTCTATCGAGCATGTTCAGCCTTAAAATCAAGAGTTTCTCTCTTAAGCATATCCAGCCATAAAATCAGTAGGCATAAGGAAAGCTGTCAATGGCGTCCCAAAACAAAATTACCACCGCGAAAATAAGGACTGTCACAATGACGGCAACGCAGATGTTGACAATCAACCAGGCTCGGGCGAACTTCTTGCGCTCAGCGTTTCCTTCGCTGAATGCCCAAACCAGCGAAAATATGATGCCTATGCAGGGAATGGCTTGAAGCGCCAGTGTGATAATCCAGTCCTTCCGGCTGAGCGCCCCTGGCGCGCTGTCTGGAGGCTGAGGTGGAGGCGTTGCCCAATTGAAGTCGTCCTGTCCGTTCATATTAGCCCTCCCGAATTGCTTAGAGCATATCCAAAAATTTCGAAAAAGGCGCGTTACTTTTCCAAGCCTTAGTGCATATCCCAAAATTCCGCCGAAAAAATCCTGGCGAATGCTTCAACTAGTTTGCTCGGGCTTCTTCGAGCAAACACCCGGATTTTTCCGGTGCCTCGGATAAAATTTTGGGATATGCTCTTATGCTCTGCGCATTATAAAGCGGCAAAATTGGGAAATTTGGAGCTATCAAGGTCCAGCGTCGAAAGCGCAGTTCTTTTTATTCATTGCAAAACAGAAAAACTGGTTATTGCAGCGATAATGGTCAAAACGATGTAAAGGCCCGGATTGAAGATTAACCAGGCTCGGGCGAACTTCTTGCGGTCGGGGTTTCCTTCGCTGAAGGCCCAGCTCAACGAAAATATGATGCCAATGCAGGGAATTGCCAGAAGCGCCATGGTGATTATCCAGTCCTTGCGGCTGAGCGGCCCTGAAGCGCCATCTGGAGTCTGGGGTGGAGGCGTTTCCCAATTGAAGTCATCCTGTCCGTTCATTAGTTTTATTGATCCTCCTGAAGGGCTCTTTGGGCATATACCAAAACGTCTTGCGAATGCTTCAAAGCCGTATGCTCTATGCCCAAAGCTTAACTTGTAGCGAGCGTTTTGGATCTCGAACGCCCGCCCTCAAGACTTTGGCGAACCCTTGGAAATGCCATGCTATCCAGCGCCTCACATCGACAGCCACAATAAGTTCTCAAGGAAATTTATCACCGGCCTGGCAAAGAACAGGATAAACAGCAATGAGCATGCCATGACGATCAGCCAGGCTTTGGCGTACGTCTTGCGGCTGGGTGGATTGTCAGGCCCAAATGCCCAGAGCAACAGAAATATGATGTTTATGCAGGGAATGATCTGGATCACGATGGTGACAAGCCATTCCCTTAGGGTAAGCGCCCCTGGCTCGATATCTGGAGCCCGAGGAGGGGGCGGTGGCGGTGGCGGCGGAGAATTGGAGTTGTAGTTGTCTGGTTCGTACATTACGCTCCTCCTGTGTATAGCAGCGAGCGAAACGAATGCTGCTTTTCGCTCGTGTCAGCGGTTGCTTGCGAGGGAAAACAAAAAGTAAGCTTATGGATGTTTTCACTCGCGCGGTAATGCGGTAATGTCGAAAGCGTGCGCCAGAGTTGCTGGTTTCGGCATGCGCCTCATAAGCGGCGGAGCCGCATCATCGGCAAAGCCTCATAAGCGGCGGAGCCGCATCATCGGCGAAGCCTCTTAACCTGCGGCTTTCGACAAAGCGCTCGAAAAGCCGCAGCCTGCTTTAAGCATGAAAATATTGTACCACAATCAAAAAACTGGCGCAATACCTTAAAAAGAGACATGGTTAGACACGTCGCAAAACTTAAATCCTGTGCCTGGAGCGCTCAAGCCATTCGAGGGTTCTGTCAAACCCGTCCGAGAAAGGCGTCTTAGCTGTCCATCCCAGCTCTTTCGTGATTTTCGACGTGTCGACGGCAAACCGGCGCCAATATCCTCTTCTTTCGGGAGAATGCAGCACCAGGTCATTTTCCTCTCCCGGACGTACGCGCCCTATAATGAAATATACGAGATCTTTGTAAGAAATCTCTGCGTTGGCGCCAATATTATAAATTTCGTTGGCCTTGCCCGAGTCCATGATAGCCTCAATGGCCTCGCAAAGGTCATCCACGTAGATCCAATCCCTGCTTTGAAGCCCTTCGCCGTACACTTGGACTGGCTTGCGGTCAAGGGCGCTGAGCGCCAGGCTGGGAACCAGTTTTTCGCGATGCTGCTTTGGCCCATAGCAGCTGGAGCAGCGGGCTATCACAACAGGCATCCGGTATGTTGACCCGTAAGCCTGGACAAAGACGTCAGCTGAGGCTTTGCTGGCGGAGTAGGGGCTTCTGGGGTCTATGCTGGATCCTTCCAGAAAGAGGCCAGTTGGGCCTAGCGCACCATACACCTCGTCGGTTGAGATCTGGATGAATACAGCGCCCTTCTTGAACCCCCCTTTGCCTTCCCAGGCCCTTTTCGCCACATTCAAGACGTTTAGCGCCCCTATGGAGTTTGTTCTGCCGAATATGACCGGGTTTTTCACTGACCTGTCCAGATGGGTCTCAGCCGCGAAGTTTATGACAGCGTCTATGTCATAGTTCTCAAATATGGACTCCACGGTTTCCGTGTCCACGATGTCCGCCTGGGCGAAAACATAGTTGGGGTCGCTTTCCGCTTCACCCAGGTTGTCTATGTCGCCAGCATAAGTCAGCAGATCTAGGTTTATGACTTTAATCCCGCCCCTGCCCAGCAGGCGATTTATGAGAGTTGACCCAATGAAGCCGCAGCCGCCTGTGATCAAGCAAGTTTTCATGTTGAAGCACCTCCGAATTTAAAGCTCGGAAAAAGTTGATGGTTTATACTGACGAGAACGCTCGCAAGAGCATATCCCGTTAAGGCAGTGAAAAATTCCTGGCGAATGCTTCGCGAATGCTTAAATAAAGGATTTTTCAGCCTGAAATCAAATTTGGGATATGATTTAAGTATATCATGCCCTAAAGAGTCGATTTTACGCCTGGGCGGCGCGGCCAGCAGGGTCTTTCGCCGCTTTGAGTACGAATTTAAAAACTTCTAATGGCTTTAGGCTTGTGATATAATAAAAGCGCATCCCCAATGTGTGACTTGGCAACCCCGCAAGCCACATGCCGTGATGCCATTTTTGCAAAAAGCGATGCATGCCCCAAGAGCAATGGGCATGCTTTTCATGGATCGAGGAGATAAATTGCTAGATGTTATTGTCATTGGCGCAGGCATTGTTGGCTGCGCCGTCGCCAGGGAGCTTTCCAAGAGGAAGCTAGACATTCTGGTGCTGGAAAAAGGTTTTGATGTCGCCTCTGGCGCAACCAAGGCAAACAGCGGGATTGTCCACGCAGGCTATGACGCGCTTCCAGGCACAAAAAAGGCTGTCATGAACGTCCGTGGGCAAAGGATGTTTGACAAGCTGTCGAAAGAGCTGGGCTTCCCGTTTTCGAGGTGCGGCTCTCTTGTTTTGGGGTTTGGAGAGAATGATCGAAGGGAGCTTGAAGAGCTTAATCGCAGAGGGCGCATAAACGGGCTAAGCGATATCGCGATCTTGGGAAGAGAAGAGATCTTGGCGCTAGAGCCTGGTGTTGGCGACAGCGTAACAGATGCCTTGCTTGCTCCCTCAGGCGGTGTGGTTTCGCCTTACGAAATGTGCATAGCCTTGGCGGACAACGCGGCCTTGAACGGAGTCAAATTCGCTCTCGCAACGGTTGTGACAGGAATAAGCCAGGACGGAGACGGCTACAGGGTTCAAACCAACAACGGCGAATACCTGGCAAAGGTGGTTGTAAACGCGGCTGGCGTCCATTCTGGAGAGATAAGTGAAATGGCTGGCGGAGAAAAAAACGCCATCCAGCCTAGGCGAGGCGAGTACTGCCTGCTGGATCAGGAAGAAGGAGGCTTGGTCTCCAGGGTCTTGTTCCAGGTGCCAGGAAAGATGGGAAAAGGGGTCCTTGTCGCTCCGACGGCTGACGGAAATGTGCTGATAGGCCCTACGTCAAAGGACATTGATGACGGAGATGACACGTCCACAACCAGGGAGGGGCTGGCTGAGGCGCTTGAGAAGGCATCCAGGAGCCTTAAGAGGCTGCCCAGGAACAAGATCATAACGTCTTTTGCCGGGGTCAGGGCGCACCACAAGTCAGATGATTTCGTGATAGAAGAGTCGGGCAAGGGTTTTGTCAACCTGATGGGCATTGAGTCCCCAGGGCTTTCGGCGGCGCCTGCCATAGGGGAGGCGGCGGCTGAGATTGTCTGCGGCATCCTCCAGCCAGAAGAGAATTCGGAGTTCTGCCCGAACTTGGAGCCCTTTCCAAAGTTCCGGGAGAGCAGCTGGGAGGAAAGGCAGCGACTGATAGAGAAAGATCCTGACTTTGGCAACGTCATCTGCAGGTGCGAGAAAGTGACCAAGGCCGAAATACTTAACGCTTTAAGAAATCCTATAGGAGCGGTCTCTTTGGACGCTGTGAAAAGAAGGACAAGGACCGGAATGGGAAGATGCCAATCCGGATTTTGCATGATGAAGCTTGTAGGAATAGTCTCGGAGGAGCTTGGCAAAAGCCCGCTTGAGGCAACCAAGCACGGGGGCGGATCTTGGATTCTCTCCGGGCCCATCAAGGAGGCGCTTTTGTGAGGGATGTGGACGTAGCCATAATAGGCGGCGGGCCCGCAGGATTGGCGGCTGCCCTTGGCGCCAAAAAGGCTGGAGCGGACAAAGTGCTTGTGATAGAAAGGGACAGGGAGCTAGGCGGGATCCTGAACCAATGCATACACAACGGATTTGGGCTTCACACTTTCAAGGAAGAGCTGACAGGGCCTGAGTACTCGGCCAGGTTTATAAAAGAGGTTTTGTCTGGGGACATTGAGACAAGTCTTGGAACGATGGTTTTGGAGCTCGGGTCAGACCGGGTGCTAAAGGCCGTCAGCGCTTCAGGGATCCAGGAGATCAGGGCCAAAGCGGTTGTTCTTTCAATGGGTTGCAGAGAGCGTCCAAGAGGGGCGCTAAACATTCCTGGGTCAAGGCCGTCAGGGATCATGACAGCCGGCACGGCCCAAAAGTTTGTCAACATAGACGGGCTTATGCCAGGCCGGGAAGCGGTGATACTCGGATCCGGCGACATAGGGCTTATCATGGCAAGGCGCTTGGCGCTAGAGGGAGCGCATGTGGCCGCTGTAGCGGAGCTGATGCCTCATTCAAGCGGGCTGAAGAGAAACATTGTCCAGTGCCTGGACGATTTCGGGATACCGCTGATGCTGTCGCACACTGTGGTTGGCATCTTCGGGAAAGACCGGCTTGAGGGCGTTTCCATAGCGCAGGTGGACAGCAGCCTAAGACCAGTTCCTGGAACGGAGAAGCTTTTCCCTTGCGACACCCTTTTGCTTTCAGTAGGGCTGATTCCTGAAAATGAGCTTTCAAAGATGGCTGGAGTGAAGCTGTCTCCTGACACAGGCGGGCCTATTGTAAACGAGAGCTTTGAGACAAGCGCCCCTGGAGTCTTTGCTTGCGGAAACGCTCTGCATGTGCATGACCTGGTTGACTTTGTTTCGGAAGAGGCGCAGGAGGCGGGAGAAAACGCGGCCGCGTACGCTTTCGGAGAGGCATTCTCAGGATCAAGCGCCGAAGTCGTTCCAGGAAACGGAGTAAGGTATGTAATGCCGTTTTCAATCAACCCGAAAAAAGTGAAAAACAATATGACTTTGAGGCTCCGCGTGACTGCCGAAAAGAGAAACGCGGCGCTTGTTGTAAAGATGGACGGGGAGCAGGTGCTCAAGCGCAAGAAAATGGTGTTCGCTCCAGGGGAAATGGAGACGATTTCCTTGAGCGGGGAGCTGTTTGCCAAAAGGCCAAATATATCTCGGATCGAAGTTTCGCTGGAGGATAAGTAGCATGAAGATCATTTGCGTGAACTGCCCCATGGGCTGCCCGATGGAAGTCCAGGTATCAGGCCAAGAGATTTCGGTTTCTGGAAACGCGTGCTCCAGAGGCGCGGCGTATGCCAAAACTGAGTGCGTGAACCCTGTGCGGATGGTGGCTACCACGGTAAAGCTCAAAAATGCCGCTATAGCGGCGCTTCCTGTAAAAACCGCAAAGCCTGTTCCTAAAGGCAAGATATTTGATTGCGTAAAAGCGTTAAAAGGCGTTGAGGTCTGCGCCCCCATATCCATTGGGGACATCATTGTCCCGAATTGCGCGGGAACGGGCGTTGACATAGTTGCGACTAAAAACGTTGGATTTGCAGGATAAAACAGGCTTTGCAGGATAAACGGCTGATATGCACTAAATGGCAAGGAGGAGAATGCTATGCCGAAGCTTTTAATGGCAATGGATCAAGGGACTACCAGTTCCAGGTGCGTTCTTTTTGACAAAAGGCTAAACATTGTAAGTTCTGCCCAGCTGGAGTTCAGCCAGATCTTTCCTAAGGAGGGATGGGTGGAGCATGACGCTTTGGAGATTCTTCAAACACAGATGGAGTCGGCAAGGCAAGCCATGGCAAAAGCTGGAGTGACAGGCAAGGACATAGCCGCCATAGGGATAGCCAACCAGCGAGAAACTGTTGTTGTTTGGGACAAGCGCACAGGAAGGCCCATATCAAACGCGATTGTTTGGCAGTGCAGAAGAACGGCCGAGGCTTGCGACGAGCTCAAGAAGGCGGGATTCGCCCCCATAGCCAAAGCCAAGACAGGGCTTGTGGTTGACGCCTACTTTTCCGCCACGAAGCTTGCGTGGATGCTGGAGAACGTTGAAGGGGCAAGGAAGCTGGCAGAAGAGGGAAACGCGCTTTTTGGCACCATAGACTCCTGGCTTATCTGGAACATGACCAAGGGCCAGGTTCATGCCACTGACTACACTAACGCTTCAAGAACCATGCTCTTTAACATTAGGGAGCTGAAATGGGATCAGGAGATCCTGGATTGGCTTAAGATCCCGGCGCAAATGCTGCCTGAGGCCAAGCCTTCGTCACACGTTTTCGGGATGGCCGACCTGTTTGGAACAGAGGTTCCTATAGCGGGAGCGGCAGGAGACCAGCAAGCGGCTCTGTTTGGCCAATGCTGTTTCACGCCCGGAGAAGTGAAGAACACTTACGGCACTGGTTGCTTTATATTGATGAATACCGGCGAGAAAGCGATAGAGCCTGAAGGCGGGATGCTCACAACCATTGCATGGGGACTGGACGGAAAAGTTGAGTACGCCGTTGAGGGAAGCGTTTTCGTCGCTGGCGCCGCCATACAGTGGCTAAGAGACGGGCTTTCGATCATCAGCCAGGCCAGCGAGACAGATGAGCTGGCGCAAAGCGTTGAAAACACGGCTGGCGTTTACATGGTTCCCGCGTTTGTAGGTCTTGGCGCTCCTTATTGGGATCAATACGCCAGGGGCATCATCTCCGGGATCACCAGGGGCGCAAACCGGGCTCATGTAGTCAGGGCCGCCCTTGAGTCTATAGCGTACCAGAGCTATGACGTCATAAAGGCAATGGAGACCGCTTCAGGCTTGGCGGCAAAGGCCATTAAGGTGGACGGAGGCGCTTCCCGCAACAACTTCCTCATGCAGTTCCAAGCCGATATCTTGGGCATGGAAGTGATTCGGGCTGACATAGCTGAAAGCACAGCGCTTGGCGCCGCATGCCTGGCTGGACTGGCGACGGGAGTGTACTCAAGCAAGGACGAAATTTTGGAAAACAGGCGCATGGCTGAGGTTTTCAAGCCGAAGATGGAGCTTGAAGATGCTGAGCGCCTGCTCGCGGGATGGAAAAAGGCTGTGGCGAGGTGCTTGGAAGGCTGATCTGGCAAGCGAAAAACTTGGGTGCGAAGGGGCTTGGGCGAATGCTCAGGCCTCTTCGCATTTCTTGAGATTTTATCGCAAAGCATACGCGGCCGCACCCTTGGGTTAAACGTTTAACCTAGGGGTGCGGCGGCGAAAATGCCGCTCTGCTTTTTTTTACTCATCGAATTTGCATAAATGCTCTTCTTGATAACAATTGGTTTGAAACTTTTCTGACCTAGACAAATGTGTCGGCAACTGTCTATAAACGCCAATATCAGGCTGTTCTTGCCACGAGGTTTTGCGGTTTCTGACATCGAAACACCTCAAGCCATGATCCAACAGCTGAAAGCACAGCGCTTGGTGCCGCATGCTTGGCTGGGTTGGCGGCGGGGCCGCAACCTGAGGTTAAACGTTTAACCTGCAGGTGCGGCGGCGAAAATGCCGCTCTGCCTTGCTTAATCATCGAATTTGTAATAGATGCTCTCCTTGAAGTTGAACGAGTATTCGACAACCGCAATCCTGTTGCCATCTATCTTGAATCGCTCCCCAATGCTCATTCCCACGGCTTCCATCACTTCGTTTGCCAGGCTGGTGAACTCTTCCCGGACAAGCTCGCCGTCAATAACATTCGCCGTCGTTTTTGCGAATTCATCCAACACGAGATTTAACGGCATCTTTCTTATCTTGAGTTTGCCGCAATTATGCAGCTGCTTTTCGAATTCCATATGGAACAAGGTAGCCATGGTTGAGAGAACGAATTGCCCGTTGTTTACTGGATCCTCGTGGTTGCTAATGTTTTTGCTGAGCGTGGTTCTCATTAAAGACAGCAAGACGGTGTTGCCACGAAGGTCTTCTTCAGACATGACCGTTTCACCCCAATTCATGTACAGGCGGGCAAATTTGTTGTAGAAATCCAATGTTCCAACTTTGCGCAAGAAGACTTTTGCGCTATCGTCTTCTAGGTGCGCGTCTGGGTAAAGCAGGCTGGCTACAGAAGATTCATAAAAAAGTTGCGGGTTGCGCACACCGCCATTGTGAATAACAAAAGACAGAAACGCCAGCAAGGTATCGGAATCCTCTGGGCAGACGTTGACAAAGACTGATTTCATGCCCGATTTTCCTATGAATTGCTCTATGGCCCAAGCGTCTCCAAATCTAAGCTCGTTCATTCTATCGCCTCCTGGAGCATCTCCAATAAATGGAGTTTGCTCGTGAGTATAATTCGATTTGTTTCTTTGGATTTCCATAAATTCCTTTCAAGAATGCTTGCAACAACTCTGTTTACGCTCATGCCGCTCTTTTCTGAGATCTCCTTGCGGATGGCCTCGCCAGAGTCGGGCAAAAAAAGAAAACTCCACATGCAAGGTCATCTTTATATTCAAGGATAGCACAAATGAGGGAAAGACTCAAGTGGCAAGCTTTGGGTGAAAGAAAATAATAAGGCCAAGCGCGAGCGAATAAAGAGTCGGAGAGGCGCTTGAAAGCGCAGTTAAACGTTTAACTTGAGAATGCGGCGGCAGGGTTCACCAGCTGCTTTCAAACCTGGGATTGGACAGACGATGTGATAGACATACGCGAGCAATATCCCTTGCAGGAAGTTGAAGACACTGTGGCAATCACGGAATCGATAGGCGTGTAGAATCCTCGCAACAACAAGAGCGGCTTTCCCTATGTGATGACCACAGACTTTCTAGTCGAGTAGGCGATAGCCATAAAGCCGTTCTCCTGCATCGCCCCTCCCTTCTGATTCAGTTCAAAGTTTCAAACCCCGTTTTTCTTTACACCTCTTTCGAGGATTTCGGCGCTGAAGTGGCAACTATGCATATGTCAGTTTGGTCCACATTAGGGAATATAACCTTGAATTACCAAACCGTTACAAAGGTGCATATGAATTTCCTCCAAAATTTCAAAACTCTTTCGAGGACTGCTTAGTGCATATTCCTAAATTATATCTGAGGAGCCAATCATCAACGAGGGACGTATGTCCATCAAACTTTTGTCGAGGACAGCTTGGAGCATATCCCAAAATTCCGTAATGGCACCGGATAGCGTTTGACCAACCAAAGTCCTGGCGAAAAGCTTAGGATATGCTCTTAAACACAAACCGCCTATCTTGAACACAGGGTTTCAAGGTTCCCTTTCAGGATAACGAGTTTGTCAAATCCATATTTTCAAAAGGTATTTCAAACCTATTTCTAGGGATCGCGGCGGCAGAATTTGTCGCGCGTGGTTAAGACCTCTTGCGAGGATAGGAGTCGCTATCAGCATTAGGCGTGAAGTGGTTTAGGATTATAAGGACAAAATTTCAAATCTCTTTCGAGCATCCTGCCACCTACCCGCGCGAACCCTGGCCTTGCGACGGCAAATCTGTTTTCTTAGTGCAATCCCAAAATTCCGTCAGAGGCGCAACGCCGCCTTTATGCTTTAATTCCTTGTTTTGCTCGGAGCATCCATACTCCTGAGTGAAAAGCGAGGTTCATGGCTTGAACCATTGTATCGCAAAGAAATCATAAATGCAAGCTAATATTTCACGAAAGGTTTTGCCATAAAGCCGGCCAAGGACTACGCATGCCCTTGGCCGGTACAGTCTTGAACCCCTTGCATTTATTCCGCTTTCACGTTCCTCTAAGAGACTCCGAGCTTGCAGTTGAACGAGTATTCGCCAACCTCAACCCTGTTGCCATTCAACTTAAAGCTTGCAGGTATCTTCATGCCCATGGCTTCTATCACGTCATTGGCCTTGCTTGTGAACTCTCCCCTGTGAAGTGTGCCATCAATGATCTTTGCCTTGGTTTTGCGAAATTCGCTCAAGACAGTCGTTGATGTCTCTTTTCGCACCTTGTCGGAGCCGCAGTTCTGCAACTGCTTGGCAAGCTCCATTTGGAAAAAGGTAGCCATGAATGCGATAATGTCTTCGCCGCAGATGGTCTCGTCGCTCTCCGAGTAGGCGCGTTTCATGGAAGATGAGAAAGTGGCCCCCATGATTTCTATAGTGCCGCAGGCGCTGTTAAAATCCTCGTCTGACTTAGCCGTTTGGCACCAATCGAGATAAGACGCAACAAATTTCTCGAACATGCCAGGAGCTCCGAATTCGGCCAAGAAGGCCGTGCTTTCTTTGATAGAGACTCGCGCGTCTGGATAAAGCAGCTTGGCTACAGAAGTTTCATAAAACTCCGAGGGGCGGGTGCCTTCGTTGCGAAGCATAAGGGCCAAGAGAGTCAGGAGCGTATCTGAATCCTCTGCGCGCGAGATGGCAAAAGCTGATTTGAGGCCTGATTTCGTCAGAAATTGATCTATTGCCCAAACATCTCCGAAGTCGATGTCGGCGTCAGGGTCTTGTCCCTGGGTGGAGCTCATTGTTTCAGCAGAAAGTTCTTGCGCAACCATTGCCTTGCCTCCCTGTGTTTAAAGCTTAAGCCAAAATTTTTGATGGGCTTTGAAGCGTCGCGATGCCTGGCTGCCCGGAACATTGGGCAACGCTGTTCTGCGCCATTTCAAAACTTTGGCATATGCTCTTATCGCTGTGTGAAATAATCACAAATTAGAGTAGCACAAAGGGGAGATGGCTGCAAGAGAGCAAATATGAAAATTATGTGAAGATATGGAGCTTAAACCTGAAAAAACGGCTTTTAAAGTCACATAAGGATTTGTGGCCGGGTGCTCTCAGCGCGAGAGCCAATGGGCATCCAATTCCAAGCATCACATTGCTTTGGCGATATGCCCCTAAGCATTGGGAAAACGCTAGCCTGAGCCTTTTTTAGAAATAGGTTATGCGTTGCCCATTTACAGGAACTTTGCTATAATGGCTTTATGAATTGGCCCGAATGAGAAAAGCAAGCGCTGGTTTGCCAAGCCCGCTTGGCATAAAGGAGATTGATATGACTAATGATCGCGTTTTCAAAATGAAAGTGTCTGACGTGTATCCGCTTCTTATCCAGAAGGTTGAGCGCAAGGGAAAAACCAAAATGGACGTGGATATCGTCACGCAGTGGCTGACAGGCTATGACGCCGAAGGATTGCAGTCCCAGCTGGACAATGGAGCAAGCTACGAGCAGTTTTTCGCTGAAGCGCCGCAAATCAACCCAAACGCGGACAAAGTGACAGGAGTCATCTGCGGGCACCGCGTCGAGCTGATCTCTGACCCGCTTATGCAGAACATCCGAAGGCTGGATAAGCTCGTAGATGAAGTGGCCAAGGGAAGGGCCATGGAAAAGATTCTTAGGAAGTAAAGGGCAGTGTGAAGATAGCGGGTTTTAGCGGCAGCCCCCATAAGTCGGGCAACACGGCATGGGTTGTTGAACGCATCCTTGAAGCGGGAGCGGAACTGGGAAAGCGGGCCGCTGGCACAACCTAAGCTTTGAAGGAGGAGTCAATGAAAAAGCTTCGCAAGACCTTTGGAAGCGCTGACGCTCCATCTACCGTAGCGCTTATGCGGCTGATTGAAACGCAAAGCAAGGCGACAATAGCGAACTGGACGCTTGGCTACGCGCAGGAGAAAGTCCTTCCGCTATTCAAGAAGAGCTGCCCTGATGACGAGCGCCCAGAACACGCCATAGCAGCCGCCCGTGAATGGCTTGACGGGAAAGTGAAGCTGCCATACGTCAAAAACATCATATTAAACGAGTGCCATGCCGCCGCTCGCGAGCTGGATGGCAACCCTGTAGCGCAAGCCGCCGCCAGAGCCATTGGCCAGTCGGCTGGATGCATACACGCCGCGCCGCATTCGCTGGGGCTGCTCTTTTACGCGGCGGCCGCTGTAGGATATGACCGGCTGGGGCTAGACGCAACAGAGGCGGAGTACAACAAGATCGCTGAGGAAGTTTGCGCTGACTATACAGCCGCGCTTAGAGCGGTTGCTGTGGAGAATGAGCCAAATCCGGCGCAGTGCAAATGGAACTGCTAGATCCCAAATCTGAGGCCGGACGCGCCCCCTTGATGTAAAGCATGGCTTATTGCAGGGGATCTAGGGGAGGTCGCCGACGGGTCGGCGACCTCCCCCCAGGCAGACCGATTCGCTGCTTTAGCCATAAAGTCGCATGCTGTCCTCGCTGTTTTGAAAAATTGGGATTTTCAAAAAAAGCAATGATATTTTGATATTGGCTGCATAATATGATTTTAGTGAGCAATCTCGCGAGTCAAATCACGGCTATCAGAAAGGCTGAGACCTGTATGAAACGAGAAAAAATGAACGAGCTGATAGCATGGAAAGGCTGAGACCTATATGAAACGAGAAAAAATGAACGAGCTGATAGCATGGAAAGGCTCGGAAAGCCGAAAGCCCATGGTTGTCTTGGGAGCGAGGCAAGTCGGGAAGACCTGGCTGATGAAAGAATTTGGCTCTGAGCATTTTGAAAGGACGGCTTACATAAACCTCAACAACAACGACAGGATGCAGGGCCTTTTCAGCATGAGCCATGACATTCGGCGCCTGGTCAAGGGCCTGGAGCTGGAGACTGAATGCGCCATTGAGCCCGGGTCTACGTTGCTGATTTTAGATGACATCCAGGAAATTCCCAATGCTCTTTCATCTCTTGGGCTCTTTTTTGAAAGCGCGCCTGAATACGCTGTTATGGCGGGTTGCAGGACTGAGGATGCGCCGTTCCCAGAGGGCAAAGTTGATTTCTGCCATCTGCGCCCCATGACCTTTTTGGAGTTCCTGGAGGGGATCAGAGAGGGAAGCCATGCAATGCAGCTGCGTGGCAAGATCGATTGGATGCGGATTTCCTACAGCAAATCCAGGTATGTGGACTTGCTGCGAAATTACTTCTATGTAGGTGGGATGCCGGGAGTTGTCGCAGAGTACGCGAAAAGCGGGGATTACGCAAAAGCGCGAGGGGTGCAAGAGTGGATCTTGACTTCAATCGAGAATGATTTTGCCAAGCGCTCTTCGAACATAGACATTTCCCTAACCAGGAGCGCCTGGCGCAGCATTCCCGCGCAGCTGTCAAGGAAAAACAAGAAATTCTCGCCAGGCGTTGTGAAAAAGATGACTCGCTACAGCGACTACGAAAGTGCGCTGCAATGGCTTCAAGACTGCGGGTTGATCCACAAGTGCAGACGGGTTGTCAATCCGCCGCTCCTGCCTTCAAGCCAAAAAGACAAGGATTTCAAGATTTACATGCTGGATATTGGCCTTTTGGGAGCGGCGCTCAGTCTGGACGCCCGAGTTTTGCTTGACGGCAACCGTATTTTCGAGGGGTTCAAAGGTGCCCTGATGGAGCAGTATATTTCGCAGGAAACAGTCGCCTGCGGGATCGAGCATAGCTTCTGGCGCAGCATAGGAACCGCCGAAGTGGATTTTGTGCTGAGGCGCGGCAAGGACATATGCCCGCTGGAGGTGCATGTTGAAGAGAACTTGCAAAGCAAAAGCCTCTCGGTATATAGAGAAATGTTCGAGCCGACTGTATCCTATCGGACGTCTCTGCAAGGCTACCGTGACGACGGGTGGATGGTGCACGTCCCGCTTTACGCTATTGGCGTGTTTTTTAACGAGTATCCCGAAATCTCGAAAAGGCGCGGGTAGCGATTTGCCAGATAGTCCTGAGCGGTCTGCGCAGGGCGCAAGTCAAAAAAGCGCAGGATGGCGTTTGTCCGATAGGGCAAACGCCATCTTGCGCCGAAAAAGCAAGGCGCCGTACGATGTGTTAATGTCCATGCTTTTGAGATGGCCTGGCCCAGGTTTCTTTGTGGAAAAGCAAATGTCAAGAGAAGCTCTGATGTCTGTTGCCGAGCGTCCGATCAAAAGCTTGTAGCGGCCCGGAGCGGCATGCCAGCCTGGGAGCTCTTCGCAATACCAGGCAAGATCATGTGCGCTTACAGTCATCTCCGCAGTTTTGGTTTCGCCAGGCTTAAGGGAAAGCTTGGCAAACCCCTTCAACTCTTTCGGTGGCGTCCAGGTGTTCCGGTTTCATCGGAAACGAACAGCATCACAACCTCTTTGCCCTCTCTTGAGCCAGTGTTGGCAACATCCACGCTTACAATGACAGTCGTGTCATCATCCATGCTGTTCGCGCTGACGCGGGCACCTGAGTACTCAAAGTCCGTATATGACAAGCCATGCCCGAAAGCCCAGCGCACCGGCATCTCCTTTGCGTCATAATAGCGGTATCCTGCATAAATGCCTTCGCCATACCGCACCTTGCCGCCTTGGCCTGGGAAGTTTAAAAAGCTGGGATTATCAGCGAGCTTGAAAGGGAAGCTTTCTGGCAGATGGCCGCTAGGATTGGCTTCGCCCCACAGAAGCAAATCGGCAGCTTCTCCAACACCTTCGCCGCCTAGATACATCTCCAATATGGAGGCAACATTGTCAGCCCAAGGGCATTCCACAGGACTGCCGTTGTGCAGAACCACGACAGTGTTTGGCTGAGCGGCGGTGACACGCTTGATAAGCTCATTCTGGACGCTGGGCAAGCGCATGTGAAGACGGTCATAGCCCTCTGATTCAAAGCTGTCAGGCAGACCTGCGAAAATGACGGCAACGTCAGCCGCTTGCGCCGCTTTAACTGCGGATTCCATTAGCGCTTCATCTATGAGATCTTCAAGCGGGAAGCCCTCAGAATAAGAAACATCGCGACCCTTTGCCAGCGCGGCCTCAAAAGCGCCAGTTACCTTGCAAGGGTTGATGTGGCTTGAACCGCCACCCTGGTATCGCGGTTTTTTTGCAAATGGCCCAATGTATGCCGCTTTCATCCCTTCCCTAAAAGGCAGAAGGCCGTTGTTCTCCAGCAGAACAGCGGATTCGGATTCAGCTTTCACAGCGAAGTCGTGATTGGCCTGAAGGTCGCAATCAGTTTTATTACCCAAGCTTTCCTCTCGCTTTTGCACAATTCTTAGTATGCGGCAAACAGCCTTGTCTAGATCTGCCTCATTCAGAGTTCCGTCTTGCACTGCTTTGACAATCTGCGCGTCTGTCTCTCCACCTGAGAATGGCATCTCCAAATCCAATCCGGCGGCAACTCCCGCTACTCTGTCATGCACAGCGCCCCAGTCGGACACGACAAAGCCGTCAAATCCGAATTCATCGCGAAGGATGTCCGTCAGCAAACGCTTGTTGGCGCTTGCATATGTGCCGTTTATCTTGTTGTAGCTGCACATTACAGTCCAAGGCTGAGATTCCCTTATGGAAATTTCAAAAGCCGGAAGGTATATTTCCCGTAGCGTTCGCTCGTCTAGCTCGCTTGAGCCGCTCATCCGGGCGGTTTCCTGGTTGTTGCATGCGAAATGCTTCAAGCTTGCTCCAACATTTTGGCTTTGCAGACCATTAATGTAAGCGGCGGCTAGCTTGCCCGCAAGATAGGGGTCTTCCGAGAAATATTCAAAGTTTCGTCCGCAAAGCGGGCTGCGTTTGATAGTTACTGCTGGCCCCAGCAAGATTGCTACATCAAGCGCATTGCATTCCCTTCCTAGTGCTTCGCCCTCTTCACGCAAAGCTCCGGGTCAAAGCTGGCTGCAGTGGCACACGCGGCTGGATAGCAAACAGCTGGCATGCTTTTGGCAAAGATGTTGCCAGGTTTCTTGTTTGCCTCATCCTCTTTGCGCAATCCATGCGGGCCGTCAGACATTCGGATAGATGGAATTCTCAGGCGCTCCACAGGCTTTGTGCACCAATTGTCCATTCCTGAGCAGAGGCCAGCTTTCTCCTCTAGCGTCATGGAGTTTATAATTGCAGGTATGTCCAAGCCAATCATTCCTTCCAGATTTTTTAATTGCCGAAAAGCGACCAAGAATATCATCCCAAAATGAGCAGATTCAGATAGATAGGCGCAGAATCCCTGGAAAACGCCATAATTCTGATTTTTCGAATTTGGAACTGAAAGATCTGCAGTACTTAGGCAAAGCGCATTCAGGTATGCAAATCAATTGCCATTCGTCTTGCCAATCGATCAAAAGCCTTTCACCTTCAAAACGCACGGGAAGCCATACATAATCGGCCATTGAGGTGTTTGCTTTAGCCATGATGGGGGTCTTTAGCAATGCCAATTTTTCTTTAAGGCTGGCTTTGTATTTCTTGTCAAAGTTTGAGCCGATCACACGCGTAAGCCATTCGTATCTTTCCCGAGTCACCACAAAGTCTGGAACCCAGCGATCCGCAAGAACGAAGTAACAATCTTCCTTGTGAGGATGCTTGAAAATTGAAGAAGCCTGGCTGTTGAAAGATGCGCAGCTGTCATCGTTGATATGCGGGTTGCCTTGTGTTTCGAAAGGCCCAAGCCAATCATCCGAAACGGCTACTACCGAAGGATTTGGAATGTATCCAATCATCCCGCTGGTGAGCAAATAGTGCTTTCCTCCTCGAAAAAGGTGCGTGATTCCCTCGCGGCAAAACGGCGGATAAAGCCCCTCGTAAAACTGCCGGCAGTTGCTGGTGGCGGCCATATAATCCTCCGTAAGTTCAACGGTAATGACACACTCCTGCTTGTGGCTAAAATATAGGTATGCCTTCCCTGTAACTTCATCCTGCGCTAAGTCAAAATCGCCAGCTGCCTTGCCCAGGGGCCTGTAATCTGGGTTTACCATGTTGTAGGGGCCCAGCAACTTGTCGGCAGCAAGGATATGGTAGCCTTTCTCGATTTCTTTGATCCAGCAGACATATTTGCGGGTTCCTTTGTTATACAGGATGTGCGGACGGTCATTTCGCCTGGATGGATGCATCGGAGAACGCTTGTCCACTTCATTCGGAGGAATTATCAATCCCTCGTCATTCCAATTGTACAAATCCTTGGAGGAGTAGGAGCGTATGCCTGAAGTCCAAACCTTCCTTTTCTCGTTTGTGAATTCCTTGTTTTCGCCATACCAGTAATAGACGCCGTTCTCGTAGATGATTGCGCCTGCATGGGCCTGAATGCGCTTTCCATTCGTGTCCAGCCAAACCTGTCCTGGCTTGATTGAATTTCGCATTGCTCTGTCACATCCATTTCTGCATTGCAGTTCTCGGCTTTTGAACTGACACATAGGACATAATTTTGGGATATGCTTTTAGGGCGGATTCTTCGTGATCTCAATGCATTGCTGATTGCCGCCAAGTCGCCCTTGTTTTGCTTGCGTCTTAGCCTTAGCCTCAGTTCTTTTTCAGTATATCAGGGCTTTCCACTTGAATATATCAATTTATTGACTTTCGTATCAATTTATGTCATAAGAGGAACAAAAACAAAGTCCCTTGCTGTGCATACTGAAGCTGGAACAAAAATCTGTCTTGTTGGAAGCAGTGCGGGTACGCTAAGGATAGCTATGAGAGGTCTAAGCTAAATAAGGGGTTAGCCATGTGGAACAATGACAAGGCCCATGACGTGCAAACTAAAGCGGGAACAACAATCCGCCTACCTGAGGGATAAAAGTCCGTCGCTTAGCAGACAAAATCTGGAACAACAATCTATCTGTTGAAAGCGGCGCGGATAAGCTGAAGGATAGCCTTGAGAGGTAGAAGCTAAGTAAGGGGTTCATTTCGTGAGGAACAAAAGCAAAAGCCCTCCTTGTGTATACTGAGGTTGGAACAACAAATCATCTTTTTGAAAGCGTTGCGGGTACGATAAAGGATACCTATGAGAAGTCGAAGCTAAACAAGCGGTTCGTTACGCGGGAAACAAGGCCCTCATTGTGTGCGCTGAAAGCGGTGCGGACAAATTGAAGATGAAGAATGCCCCTAGCAACCTAAGGGGTTAGTTGTCCGAGAGTTCCTTGTTGTCTGCACTTAAAGTTGGAACAACCATCCGCCCAATGGAAAGCGGTGCGGGTAAGCTGGCCCAAAGCAATCTAAGCTAAGTAAGGGGTTAGCCATGCGAGAAACGAACAAAGCCCCTCATCGAGCAGTCTAAGCTCAATAAGGGGTTCGTGTGCGAGGAACAAAAACAAGCCCCCTCGATGTTCACGCTAAACTGGAACAAAAAGCGTTTTGTTGTAAGCGGTGCGGGTAAGCTGAAGGACAGTCCTGAGGGTCTAAGGGGTTAGCCACGCGAGGAACAAAGCAAAGTCCCTCGCTGAGCAGTCTCAACCGGAACAACAACAAAGTCCTTTGCTGTGCACACTGAAGCTGGAACAACAATCCGTCTTGCTGTAAGCGGTGCGGTATGCCAAGGATAGCCATGAGCAGTCTAAGCTTAATAAGAGGTTAGTTGCCCAAGAATCAAAACAAAGTCCCTCGCTGTGTACACTAAAGCTGGAACAACAATCCGTCTCGTTGTAAGCGGTGCGGATAAGCTGGCCTAGAGAAATCTAAGCTAAATGAGGGGTTTGTTATGCGAGGAACAAAAACAAAATCCCTTGTTGTACATATCTAAGCAGAAACAAGAATCCATCTTTTTGGAAGCGGTGAGGTATGCTAAGGATAGCCATGAGCAGTCTAAGCTTAATAAGAGGTTAGTTGTCCAAGGAACAAAACAAAGTCCCTCGCTGTGTACGCTGAAGCCGGAACAACAATCCATCTCGTTGGAAGCGGTGCGGATAAGCTGTCCCTGGGGTGGCAAAGCTTTTTCTGGCCTTTTTGTGCCTTTTAAAGCTGGAAGTGAAATGCTTCCAGCGAGTAGCGGTGCGGCTAATAGCCTCAGGGTACTTAGGTTCTCTTGATTGATGATCGGCAGGAAGTAGCCAGGAACTTCAGCGCGTGGGGGGCGGCAAAGTTTTTTCTTTGCCTTTTTTGTGCTTTTAAAGCTGGAAGTGAAATTCTTCCAGTGCGTAGCGGTGCGATCAACTTAGGGTACGTAGATTTTTTAAGTTGAATGCTCGGAGGGAAGAAGCCAGAAACTTCAACACATGCCAGGAACATCATCGCGTGGGGGCGGAAAAGGTTTTTCTGCGCCTTTTTGTGCACTTTAAAGCTGGAAGTGAAATTCTTCCAGTGCGTAGCGGTGCGGCCAAACTCAGGGTACTAAGAGCATATCCCAAAATTAAATTTATGGCTTGTGAAAGTCACGCGTTAAAGCATCGCGATGACTTTCACTGCGCCACTGCCGGAATTTTGGGATATGCTCTAAGTAGGGTACTTAAAGTTTTCTAAATTGAATGCTTGGTTAGAAGGAGCCGGAAACCTCACGCGTGGGGACGGCAAAGGTTTTTCTGTGCCTTTTTTGTGCTTTTAAAAGCTGGAAGTGAAATTCTTCCAGTGCATAGCGTTGCGGCCGAACTCAGGGTACTTAGATTTTTTAAGTTGAATGCTCGGAAGCGAGAAACAGGGAAGGAGCCAGAAACTTCATCGCGTGGGGTGGCAAAGCTTTTTCAGTGCCTTTTTTGTGCCTTTTAAAACTGGAAGTGAAATGCTTCCAGCGTGTAGCGGTGCGGTCGAACTCAAGGTACTTAAGGTTCTCATGATTGATGCTCGGCAGGAAGGAGCCAGGAACAGCATTGCGTGGGGGCGGCAAAAGTTTTTCTGCGCCTTTTTGTGCCTTTTAAAGCTGGAAGTGAAATTATTCCAGTGCGTAGCGGTGCGGCTAAGTTTCAGTGTACTTAGGTTCTCTTGAATTGATGCTCGGCAGGAAGGAGCCAGGAACCACATCGCGTTTGGGCGGCAAAGGTTTTTCTGTGCCTTTTTTGCACTTTTAAAGCTGGAAGTGAAATTCTTCCAGTGCGTAGCGGTGCAGCCAAGCTTCAAGGTACTTAGTTTTTATAAGTTGAATACTCGGCAGGAAGTAGCCAGGAATCACATCGCGTGGGGGCGGCAAAGTTTTTTCTTTGCCTTTTTTGTGCCTTTCGAAGCTGGAAGTGAAATTCTTCCAGTACGTAGCGGTGCAGCCAAGCTTCGAGGTACTTAGTTTTTATAAGTTGAATACTCGGCGAGAAGGAGCCGGGACCACATCGCGTGGGGGCGGCAAAGCTTTTTCTAGAGCATACGCTGAGCCATTTGCCAAGCAGTTTGCCAATGTGTAGTACTCGCAAAGCCGATTTCATGCATCGATTACATAGAATGTTAAGCATACAGAGACTATAATCGAGCGCTGCTTTTGGCGGGAGCGGGATTCTCAAAACTTTGACTTGTCGGACGTTTTTCCTGACCCGGAAAACGAGTAGCATTGCGATGGCCTCGCCTCCGTCCCTAAGCGCGAGACAGGCTCACGGATTTTTCGGATAACGCTCATGGCAACCGTCCGAGGTGTGACTTTCAAAACATTGTGGAAATTGCGGCGAGGGCTCCAGTAGGACGCAAGCATCCATCTTAATTTTAGGGACGAGCTGATAACATGTACATCGCTGTGTTGTCTTGGAGGCAGAGGCATACCCTGAACGAAATGGTATTCGAGAACTCGATGTTCGAGAAGACTGTCTATTTTCTGGATGATCGCCAACCGACGGTCATGAGCAATGGAGATAGCTGATTCGGAGGAGGTTGAGAAAAGCATGGCAGAGATAGATCTGCCACGGAGGAAAATCCAAGCGCGAGCTTGCGCTGATGACGCTGGCCACAGTAGGCTATTCCCATGATGCTCCCTCCGTTTTTGGCAAAATGATTGCCTGAATTTGATAAGGCGCACCTATGCTTGCAGTTTGGATCGCCTGGATTTTCAAGCATGATTTTCAACTTTTGTGAATACATAGTGGCGCATCCGCCAATACTTTATATAGGGGTTGTATCCTCTCAGTGCGCGGAGCATTGAAGGCGTCCTTGAACGTCAGGGTTATTGGCATTTCCATCTCGCTCTTGTCCAAAAGCGAGAACTCGATGAAGTCAGACGCGTCGATTATGTCGGCGCCTCTGGCCTTTGAGAGACGCTTTGTTCTCGACGCGAATAGACCTCAGAACCGAGTCAAAGTAGCTGTTGTAGTGCAGCCACTCCCTCAACTTAACGCTCCTTTCTGGCTCTTCGCTGCCGAGCTTATCGTTTCTCACTGCAACTTCAAGCAACGTGTATATGCTCGAAGGAACGCCAATCTTGTAATTCTGATTGGCTCTGTCAATCACGCTCTCCGTTGGAGGGCAAGCAAGCTGTCCGAAGCAGCTTTCGTTTCTTGCAATTGTGTTTTCCACCTAATTTTCTTCCTGGTGGAGCGCTCGCAAGTCGCTAACCTCGCGAGCGCGTAGAATGATTTGCATAAGGTTGTTGCAGGCCAGAAAATATCTTGAAAAAACTCCTCGCAAAAGATTCAAGAGCAATGCTAGCAAAAAGCCGAGCTCGTTTCACTGTAATGAATCGAGTGGCTACGTTGACAAGAGCAAACAAGGTGCGGGCCTGGAAAAGTATTTGGAATGATTTGATCTTGCTCGCGTTGCTCTCGAAAGCTTTAAGAGCAACGCGAGCAAAAAACCGAGCTCGCTTCACTAGCATGAATCGAGTGTGGGTGCCCAGCGAGGTCTCAAGTTCCTTGACCTCGCTTTTCTCCATGCCGCTAAGAACCCTTGGCATCCTGACGCCACCGGACCAATGCACGTAAATGGCTTAGTGCATATCCCCAAAATCCATAATGGTGTCGGAAAAGTCCTGGCGAATGCTTCAATGCCGGACTCTTTTTGCACCTCGGATATAATTTTGGGATACGCTCTAAAATACAAAGTTTGGCCGCCGCATCCGCTCTTTGCAAGCCTTGGTTTTAGGGCTTTGATGGAGTCTTGCTGCAGAATCATCTCATGGAAAGCAGTGCGGACAAGTTGAAGAAAGCCCGTGAGCAACCAAAGCTCAATAAGGGGTTCGCTACCCGAGAAAAAAACAAAGCCTCTCGTTGAGTAACTAAAGCTGGAACAACAATCCATCTCGTTGGAAGCGGTGCGGACACACTGGAGGATAGCTATGCGCGGTCTAAGCTAAACAAAGGGTTCGTGTGCGAGGGACAAAAATAAAGTCCCTTGGTGTGTGCACTAAAGCTAGAGCAAATCCATCCCGTGGAAAGCAGTGCATGCACACTGGAGGACGGTCCTGGGGTTTGTTACGAGAGGAACAAAAACAAAATCCCGTTGTACATATCAAAGCCGGAACAACAATCCATCTCGTTGGAAGCGGTGCGGGCATACTGAAGGATAGCCATGAGAGGTCTAAGCTAAACAAGTGGTTTGTTAACGCGAGGAACAAAAACAAAGACCCTCGACGTGCGGACTAAAGCGGGAACAACAATCCATCTCGTTGGAAGCACTGCGGGCGATGGATAGCTATGAGCAGACTATGCTTAACAAGGGTTTCGTTGCCGATGAACGGAAACAAAGCCATTCTATGTGTAGACTGAGGCTGGAGCAAATCCATCCTATGGAAAGCTGTACGGGTAAGCTGGCTCAGAGCAGTCTAAGTTAAATAAGGGGTTAGCCGCGCGAGGAACAAAAACATAGTCCTTCTTTGCATGAAGGCTTGCGCTGATGACGCTGGCCACAGTGCTATTAGTATTCGGCTCGAAAATAAAGGGCCGACTGATAAAATCGCAAACTTCAGACCGCATGTGGAATCCGATGACATCCTTATCGAGGCTGTTGTCCATTCGTCTATATCTAAGTTGATGCCAAGCCGGACTCCTGCGCCGATGTCGGGCTCTCATCGTTGTGAGCGCTGGTCAAGGATCGGAAAGACGAGTTGCGCATGGCACTCGAGGGCAAGGCGGTTCTTGAGCAATAACAAAGTAAAGGCTCGCCCTATGCATTCTTGAATCGTTCTTGTAGAAAGCGGTGAGGTTAACTCAAGCGGTTTAGGTGAGCAGACAAAGCTGTTTAGGCTAGCCAGGGATGGTGCTTCCAAAGGCAAAACCAAGTCGAGCGAGCGCCAACAGGGACAAACATGCAAAACGTGTTAAATTCCATGGTGGAATAAAGAAATCATGGATTGAAATTACCAAAATATAACTATTTCAGGCGAACTTTGCCCTCGATGCACTTCTGGGCATCTGAATTTGTCAGAGCAATCGCTCCTGTGAAAAGCTGGGCAGATGAGCTGAGAGAGGTGACATTGAGCGATTTGCCTCACTCGGGGAGTCCGAGCGAGCACCAGCAGGGGAAGCATCAAACCCGTTTATCCTAAAAACCAGCTAAAAACTTTCTTTTCAAATTTCCCAGGCGCAGCGATGGAATGCGCATTAAACCCCGATTAGCCTAAGCCTTTTCTGGAAGATGTCTCATCAACGCCTATTCGCCTGACATCCTGGAAATTCATCGACGCCATGGCATCGTCGGCGCGGCGCTTGATTATGCCCCAAATTGTTGGATCATTCTCGCCAAAATGGATCGCGATTTGGAGAACCGACGTGGATTTTGCCAGCTTCATGACCTCAAGCTCGAACGCGTTCGTAAAATGGCTGCATTGCTTGGGGGCCCAAGGGGGAGGCACAGACACGACACCGCAATGAGGGCAAGTGCATCTTGGCTGGCGGTAGTGAATGTAAGACTTGTACTTACCGACGTCGATATGCCGCCATCTCCTGGGCCTTGTATCATAAACCGGAATGTTTTGCGCGCCGCAATGAGGGCAGGTGAGCCCTTCCCTAATTGTTTCGACCTCCAGGTGGACAGTTTTATTTTCATCATTAATTGACACAGCTGCTTCTGCTGCTGTTATCTCAAGAACTATCTGTACGAATTCCGAAACGGTTACCATTTTTCTTCCTCCTCTAAGTCATTGCCTACATATCTATTTTTCCATGAAAATGCGTATGTTAGTCGTTTAGGGGATTAAGTTTATTTTGTTCACCACTACTAGCTTGATGCGCCAAAAAAAGTTCCTCGATGCGCAGACAAGAGGTGGAACATAAATCGTTGTTTTGTTGGAAGCAGTGAGGGTATGCCAAGGTAAGCCGTAAGCAGTGTTCGTTGCCTGAGGAACAAAAACAAAATCCCTCATTGTGTGCGCTAAAGCTGGAGCAACAATCCTTCTCGTTGGAAGCAGTGCTGGTAAGCTGAAGGATAGCTATGAGGTTCGTTGCGCGAGGAACAATAACAAAGCCTCTCGACGTGCATTGCCCGAGGAACAAAAACAAAATCTCTGTACGCTAAAGCTGGAGCAACAATCCATCTTGTTGGAAGCGGTACGGGAAAACTGAGGGTTAGCTAAGGGCTTCGTTGCCTGAGGAACAAAAACAAAATTCCTCGTTGAGCAGATAAAAGCGGGACAATCCGTCTTCTAGGAAGCGGTGCGGGCACACTGGAGGATAGGCGTGAGTGGTCTAAGCTAAATAAGGGGTTAGTCACGCAACACTGAAGGATGTTATGAGCGGTCTAAGCTAATAAGGGGTTAGTCACGCGAGGAACTACAAACCAACTCCCAGGAAGTGGTGCGGACAAACCGGAGGATAGGCATGAGCGGTCCAAGCTAAATAAAGGGGTTCGTTAACGCGAGGAACAAAAAGTCCCTCGCTGTGCACACTAAAGCTAAAAAACAATCCATCTTGTTGGAAGCAGTGCGGGTAAGCTGAAGGATACTCTAAGTTGAATGCTCGGCAGGAAGGAGCCAGAAATCTCATCGCGTGGGGGAGAGGCAAAGCTTTTTCTGCGCCTTTTTTGTGCCTTCCAAGCTGAAAGTGAAATTCTTCCAGTACGTAGTGATGCGGTCGAGCTCAGGTCTTCTAAGTTGAATACTCTGCAGGAAGGAGCCAGAAACCTCATCGCGCGAGGGCCAAGCGAGGATGGAGAATGCCTGACAACAAACCATTAGTTGTTCGCAGGAAATGGCGAAAACAAGGGATCTAGGCGCGAATCAATATTGAAACAGAATTAGGGGTCTACCATCGAATTTTTGCCCCTATGAGAGAAGTTGAATTCAAAGTTGGCATCACTCTTTCGAGAAGTGGCGGAAACAAGGGGTTTTGACGCAATGAAAAGAAGACCAAGTAGACTGAATTGAGCGAATGGCATACCAAGGATTTCTGAACCATGGGCGGGCTTTGCTGGTTGCCTATGCTTAGGTATAGCAGAGAGAAAAGTAACGCCAGCTGGCTGAGGGGGATGGAGAAGGCAGACATCAATGCATTAGTTGCTTGCAGGAAATGGCGGAAACAAGGGATCTAGGCGCGATGACAATATTGAAGCAGAATAAGGGGTCTAATCTCGAATTTTTGCCCCTATGAGAGAAGTTGAATTCAAAGTTGGCTTTGCTCTTTCGAGAAATGGCGGAAACAAGGGTTTTTGACGCGATGAAAAGAAGACCAAGTTGACGGTTTTGAGCG
>JAISWZ010000125.1 GCA_031270945.1 Clostridiales bacterium | reverse complement strand
CTTAATTCTATCCCGATCCTGCCATATTTGTTTGCATCCGCTAGATATATGCATTACTGCAAATAATCCTAGCCCTGGTTTAGCTATTAGCAAATTGTTCTGTGCGTTTACCAATAAATGTACTGCAAGATTAGATCAAAAATCGGTTTTCCTAATGGGCGTTTTATGATAAGATGATTCCATGCGGCGCAAAGGAAAGACAAAAAATTTGCGCCCATCACAAGAGGGGCGCTGGGCGCCCTTAGAGCACATTTTTTATTTCCCGCGAACTTGCGGGCATCCAAACACCTGAGCGAAAAGCGCAGTTTTTCGCTCGATCATAAAGGCACACGAGAGCCCCTTCGGGCGACGGAAAGAAAGGGAGATAAAATGAAACTAGAGCGTTGCAGCGGCATTTTGGCGCATCCGACAAGCTTCCCATCCCAGTATGGAATGGGCGATCTGGGAAGCGGCACATACCAGTTCGTGGACTTCCTGCAGAAATCAAACCAGAAGTTGTGGCAGATCCTCCCCTTTGGCCCTACCAGCTTTGGCGATTCCCCGTACCAGAGCTTTTCAACTTTCGCAGGAAACCACTACCTTATCAGCCCTGACATACTTGTGGGAGAGAAGTATCTGGAGCCTGCGGAGCTTTTGGACAGGCCCTACTTCGACACCTGGAGCGTCGACTACGGCAGGGTGATCCCGTACAAAATGGGGCTTTTCAAGAAAGCGTTCGAGGCTTTCAAGGAATCTGGGACGCCAGAGCAGAAGGCGCAGTTCGAGGCTTTCGCAGCCGAGAACCAGAAGTGGCTTGAGGACTACTCCCTCTTTGTCGCGGCAAAGAACTATTTCATAGAAGAGCGTCGCAACACCTTTGAGCCAGTCGAGTTCAAGGAGTTCAAGGAAGCCAACTCCAAGAGCCTGACAGAGGATCAAGCCAAGGACTTTTACTATGGCGCGGTCTGGATCACATGGCCTGAGGAGCTGGCCCTCAGGACTCCCGAAGGCTTGGGCCGCTGGCGCGAGAAGCTCGGTGACGAGATCTACTACGCGAAGTTCCTGCAATACGAGTTCTTCCGCGAGTGGAAGCTGGTCAAAGACTACGCCAACAAGGCTGGCGTTTCCATAATAGGAGACATACCTATCTTCGTAGCCATGGACTCCTCGGATGTCTGGGCTAACCAGAAGCTCTTCCAGCTGGACAAGAAAGGGCATCCTCTGGCGGTTGCTGGAGTTCCGCCGGACTACTTCTCAGAAACCGGGCAGCTTTGGGGCAACCCCCTTTACGACTGGGATGCGAACGCCAAGGAAAACTACGACTGGTGGACTGATCGCGTAGGATTGACCTTGAAGCTTGTGGACATCCTCCGCATAGACCACTTCAGGGGATTCGCGGCTTATTGGTCAGTTCCCTACGGAGAGCCCACAGCCGTGAACGGCGAATGGATCAAAGGGCCTGGCAACGCCTTTTTTGAAGCCCTGTCCAAGAACCTGAAGAAAGATGTCTCAGAACTGCCTATCATAGCCGAGGATCTGGGCCTCATGACTCCTGAGGTAATAGCGCTCAGGGACAGCACCGGCCTTCCCGGGATGAAGATCCTTCAGTTCGCCTGGGCTGGGGACAACACTGACGACTATCTTCCTCACAATTACACCACCACGAACTCTGTGGTTTACACTGGGACGCATGACAACGACACCACCTTTGGCTGGTACGCGTCCGCCACTGAAGCCGAGAGGGACTATTTCAGGAAGTACATGAATGTTTCCGGCAACAATGCCGCTTGGGATCTCATACGCCTGGCCTACAGCTCTGTCGCGGCATACGCTGTGATACCTGTCCAGGATCTAATGAACCTGGGAACCGAGCACCGCATGAACACCCCCGGCAAGGCTGTCGGCAACTGGCAGTTCCGGTACGCGTCTGACATGCTGAAAGACGAGATCGCATCCGGGCTCCGCTACTTCTGCGAGGTGTTCAGACGTTGAGTTTAGGGTTCGCCCGAGTCGCAAGCGCGACTCCTCTTGTAAAACCCGCTTTCTGCCAGGCAAACGTTGCCCGGATCCTTGACATGGCCCAAGAGGCCTCCGAGGCTGGCGCGTCTGTCATTGTTTTTCCCGAGTTGTCAGTGACCGGCTATACCTGCGGAGACTTGTTCCTCCAGGAAAGCCTGCTTGACGACGCTCTTGAAAGCCTTAGAAAGCTTGCCAAAGACTCGTCTGGCCTAAAGTCTGTCCTTGTGGTGGGGCTTCCCTTTACTTGCATGGGGAAGCTCTACAACACAGCGGCTGTCCTTTCCAAAGGCGAGGTCGAAGCGCTAATCCCAAAAACCTTCATGCCCAACTACGCCGAATTCTACGAGATGAGGCATTTCACAACCCCAAATTGGAAAAGCTCCAAGTATGTCAATCTTAATGGCATGCGTGTCCCATTTGGCCCAAAGCTCTTGGTATCCCTCCCGCATGTCGAAGGCGCCGTTCTTGGGGTTGAGATTTGCGAGGATCTCTGGGCCCCAATACCTCCGTCATCAAGGCTTGCCTTGGCTGGCGCCAATATAATAGCAAACCTGTCCGCCAGCAACGAGACGACCGGAAAGGAAAGCTACCGCAAAGAGCTTGTCAGAAACCAATCCGCCAGGCTTTTGTCCGCGTATGTGTACTCCTGCGCCGGAGATGGAGAGTCAACAACAGATCTGGTCTTTCCAGGCCATAACCTGATCGCTGAAAACGGCAGGATCCTGGCTGAATCCAAGCGGTTCACAAACGGGATCATCTACGCTGACATAGACGTTTCTTATCTAATAGGAGAGAGAAGAAGAAACACCTCTTTCCGCCCATCCAAGGAATATGATACTGTGTACCTAAATTTCAAGCCCAGAGCCTTGGAAGGGCTTCTTCGCCCGATCTCAAGAACTCCCTTTGTCCCCTCCGATCCCCTGCTCAGGGCCAGCAGGTGCGACGAGATCATCCTAATGCAGGCCTATGGGCTGAAAACAAGGCTCCAGCATGTAAACGCCCAGAACGTAGTCCTGGGTGTCTCAGGAGGGCTGGACTCAACCTTGGCGCTCTTGGTCTGCATGAAAGCCTTTGACCTCCTTGGCCTCTCAAGAAAAGGCATCCACTGCATCTCAATGCCTTGCTTTGGCACCACCGAAAGAACCAGGACAAACGCTCATGCCTTGATAGCCGCGCTTGGTGCCACCCTCCGCGAAGTCCCGATTTCTGACGCCGTCCTCCTGCACTTCAGGGACATCGGGCATGACAAGGAAATCCACGATCTTACTTACGAAAACTCCCAAGCCCGGGAGCGAACCCAAGTCCTCATGGACGTGGCTTCCCAAGTGAAAGGCTTTGTCATAGGCACCGGAGATCTCTCGGAGCTAGCCCTTGGCTTTGCCACCTACAACGGGGATCACATGTCCATGTACGGAGTTAACGCTTCTATACCTAAAACCTTGATCCGCTATCTCATCTCCTATATCGCCGACACCAGCGGAAACGAGCCATTGAAGGAAGTCCTGCAGAGAGTCCTGGACACCCCTGTCTCGCCAGAGCTCCTCCCGCCTGAAGACGGCAACATCGCGCAAAAGACCGAATCCATCCTTGGCCCCTATGAAGTCCATGACTTTTACCTTTATCACATGATGAGGCTGGGGTATCCGCCGGAAAAGATCATGTT
The DNA here is from genome assembly GCA_031270945.1 of Clostridiales bacterium. Classification (GTDB taxonomy): domain Bacteria; phylum Bacillota; class Clostridia; order Lachnospirales; family WQUN01; genus JAISWZ01. The sequence continues at coordinate 1,978 of JAISWZ010000125.1, read as the reverse complement.
CCTGGCTCTCAAGGCCTTTGCTGGCGCCTATACCCGCGCCGAGCTGCTGGGCTGGCTTGAGGGCTTCTACAAGCGCTTCTTCTCAAACCAGTTCAAGAGATCCTGCCTCCCAGACGGGCCAAAAGTCGGTTCTGTCGCTCTCTCCCCAAGAGGGGACTGGCGCATGCCCTCTGACGCGTCAGTCCAGGCATGGCTTGCTAGGCTGGAAGAGCTGAAGGTGCCGTTTTCTTGATTTGATAGAGAAATGAAAGCGCGGCTTGATTCCCAGAAAAGGCTGAAGGTAACGCCTTCTTGTTGCTGTATTAAAAAAAACCTAAAGAAAGTGCGATTTAAAGCGCCGCCCATCGGGCGGCGCTTTTTTTTGCTCCGCCGCTGACGCGGCGGAGCATTTTGGAAAGGTTTAGGAGAGCGCTAGGGCAAGCCGGATAGCGAGCGTCAGCTTGATTATAGTCTCCTTTTGCATAGCCTTGGCTGATGTGGAAATAATAACTAAAGCGAATCGTGTGCAATATATATATTTGGTATTTTAAAGCGCTAAAGTTTTGAAAGAGAGCAAAACTAAAAAGAGCAGATCTAAAAAGAGCGCTATGCCTAATAGGCATAAAGTTTTAAATCCACTGCGGGCAGCAAAGCTGGACGTCCGCAAGCCGCAAGGGAGGCGATTCCAGCTGTTCGCGAGGATTAAAAGACAGTTTGATTCAGCGCTTAGAAGCGCCCAGTTCTACATTGAAAGCAAAAAGGTCAGCGATACCGAGCTTCCGCCTTTTGAGCCAAATGCGATCTCCCAGGTTTTTGTGAAAAGGGGCACTGTCGGCGCGGATGACGGGTTCCTCAGGCTGGTGAGCCTAATGGGGGAAAATGGCTTGAGCTTTTACAAAACCCAAGAGATTAACGGGTTGATAGCCCCAAATGACATAGTGATCCTGAAGATAAACAGCCAGTGGAACAAGCGGGGCGGGACAAACACTGACCTGCTCAGGTCAGTGGCCAAGGCGGTCGCTTCGCATCCATCCAGGTTTAACGGAGAGATAGTGGTAGCTGACAATGGGCAGGCGCAAATGGGGAGCTACGGAGCGGGAGGAAGCCTTTCCTGGAAGAGGCCAAACTCTCTTTACAAGAACCAGAGCGCTCTTGACGTAATAAAAGAGCTCCAAAAGACTGTCCTGATATCTGGCGTCTTATGGGACGAGTACACAGCGGACAGGGTTTCAGACTATGATCGCGGAAACCTGAATGACGGATTTGTCTTGGAAGACAAGCTTCTTCCCTCCGGGATCCAGATCTCATACCCCAAGTTCAAGACTGAGTTCGGGACTAAGATCAGCTTCAAAAAAGGGGTCTGGAACCAGGATCGAAAGCAGTTCGACTCAAGCCGCTTGAAAATCATAAACATGCCAGTCCTGAAAACCCATGTGCTTTACCAGGCAACTGGGGCAATAAAGAGCTACATGGGCACAACCTCATGCGCCCTAACCAGCCAGCGCTCGCACTACAGTGTCCCAAGAGGCGGAATGGGGGCGCAAATGGCGTTGACTCGCATGCCAGTCCTGAATGTAATGGACATGATCTGGATAGGCGCGTATTCTGGCCCTGGGGTGTCATACACTGCCGCAATTGAAAAGAACATGGTTGCCGCTTCCATTGATCCGGTAGCGCTTGACTATTGGTGCGTGAAGCACGTGCTTATGCCTGAAGCGCTAAAGGCCAGCAAAGGATCAAATGGTCTGGAAACCAAGCGGGCTTTGCTTGACCCCGACCAGGCCATCCCCGGCTCGTTCGGGCGCTGGCTCCGCCTTTCGGCGCTGGAGATCCAAAAGGCTGGCATTCCTGTCGCGCTTGGAGACGGGAATATTGATGTTGTGTCATCAGGCTTGTAAGTGCATATCCCAAAACTCCGAAATGGCACCGGAAAAATCCTGGCGAATGCTTCAATGCCGGATTTTTCCGGTGCCTCGGATATAATTTTGGGATATGCTCT
>JAISWZ010000677.1 GCA_031270945.1 Clostridiales bacterium | reverse complement strand
TCAAGGGCAATGGCGAGGTTATCATCGGATCGTCAACAGCGTCCCCAGTATACTCGACACCTATCCCGCCTAGCGGTGGCGGCGGTGGTGGCGGATCTTACTATCCGACTAGCACTCCTATGCCAGAAGAGCCATCTCCAACTGATGAACCAGAGCCGTCTCCAAGTGATGAACCATCTCCATCTCCTTCTCCATCTCCGTCTCCTGAGGCTACCCCCACAATTACAGCTACGCCTTCTCCCACCGCTACAGCTACGCCGACCCCCACAGCTACGAATTCGCCTACACCGACACCTATTCAAATTAAGTCTGTGCTAGAACTTGCTAATGCATTAAAAGATACGTCAACTACGGCCTCTTCCCTTGAATTGAACTTGCTGAAAGAGTTCTATGATGATGCTAACAATGCTGGAAGTTATATAGAGATTAATGAAGGTACAAAACCTGTTGAGATTCACGGTTCTTCAACAGAAGAATTAACAGTTGGTGTTTGGGTTCAGCGTGATGATCTAACGCTTGACAAACTCAATTTCAATATAACAGATTCAGATAAAGCTACCAAGGCTTACTGGACAGACAGTTCAAATTATTACAATGCCATTTTGTTAGGCAAAGGCCCAACCTCACCATATCATAACGGTGCAGGACTTAAAAATGTAACAGTTACTAATAGCACAATAAACATCTCTGGATTTACATTTACATCTGGAATATATGTTGGTGGCGTATATGATAGCAGACCGGATAACGTAGAAATTTCCCGAAATACAATAATTGCTAAAGGAAATGAAAAATCTGCTGTTCAAGGATTGCTTATAAATGTCTTTGACAAAAGCTTAATAATCAAGAATAACTATATATCTTCAACGTATGGAAACGGAACGCCACCGATACCTTATAATGCTCCAGCGAGCGCATTCTTTATAAGTACCCTGTTCGATGAAGCAACGACAAATTCATCACTAAATATTAGTGATAATACATTATCATGTGCGCAATATACTTTCTATATTAATGTACTGCCTGAGGACAATGTTGTGACTTCTGCTGGTGTTAAAGCTATGAGAGAAAAAGAATTTGGATTACCTTCGACTAAGTGGTCATTTGAACCCGCAGAGTCATTTGCAAAGGTTGTTTTTGACAATCTTGTCGGTCAGGTAGATGACATAGGATTTGCCTTTGTTAGTGAATTTGTGAAACGTGCTCCGGAATTTGAAGTTGAGCAATATGAAATAGATTCGAAAGCAGTAGTAGGCATTAGCTACTATGGCGATAAACTAGTAGACGGTCATTATGACAATTCCGCTTGGTATAAAGGTCATGTTGTTCCTTATGGAACTCCAAACGCAGAAACTGATCCGAACGGCGCTGTTCATTTTAAACATTCTAATCCTAATCCTAATGGGAATACGACATACCCCGTGCCATCATCTTCCACCCGTAGCTTCCGCCCCCGTTCAACCACTCCGCGTGTCACCACCCCGCGCGCGAAATCAAGACGCTCCAAAGTGCCGCAGACTCACCTAGAATCCTTCTACAGATAACAAATGCTACTGCTAATAGCCGCTCCTTCGGGAGCGGCTATTTTTTTCCTCTATCCCAACTCCATCTCTCAATTATTCCTTTCTTCTGTTCCTATTCCTTTCCTCTGTTCCTACGCCTTCGCTAAAAGGAAAGCCGCATATGACGCATAAAATCAAGCATTGACCCATGGAATACCTTCCTCTCTTCTAACTAATGCGTCAATTGCAACCGAGCGAAGACCTGCCCTCGATATCCGTCATAAAACTCCCCGCCCAAATTCCCAACACCTGCCAAATCCCTGTCAAAAACCCCCGAAACTCTGTGATCTCCAGTCGCTATTTTACATATTGTATCGCATTTAAAAAGTAAAATATTCTAAACCTGAAAGATCCAGCTAAATAGACCAGCGTTAATCGCACATAGAAAATCAAAATAAAAGTAGACTACTAAAATATGCTGATGCTTTCAGTCGGTATATCTCACTTAAAGCATAATTCAAAATTATCGAGGCTTGCAAAAGCCATGCGTTGCCTTTTAAGTCTATTTTTCAATTTTGGCTTATGCTCATAGCAATGCTTCAGGCATGAAAGCCTGACCAATCCTGAAAGGGGAGTATGAAATGTCGCGTAGATTTGCCAAAGTTCTAAGCCTGCTCGTCATACCGCTGTTTCTGTTCACAACTCCAACAACCACCTACGCAGCCGCGTCAGACATATCTGGCCACTGGGCTGAAGACACATTAATAAAATGGGTAAGCCAAGGCTGGCTTACAGGCAACGGCGAAGGCACATTCAGCCCGAACAAGAGCGTAACAAGGGCTGAGTTCGTAGCGCTGGTCAATCGCATGAAGGGCTACAAAGGCGATGCTGACATCTCCAACTTCACGGATGTCACACCTGACAAATGGTACTACAAGGATATCAAAGCAGGCGTAGATGCTGGTTATCTGGTCGGCACCGGGCCGAGAACAATAGCTCCTGACAAAGAGATAACAAGGCAGGAAGCGATAGCTATAGTTTCCCGAATTGAAGGCGTGTCTGGCACTGACGCAAGCGCCCTCTCATTTGCCTCTGACGGAAATTCAGTGGCTGGATGGGCCCAGAAAAGCGTTGCGGCTTGCATCAATGTCGGCTATGTCACAGGCTCTGAAGGAAAGATCAACCCCCTTTCCAACATTACCAAGGCTGAAGCTATAGTCTTGCTCAACAACGTCAATACCAAGACTAGATCTTTCGCTTTGGCTGGAACCTTCGGGCCAACCTCAGGAAAGCTTAGCGCGTCAAAGGTCAATGTTCTCGCCTCTGGCGTCAACCTGAAAAATATTGCTGTTTCAGGCGATTTCGTCATAGACAAAGCCGTAGGCAACGGTGACGTGCGCCTTGAAGGTGTTGATGTCAACGGCACCCTCCTTGTTGAGGGCGGCGGGCTCAACTCCATCTACGTGTTCGACAGCACAATCTCAAAGATAGACATACTCAAGAACCTCTGCCGTGTACTCCTAGGCAAAGGCTCTGCAATCAAGAACATCATATTAAGAAGCAACAACTCAGTCATTGAGTTCAAGGATGACTCTACAGCTGACAACCTGACAATCTCGGGAAGCGACAACAGAATAACCTTGGCTTCAACAGTTGTCATAGACGCTATTGGAGTCCAAGGCGCGAACACAAAGATCGAGACCGAAGCAGGAAGCTTGATCAAGCTCCTCAATGTTGACGCTCCTACAAAGGTCGTAGGATTGGGCACCATTTTGGTTGCCAACGTCTCATCTGACCTCACCACAGACAAGAAGCCTGATACCGTAAACATCAAGGGCAAAGGCAAAGTTGAAATTGGAACTGCTTCAACACCTTCGTATGCGACACCTATCCCGCCTAGCGGTGGTGGCGGTGGCGGATCTTATTATCCGACATCTACTCCTGTGCCAGATGAAGAGCCATCTCCCACAGAGGAACCGACACCTACACCAGACGAGGAAGCATCACCTACTCCTACAGACATTCCAGAAGAAGCATCGCCTACTCCTACTCCTGGAAACACAGCTTCGCCTACACCTACACCTGTTCAGATTGAATCTTTGCAACAACTTGTTGATGAGTTGGAAAAAGCAACCTCAGAGTCTTCTATTAAACTTCAGTTGGCTGCGCAATTCTATGGTGAAGTTAATACCGCTTCTGGAACGGCCATAGAAATCGATGCTGGTACCACGTCGGCTGAGATTCTTGGTTCTGAATCAGAAGAATTAGAAGTTGGAATTTGGGTCAAACGTGATGATTTAACGCTTAACGGAATCAAGTTCAATATAGCAGAGTCGGCGAAAGCTGTAAATAAAAATGGATACTACAGTGCGATCCTTTTGGAAGCGGCATCTGGTAGCTTAAACAATGTCTCTGCTATAAATAATACAGTAACAATAACCGGAACAATTGGTAACACAGCAGGCATATTTGTGGGCAAAACTCAAAATGCTAAAATTGTTAACAATAAAGTAAATGCAACTGGTTTTGAAAGAGAGGCTGTACAAGCCTTGCTGATAAATGCCTATGATGATAGCCTTACAATCACAGACAACGATCTGTCTGCTAAATATGGCACCTCTAGCACCTCTAGCACAGCGCCATACGATGCCCCAGCCAGCTCTTTGTATATTAACAATCTTGTAGATTCGGCAACTTCTTCCGCAGGCATAACAATTACTGGCAACGAATTGAAGCATAACCAGTACAACTTCTTCATAAATGTTACACCAGGAAGTGCAACTAGCTCTGCTTTAAGCGCCTTTGGTTTTGGTGAATCAACAACCACATGGTCATCTACAACCCCAGCGTCCTTGTCTAGAGTTGTATTTGACAAGATCAAAGACAATGTATCTGGAACAGCCTTCGCAGGCGTCAAAGACAGTGTTTCACAAAACGTAGAACTTTATGAATTGGCTGGCAGCATAATAAAGGCAGTCAATTACAAAAATAGCACTACCGAGGGCAGAACAGCTACGGATGATAGTGATACAGATTACACGTTCAAAGACACATATCCTACCCCCACCCGCAGCTTCCGCTTCCGTTCAAACACCCCTCGCGCCATTACTCCGCATGTGAGATCAAGGCGCTCAAAAATACCCCAGCTTCACCTCGAATCATCCTATAAATAACAAAAAGTAACGCTAATAGCCGCTCCTTCGGGAGCGGCTATTTATTTTATCCCAATTTAGCCCTTGATTCTGCCATAACAGCCTTCAAGAAAAAAGCAAACGGCTTAAACATAAGGCTTGTCTCTGCATTGTTCTTGCGGAATAGTCATCCTGTATCCGGCCTTAAACCATTTACTCCCCTTCTGATCTATCCTAATCCATCCCGCTCCTTTTATCCTACTCATCCTCCCTCCCTCCCTCCCTCCCTCCCTCCCTCCCTCCCTCCCAATCCATCCTACTCCTCCCTCCATCATCCTCCCTCCTATCCTAAACTCCCCCCACCCCTAAAACAAGTCGAAAATCAGTGAAGCTTGCTATCCGGATTAATAACTAAAAGTGTATAAAATCAAGGCTTTAAGCCGAAAATATACTTGGAACGCGCAGAATATCACTGGTCTCTTGCGATCAAGCCAAAGGGGCCGCGCTGAAAGGAAGCTGCATATGACGCATAAATCAGGCGTTAGCCGTAAAACGCAGAAGATGACGATACTGATCATTGCCGCAATCGTCGTCATGGTTGCTGTAGCGTTGACTCTGTGGCTAACGGTATTCCGCACCCAAGAAAAGAGCTACAGGGCAACGTTTGTTTCAACCGCTCCTGTGACTTTCTTGGCTATGGGGATAGAAGAGTCAGAAACCGACGACACCGAGGCAATATTTGTGTCGGATCGCGCCCGTGAAACGGGCGCGAGGTGCTGAGATGGACGTATATATAAAGCCGTCTGAGAAAGTGGCGGAAAACGAGAAGAAAGTGGTAAAGCTAGATGACATCTGCGAGATAGTGGCGCCAACAAAAATCTTGGAAAAGCTGAAGAAGCTGGAAGTGGTCAGGATTGAGGCGGAGAAGGAAAGAAACTATCTCATAGACATTACGGACATTATTAGGCTGATACAGAAGGTAGCGCCGGATGCAACGATAAACAACGTCGGAGCGAAGAGCACGGTGATCGCGTACAATCCCCAGCTGAAGAAGCAAAACCCTGTGATTAAGGTAATTCTTATCGGATTCGTCTCTCTCGTGCTTATGGCTGGATCTGCGACGGCTATAATGAGCTTTCATACAGACGCGCAGATCCCGCAGATATTCAAAAACTACCACCGGCTCTTCTTCGGGGAAGAGACGGAGAAGCCTGTTCTTATCTACGTTTCATACTCAATCGGCTTGGCCTCTGGAATAATCATATTTTTCAATCACTTCTTCGGAAAGAAAATCATGGACGACCCTACCCCTATAGATGTAGAAATGACTCTGTACGATCACGACGTAACTGAGACAATAGTAGAGCTGTTAAGCGACAAGGACAAGCAGAACCCCAGCGAGAAGGAGATGGGGGAGAGCCATGGCTTGAAATAATCGCTTGCTTTTTTGCAGTCTTTTTTAGCTGAAAGAAATTGCTAAAAAATGCTAATATTAAAAAATTTATGGAGCTGCTTTATGCGCGTTATTAAGACGATTCTGGTGATCCTGCTAGGCTTCGGATCTGGGGCGGTCATATCCGGAGCTGTATTCGCTTTCATCTCTGTTCTTGGAGTAATACCTAGGCTAGCTGGAAAGACGGGGACAGAGAAAAGCATTCACATTTATGAGCAGGCGATAGTTATCGGAGGAGTATTCGGAACGGTATGGGGATTCTTCGAGTTCCCGGTTCCCATACCCAAAGTGCTGGGAGTTGTGATCGCCTTCTGCATTGGCATATTCTACGGATGCATGGCTGTATCCATAGCTGAGGTCATAAACGTGATACCCATACTTACGCGAAGGATGAGGCTGGAGCAGGGGCTGTTCTTGTTCATACTGGCTATTGCCATAGGGAAGCTGGCGGGATCCCTCGCGTATTACGTTGTGCCGGGGTTTTTTCTTCCGGATTAAGTTTTTTGAGAAAGTTCTGAAAAGGCGAGAAGCAATATCAGGACACAGGAGGTCTTTATGGAAAGTTCTGAGAAGGCGAAGAAGCAATATCAGGACATGGTAGAAATTTACTCTCCCAAGAGCAAGATCGCGACTGACTGCTTGCGGGCATTTCTTTGCGGCGGCGCGGTTTGCGCGTTTGGCCAATTCTTGAGCAACACGTACCTGTCCTATACGGGATCAAAAGAGACGGCTGGGGCCCTGACGGCGGTGACGCTGATCTTTTTGACAGTGCTTTTCACCGGCCTAGGGGTATTCGACAAGTTCGGGAAGCTGGCCGGGGCGGGATCATTCGTGCCCATAACAGGGTTTGCAAACGCCATGTCATCTCCTGCCATCGAGTTCAAGCGGGAAGGGCTGGTCATGGGCATAGGCGCAAAGATGTTCACTGTAGCAGGGCCGGTAATCGTATACGGCTGCTTGGCTTCGATGGTTGTAGGTCTATTTTACTATTTTCTGAAATGAGGGGATTAGATGCGCCACCACATAGGCGAGCAAACAATCCGCTTTGAGTCAAGGCCAGCCATAACGGCTGTGGCAAGCGTTGTGGGACCCAAAGAGGGTGAAGGGCCTCTAGGGCAACTTTTTGACAAAGTGGAACCGGATATGATGGCAGGAACCCAGAGCTGGGAGAAGGCCGAAAGCGACTTTGCCAGGCAGGGGATAGATCTGGCCGTGAAGAGAGCTGGGCTTGAGATCAAGGACATCCAGTACATCCTGGCCGGGGATCTTTTGAACCAGAGCATCGGAAGCACATTTGGGGTAAGAAGCTTCGAGCGGCCTTTCTTCGGGCTGTTTGGCGCTTGCAGCACCATAGGAGAAGCATTGGCTCTTGGTGCCATGCTAGTTGACGGAGAATGCGCGGACAACGTAGCGATATCTGCCTCAAGCCACTTTTGCGCCGCTGAGCGGACTTTTCGGTTCCCGCTGGAACTCGGGGTGCAGAGGCCTTTGACGTCCTCCTGGACTGTTACAGGAGACGGCTGCATGGTCATAAGCTCAGAGGGAGAGGGGCCTGGAATAACTGCGGCTACTGCTGGAAAGATAATAGACATGGGAATCAGGGACGCGAACAACATGGGGGCGGCGATGGCGCCTGCGGCCGCTGACGTGCTGGTGCGGCACTTTCAGGATCTAAAAATCACTCCGGATTACTACGACGCAATCGCCACTGGGGATCTAGGGCGGTACGGGCTTGAAATCTTGAAGAGGCTGATGGAAGAGCGGGAACTGCCTTTGGGAGATCGGGCCACGGACTGCGGGGTCATGATATTTGACAACGAAACCCAGGACACCCACGCGGGAGGAAGCGGCCCCGCTTGCTCGGCTGTGACCTTTGCCAGCTACTTTTATCCAAGGCTGAAGGAGGGCGTGATAAGAAGGATGCTATTTATTCCTACGGGGGCGCTGATGAACAGCATGACAAGCCAGCAGGGGGAGAGCATTCCAGCGATAGCGCACGCTATCGCGATAGAAAGTCAATAAAAAATAAAAAATAATAAAAAAATAAAAAAATAAAAAAATAATAAAAAAAACAAAAACAAAAAAACCAAAACCAAAACAAAAAAAAACAAAAACAAAAACAAAATAACCAAAAACCAAAACCAATTTTTCTTCACTAAAGAGGGATCTTGTGGACTATCTCAAGGCGTTTGTTGTTGGAGGCCTCATTTGCGTTGTAGGCCAAATCCTTTTGGACAAGACCAGGCTGACCTCGGCCAGGATACTTGTTCTGTTCGTTGTGGCAGGCTGCCTGTTGGGCGGGCTTGGGTGGTATGAGAAGCTTGTGGAGTTCGCTGGCGCTGGAGCTAGCGTTCCGCTTCCTGGATTCGGGAACGCTTTGGCCAAAGGGGTCAAGAAAGAGATAGACGAGAACGGGTTTATCGGAGTCCTGACGGGAGGATTCAAGAGCATGGCGGCTGGAGTCGGGGCGGCAATGCTGTTCAGTTTTTTGGCTTCGCAGATCTTTAGCGCCAAGGAGAAGTGACATGACAACGGACTTGGAGACAAACATCAGGGACTTTGAGAAAGTCTTTGAGGGAAGCGGAGATCTGGTCAAAAGAAGGTTTCCGGCGGGGACTTCAAAGGAGATAAACTGTTACATCGCATATCTGGACATGCTGGTAAACAGGGAGCTTTTGGACAACCTGGTCATAAAGCAATTGCTGGTGTTCCTGAAAGAGGTGCCTCCAGGAGAGGATGTATTTGACATTCTCAGGGACAAAGTGGCCACGGCTGACATGACTGTCGCTGAGACCATTGAGGAGGCGGCTGAGGCTGCCTTAAACGGAGACACGCTTTTGTTCGCTGAGGGATGCGACAGGGCTCTGGCGGTTTCAACCAAGGGATGGCCTAACCGGGGAATAGGCACGACAGACTCGGAAGTGTCTGTCCAAGGGGCGAAAGACGCGTTCACCGAGTCATTCCGGATGAACACGATGCTGATAAGGCGAAGGATCAAGGACACGAAACTGAAGATAGATCAAATGGCGCTGGGGCGAAGGACGAAGACAAGCATCGCTCTCATGTACCTGGAGGATGTAGCAAGGCCATCGGTTGTGCATGAGGCCAAGAAGAGGCTGGAAGCCATAGACATAGACGGGCTGCTCGATGTGGGGTACATCGAGCAGTTAATCGGGGACGACTGGGTTACCCCATATCCGCAATCGCAGACTACAGAGAGGCCGGATACGGCTTCTGCCGCGATCCTTGAGGGGAGAGTCGTGATAGTAGCAGACAACTCCCCTTACGTATTGATAGTGCCAGCTACAATGAACACCTTCTTTCAGGCGGTTGACGACTACTACGAGCACTGGACAATAATGTCCTTCACCAGGTTTTTGCGGTTCGTTGCGGCGTTTCTGGCCGTATGCCTGCCGGGGCTGTACATTGCTGTGGCTTGCTTTCATCCTTCAATGATTCCTATGCTGCTGATATTTAAGATGGCCGGGGCCAGGCAAGCGGTGCCGTTTCCTGGAGTTGTGGAAATTTTGCTGATGGATCTGTCGCTGGAGCTTTTGCGGGAAGCGGGGCTTCGGCTTCCTGGGCCAATCGGCAACACCATAGGGATAGTAGGAGGGCTGATAATAGGGCAGGCGGCTGTCGAGGCTGGGCTGGTCAGCCCAATAGTTGTGATAGTTGTGGCTCTAGCCGGGATATCCAGCTTTACCGTGCCCCATGTTTCCCTGGTGGCTGGGCTTAGGCTGACCAAGTACCTAGTGCTCTTTTGCTCAGCAGTTCTTGGGCTTTTGGGCTTTTGGCTTGGGATACTGATCTCGCTTGTCCATCTGTCATGCCTGCAGAGCTTTGGGCTTCCTTACCTGTTCCCCTTTGTCAGCGGGGATGTCAACGGATATTCCGACATGAAGGACACGCTGTTTCGCGTTCCCCTCTTCATGATGAAAAAGAGGCCTATATTCGCCAGGCCTGGGCATGCTACAAGAGTGGGGGAGGAGAATAAGGATGTTCTCTCGAAATGACAAGATAAGTGTCAGGCAGATGCAGACCCTTGCGATCATAGACATCTTTGGGACCGGGGTGATCGCGTTGCCGCGTCGGGCGGCTGAATACGCGGGAGCTGACGGATGGATCATAATAATTCTTATAACGCTTTTGGCGCTTTTGGCCACACACATAATGGCGTCGGTTGGGCACCTGCACCCGTCAAAATCCTTTGTCTCCTGCATGGAGACCATACTGTCAAAGCCCGTGGCTAAGGTAATAGGGATCATTTTCGCGCTCAAGCTCATGGCCAACTGCGCGCTGGAGCTTCGGGTTTTTGGCGAGATCGTGCGGGAAAACATGCTTCCTCGAACTCCGTTTCTGGCTATAGTCATCGCCATGTCCGCTGTCAGCGCGTACGCGGCTTCAAAAGGGTATGAGGCCAGGGCCCGGATCGCGCAGATCCTGTTTCCGATCATCTTTTTGCCGCTTATACTCATATTCGTCCTGGCATTAAGAGATGTTGACTTCAGCAACCTAATGCCCGTGTTCACTGAAAGCCCGAAAAACGTAATCACTGGCGCGTTCAAGCTTGGTTCCGCCTTTTCATGCCTGGAGCTTCTTCTTATTGCCCATCCCTTCGCCAATAGGCCGAAGTCTGTGCGAAAGGGGATAAACGGAGCGATACTTTTCACCGGAGCGCTGATGCTTGCCACGACTGTCATCACTTTGGCCAAGTTTGGGCCTTTTGACGTGCAGAGGCACCTCTGGCCAGTGCTTGACGTAATGGATCTGGTGGAGCTTCCGGGATCCTTTATCGAAAGGCAGGACGCCCTGATGCTCAGCTTTTGGATACTCTCAAACTTTGTGATCATGAACTCCTGCCTATTCTTTTCTTCAATTCTATTAAAGGATGTTTTTGGCAAGGGCAAGCACATTTACTATATAATCGCCAGCTCCCTGCTGGTTGCCATAGCGGCCCTATCCATGAAGAACGCCTCCCAGGCCACGCCTTTGATAGACAAGCTATACCTGACATTTGGCATCGCTTTCATGTACGGCCTCCCGCTTTTGCTGCTGGCGGTGGGAAAACTGAGGGGTTTGCCAAAGGAGGGCGGGATAGATGGGTAGCGGAGACGAGAAGAGCAATAA
>JAISWZ010000626.1 GCA_031270945.1 Clostridiales bacterium | reverse complement strand
AGCTCTAACTCAAGACGCAGGGGGGATAAACGGATGCATTTTCTTGTAGAAAAGAAACTGCCCGAGATGAAGATGAGGAAACGCGAAGATCCAACGCTTTGCGAACTCTACGAAAAGGAGCTTGAGATATTGGAGATGGTTAAAAGGGGGGATCTGGATGGATTGTCAAACAGCGCTTTAAGTTTTGCCTCCAGATGCCATCTGCCGTCAAGCTTTATTCGAAGCAGAAAGCATGATCTGACTGCGGTTGTTACGCTTTTAACACACTGTGCCATAGAGGGAGGAGTGGCTGTGTCAAAGGCGTTTGAGCTGGCTGACTTGTATATCAGGGCCGCAGACACGGAATCTGAGCAGCCGGTGATAATGGATTACCTGCGCGAAGCGCCTATGCATTTCGCCCAGCTGGTGAGAAGGAAGCTGGCTGAGGACGCCTACCCCGAACCTATAATGAGGGCGCTTGAATACATCGAGAACAACCTGCGTAGCGCTGTTATCCTTACAGAAGCCGCAGAGTACTCCGAAGTTCATCCCAACTACCTCTCAAAACTTTTCAAGGATAACACGGGCGAAACATTCATCAGCTTCGTAAACAGGAGAAAGCTTGAGGAGGCTTGCGAAATGCTTGAAAAAAGCTCCCTTTCGATTGCAGAGATAAGCGATTACCTGGCTTTTGGCTCTTTAAGATACTTCATCAAGGTCTTCAACAGGAAATACGGAGTAACTCCTCAAACCTACAGGGACAGTTGCGTCAAGGGCGAGATCTGACCGTCTATTCGTAAGCAAGCCGAGCGATCATTCGCATCGGGCAGCGAACACGCCTTTAATGCACCCTTCGCTCGTTATTATAGCCAAGCGCTCCGCGCTTGGCCTTTTTTATAATTTTCTAAGCGAGAGGTCATCGCCCCTGGGCATGCATTTTGGGATAAGCACTTAAAACAATTTGTACGCCCGGTCCAAATCCCAGTAACATTTTGTCAAGCCCTAAATAAGATATAAACATGACTAGTCTGTAAGCCAAGTTTCGGGAGCAAAATGATCTGCGCTTATACTTCGGCTCAGTGCCGTTCGTAAGCGGAATATATGCATATATTTTGCATATGTTTTAAGCGCGATCACTAAGTGCATATCCCAAAATTCCGTTAAGGCGCCGAAAAAGTCATCGCGATGCTTTAACGCGTGACTTTTTCGGTGCCATGGAATTAATTTTGGGATATGCACTAAGCATTCATACTAACTAACCATCAGTATGGCTTGGGGCATCTCCCAAAACTTGTTTTATGGCTTGGAATGCTTTGCTCATGAGACTTTCATGTCACTATTGGGGATTTTTGGTGCACTTAGATTTAAGACAAATATTTTTGCTTAGCATTTAAAGCAGAAATCAAGGCATCATTGCGCTTTTCGCAAACTGTTATTCGTACGTCAACGTTGGGAGGGGCTCTTTCATGGGCTTGGTGATTTTCAGAAAAGACCTGAACTACGAAGACTTCTTGGCTTTGACCGAGAAGGATCCAGATACCATTTACTTCATCAACGACACACATAGGATATATGTTGGCGACACTGCATACGGCGGAACAGACATACTTTTCGAGGACTCTGAGACCATCTCCTTGTCGATTGTCAACTCAGCGCTGACTGCGCAAGCCTTCATATCAGGGGATGTGGTGAATGCTCTTGAGTTAAGGGCTGACGGCTTGTACGCGCCTCCAGCCAGCGTCAGGCTAATCGAAGATGGCGAGACAAACGAGCTAGTCCAGGTTCGGGAAGACGAGATTGTAACCTCCAGGCTCCGCCTTTCCGAAATGGTAACCAACACCAGCACAGACTGGACTGTGCCTACAGCAAACGCGGTCTACAGCGCCATAGCCAAGGTTGCGCCGGTTTGGAACTCAACCTCTCTCAATGACGCAATATTGCCGCAGGAAAACGAAGAGCGCCAGTGGCTCGACTACAGCGCCCTCATAACCGCTTCGGAGAATGTCCAGGCAAACGCGGACTTCAACCAGTTGTATTCAGACGGCCATGAAGTTGTCTTTAACCTGTGCTTGGAAATCGGCGCTTGGGTAACGCAGTCGAGCTTCATTGCGCCTCTCTCGACGATCTGCTCTATTCCCCAAAAAATAGCGCCAACAAGTGAGATCACTTTCTCCGCTAGCGGATACAGCCGCCAAGACCCATCAACGTCGATATCTGACATCGGCGGTTCGCTAATCTTTGACGAAACAGGCGCTGTCAAGGTAGGCACAAAGTGTAGCGCAGTGTACACCTCTGAAGCTTATGTGGTTTGCAGCGGCAGATATTCAATCAATTAGTGCATATCCCAAAATTCCTATAGTTGCGCAGTAAAAGTCATCTCGATGCTTTAACGCGTGACTTTTACAAGCCATAAAATAAATTTTGGGATATGCACTTAGTCCTGACGCAACAGCCATCGGCCAGAAAACCAAATGTCTTGCGCAAGATTCTTTGATTTTAAGGCCCTGGCGGAGTCCTTGCTGTAAAATCTTGAATTAAGTTCGCGAGTAAAAATTACAAATTCACTCTTGCGGCACGAAAAGCCAGCGCTTCGAAAAGCTCAGCTTTTTTCGCAAAGTCAAGGCGACGCTTTATATTTAGGATATATTTATCGCCAGCAGATCGGCCCGCCTGGCTTCAAAGGCGGGCAACGATAAAAATCTTACCCCAATAGCTGGTGTTTGGAGGCTTGTTTCATGGGCTTGGTCAGATTCAAAAAGGAGCTCACATTCGATGAGTTCCAAAGCTTAGAGCCAAAAAGCGATGAAACGCTTTACTTCATTTCCGACACGCAAAAGATCTACCTGGGCAGCGTGGAGTACGGCGGCAGGGATCTAGGCGTAGCCGACAGCACTTCCGTAACGATTGACACTACTTCGGGTCTTTCCGGAAACTTCATTTTGTCAATGGATGAGGGCAACTCTCTCACAACCGTAAATGGCCTCTGGGCACCGCCTCAAGGCTCCCAGCCGATAGATAACCCTCATGAAAACAACTTTGTCGTAGTAGGCGGGGCGGGAGAGCTCGCAGACTCACAACGCGCTCTCGTGACAACCCTCGATAACAACCCGAACAGCATACCTTCTGCAAAGGCTGTTTACGACTCGCTAAACGAGCTGGCGCTCCTTTGGGACGGCGCCAATGAGGACGCTCTTGCCGCAGGCGGCCAGACGCCATGGGAAAGCCAGATGTCTTCTTTGACCTTTGCCGCAAACGTAACAGATACGGGAAGCACCACTTTCATGAGCAATTCCGTCTGGGCCAAGATTTACCTGGAAGTGGTGTACAATGTCAACCCGTTTCTCAAAGATACCATCATTGCGTCAGTGCCTGCAACTACTTTGGGCGCCAAAAACAATCCACGGTTTCCGGCTACCTTTTTCTTCATAACACCAGCCGGTGAAGAATCAGAAGAATCCATAGAATACATGGGTACGGGAGCGCTCAGAGTAAGTGATGGGAATATAACGCTTGAGCAGGATATCAACAGCAGCGCGGGCACCAAAATCATGGTAGTGTCTCACATGTACTATCTTCTGTATCCTCAAACGATTCCAGCAGCGCCTTCTGCCTAAAGGGCATTGGCAACGTTAAAGAAGACTGGAAAAGTCCGGCGTTGAAGCATTGCTTGACTTTTCAGGCACCTTTGCGAAATTTTGGGATATGCATTAAAAGCTTAGATTTAGGCCAGTGAGTGAAAAGCAGAAACCTTTTCTTCTCGCAAGCGAAAACCCAATCGCGCTCTTTTCGCTCACTGGCATCAGTTTGGAGGCTTCACCATGAAGAACCTGGTAAGGTTTTGGAAAGGCATCACGCGCGATGCGTATGACGCGCTTGAAACAAAGGATCCCAGCACTTTGTACTTCACGTCAGACACTCACGAGATCATCTTGGAAGAACTCAGCTACGGAAGCTCAGACTTGTTCAACGTAAGCGAGGACTCCGGGGGCTCCATAGTTTTTAGCATTGTAGAAGGCAAGCTTGTGGCAAGCGCCGTTTTGGATCCTGAAGACAATTCAATTCAGGTAAATCCTGACGGTCTCTTTGTTCCGCCAGCTGGCATAGCAATTCCCGAAAACTTGGTTGAGGGGCATTTCATATACGCCAAGGCAGACGGCGAAGTCAAGGATTCAGGCATCTCCTTTACAACCAAGATATCTGCGTCAAGCACAGACACCGAAGTGCCAAGCTCCGCTGCCGTATATGAAGCGCTCTTAAGAGTAGCCCCCATGTGGGAAAGCATTGAAACAGCTGAAGACCTGATAGCCTGGCAAAGGCACAACTGGAAGGACTTCAAGGAGAAAATCCAAGTTAGCTCCCCCTTCTCGCTTTTGCCGAACTCCTTTTTCAAGTGCGATGGCTACGAGGTCAGATTCAGCTTGAAGTTTGAGTTCTCCGAAGCGATGGAATCAGAAGAGTTGTTTTACTCAGTCGCCACATTCCCCAGATACCTTAGCCCTGCTAACAGGGTGGTTTTCTTTTCGGCTATAACTGACAATACCTCTTCAGCAATAGAGAATACTGTCGCTATTTTTGAGGACAGGAACATCTATGGGGACTTCACTTTCAGCCAAGACGCTCTCAAGACGCCATATGGATTCACTGTTAGCGGATCGTATCCTCTGGGATGGGCCATCTCATAAATATTGGATATGCACTAAGCCAGGCTGTTTCAATCCATCAGGCGCTAACAGTCGTACGGGCAAAAAGGCCAAGCGCTCAGCACTTGGCCTTTTTCAGGCTTTTGCCTTAGAGCATATCCTAAATTAATTCTTGGGCTTGAAAAGCCCGATGTTGAGGCATTCGCCAGGACTTTTGCTTATGCACTAAAACAATTTGCAGCGTTTGGCCCAAATTTCAGTAACGTTTTGTCAAGCCTTAAATAAGATATAATTATGACTAGCCTTTATACCTGCGAGCGAAAACATCCGCAAATTCATTCTTTGTTTTCATCAAGGAACAAAGACCGGATTTAATTAAATATTCAGTTCTTTTCGCTCACTGGCATAACGCAAGTTTTGCTCTGACGCAAAAATGAAAAAGCTTCGGCTTCAATCCACTTCCGC
>JAISWZ010000617.1 GCA_031270945.1 Clostridiales bacterium | reverse complement strand
CCAGTCTTCTTGCGAATACAAAGTTATTTAAATACAGCCCGGAATCAAAATTCCGGGCTGCATTCTTCAGGCTTGATCCTGCACCATTTCCATTGCCCTTGGAATCACTGTCTCTTTGCACGAGAGCGCCAACCACAAAAACAGCAACCTGGAATTTGAATTCCAGGTTGCTGTTAAATAATTGGCTTTTGAGAGGCAAATGGATATTAATGTAATCGGTAGTCCAAAAGATTGATCTTAAAAAATGCGATTTATAAAAGAAAAAGGCGATCCGTTCGGAAAAAATCTCAACATTTTTACATTTCATTTAGCTTCCGTGAACTTGCGGAAGAACCGGATGTTCAGCGCCCCCTGGCTAACAATAAGAGCATATCCCAAAATTATATCCGAGGCACCGGAAAAATCCGGATGTTTGCTCGCAGAAGCCCGAGCAAACTAGTTGAAGCATTCGCCAGGATTTTTTCGGTGCCATTTCGGAATTTTGGGATATGCACTAAATTAACATGTTGCGATTTTGCTTAAAAAACTCCGTCAAAGCTTTAAAAACAAGGCTTTGACGCAGAATCATATTTTTTATCTCTAAGATCAGCGCCCAGGCCTGTATAAAGCACTCGAGTTTTTCACCAGCGATTCTGCAACAGCTTTCCCAACCTGATCGGCCAACTTGTCTATAAGAAGCGTTCCTCCGCCTTTGACACTGGTTCTCAAGGCGTCAACCATGGAAATGACGGCTTCGGCCCGCAGGAAAGACGCGTCTTTTGCGAAAGCGTCCAGCTCAGATTGCGCGAACATCCCAACTTTCACTGACTTGCCAAGCGCGTTTTGATAATCAAAATCTCCAGACGCCTCAGAGTAGCCCAGCGCCCTCAAAAGGAAAGCTGTGAACTCTTGAGCTGTAACCAGCCTGTCGGATGCCAGGAGCGTATGCTCCTCGTCTACTCCAACAGTGATCCCCGCTCTGAACGCGTAAGCAGCCGCTCGATCACCCCACGCGGGCACATCGCTAAAGGGGTTCTTGTAGAGAGATTCGTTAGCCGCCTTCTCGAGTCCCAGCAGGCGAAGGACAATCACAATAGCCTCAAGCCTAGTAAGCGGCCTTTCAAGCTCAAAAACGGGTTTCCCAGAAGCGTCCAGGCCTATGCCGACAAATAGTTTCGCTTTGTAAAGTTCCAAGGCGAGATTCGTCACTACGTCTGCTGATGTCGCATAAAAGCCTGGTATCGCTGAAACTTTCGGAACCGGAGTCGGAGATGGCGCTTGCGCGTAATACGGCGCGTAGTAGCTGGGGAAATAATCGGTTGCCGTTTCAGCTACTATGTCAAAGAACGCCTCTATGGTTCCCGTGTAGTTGCCTATGCCTGTCGCTATGACAGTCGCTGTTCCAACATTAACATTATCGAGATAGGAAACCGTAAAGTCTACTCCTAGCTCAAGACCGGATATCAAGACTTCCGGCTCTATGGGCGATCCAGTGCGCCTTGCTGGCTGAATTGGCTGGATTGAAAGACCCGAAATGTCAGCTGGCGCTACCAGAAATGAAATATCAAGAGCAGTTTTGGCACCCTGGCTTTCATAAATCAGCCGCCCAGTGTATAGTCCAGTGTCAAGTCCCGCTTTCGGGGCAACTCGTATGTGAGCCTTATCGCCTTCCTTAAAGGCATCTAAAGAGCCGTCTGCTCCGCTACCTGCCACAACATCAGCATCAGATGCATCAAAGGCCTCGCCTTCAAAGTAAAAGACCAAGTCTTCAATGGTTTGGCTTCCTGCGAATGAAAGCTCGAAAGTGTTCTCTTCTGGGACATACCCATAAACGACGGAAGACGGGCTTAGCTCAGAAGGCGACAAGCTAAACACTGGCGCTGGCGTCTCAATAAGAGTGTAATTGAATTCCGAAATCTCGCCATCTATCATGTCTGCCTGTGAAGCGTATGCCTTTATGGTTGCAGGGAGGGCAATGGTTATTGCCGATGCATACTTCTCCCTTTTATCGCTGGTTCTTGGATCCGAGCCATCAGTGGTATACCAGATCTCGCCAGCGTCGCTTTCAAGCTCTACCAGCAGCGGCGAGGAATACGCGCCAGAAACCGGACTCGCTTTGACATCAGGAGCTTTCTCAGGATCTTTATCAGGAACTTTCTCAGGTGCCTCAGTATTTACCCATAGCCCCTTTTCCGAATCAAACACAAACTTTGCGGACTCCCCAGCTTTTAGCGCAAAGGCCCTATCTGCAACATATCCTGCTCCAGTTTGGACAAAAGCCAGCTCCGCTGATCCAGAATCAAGCGTGATAAGCAGGGGTTGCCCATCTCGGTATGACCTGCCCGCTTCATCGCTTGCGAACAATTCCGCTTCATGGGCATCAAGGGCCTTTACCAGGATCTCCTCGCAAACCGACTTGATCTCAGGACTTTGAGCGCTTGTCTCAACTGGTGCGCTATTTGCGCCGATGTAGGAATTGTCTTTAAAAAGAGGCATCAAGCCCCAGAACTTAAAGTAGGATTTAGGCGCTTGCGCGTTCGTGAACTCATTGCCTGATATCTCAATCGAATCCCCAAGGTAAGCCGACATTCCATAAACAAGCTCCGGGCCATTGTCATAGGGGACATAGGGGTTTACAGACAGTGGATGAAGGCTGTCGTTATTGACATTGGACTCATTTATTGGCTGGCCGGCAACGAAGTCGCCCCACCATCCGATTGTAAAGCTCTCTCCGATTCCGTAGTCGTTAGGCCCGCTTACAAGAACTGATATGACTCCGCTCTCGGCGGCTGTGAACTTGTTGCCTTTGATTGACACGTGATCCGTATGCATCAGGTAGGGAGGCCAGCTTCCAGTGAAGCCAAAGATCGGAGCGCCAGAAGCTCCTATTGTGCCCTCGTTGCCTTCCACAGTGATGTTGCCGCTTCTGACAAACCAGATGTTTTCGCCAGTGGGGCCGCCGTTGTTGTAGTCGAAAAAGGCGCCATGATGCTCGATGACTTTATTTTCCTTGATGAAAAGGCCTCCGCCATCTCCAAACGCTCCCCCTGCCATCTGGAAGATCGAGTTTTTGGTATTGGCGTCGCTGTATGTCAAGCCATCATTGGACAATTCCTTCAGCCTGGTGAATTCCTCTTCATCCATCGAGTAATAAGGGCTCTTTTTGTAGTTTTCTTCAACCCCGCTGTTGTCAAAGGTGTTGTCAACAAAATGCATGTAGGTCGAATCGTTCATGGCTTGCGCAATGGCTATGGTTGAAGCCTTGGTATAGTCAGCGTTCAGGTACCTGTTTCTCGTAAAGTAAGAGATGGACTTCCCTTCTTCAAAAGCGTCCTTCATCTCCTGTGGCGCATAATCAGGCAAAGGAAGCCACTCATAGCTGTCCCCCGGACTGCATTGCCTAGGTGAGAATTCCATCCAGAAACGGCTGTTGTAGTCCTCCAGCCCCCATTGGTTGTCATGGTCGTAATAAGCGTTGCCATCCAGGTTGTTGGTGGAAGCGTTCGTGTCTCCTACTTTGCTGAAGCTTACCTCCAAATACCCAGTGGCATGGCCTCCGATATACATCATTTCTCCTCGATAAGAATGAACGTACATGTGGTTAATATAGACATGATCTACCAGCCGGTCTACATTGATCACTATGCCATGGCTGGTCACGTCCCAGCCAAAGTCATAGCCGTTGTATCCCGCGCCGCCATAGCTGCTGTCCCAGTTATAATCTCCAGTCCAGTGTGAGCCTCCGTCCAGCTCAAAGTTTTCGATCCTTACATGATCCCTGGCATCTGAAGATCCAAACTCTCCTCCATCAATAGCTACAGCCGTGACGCGGTAATCTCCAACTCCTGGGCCCTGCATGTACTGGAAGGGTGTTTTTATTACAGTTCCTCCATTTTCAAGAGACGCTGATCCGACTCCCTCAGGATCTCCCGAGCCTTTCAATACTGTGTAGTCATACTTGATCCGCAGCGCGCTTTGGCTTCTCTTCATAACATCCGCGCCAACGCAGTAAATCCCAGGCGGGAGCAACACTGTGGTATAGCCCTCCGGATTGGACTCTGTAACTTCTGCCCTGGCCACTGCCTTGTCAAGCAGAGACTGTATAATCTCGGCGTTTCTCATTGGAATATCTATATAGTAGTTCGCGCCATACAAATCTTTATATTCCTGATCCCATCCATCCCAATCGCCAGGGATCAAGCCATATAGTCCAGCTTCATAAACACCGTCTTCTGGCACAGCGAAGTCAGTCATGAAAGACCAGGCATCGCTTGCATGCTCGCCATCCGCTTTTACTGCGACAACTCTCCACCAGTAGTTGGTTCTTGGGGAAAGGGCTTCAGATTCCGAGAGCTCGCATTCCAAAGACAAACCCAGGGGCTTATCCAGTTTTAGCTTTGAAAAATCCTGGTCTTCTGATATTTGCAGCCTGTATTCCATAGCGTCTGACGGTGACCATTTGAAGTAGGTACGAAGCGCCGCGCTAGGAGCAAGATCAACGGGAGACAAAAGTGTTGGCGCGTCTGGAGGTTCACTGTATGCGATTTCCGCATTTTTGATGTAAAATGCATTGGTGGCGTTTACGCTGAAAATGGCAAACCCTTCGACCTCATCGCTTTTGCCGCCATCTGCGAACAAGCGCTCAAAGTGGCCAATTCTCGCCATTATGGGATCATAGACGTCTACTATGTCTATGCCAGAGACGTAATCCCTTGTTATAATGACATGATACCATTCATGGTCGTTCATGAAGACTTGTGGCGCTAGATCCCTGAACTCCGGGCAAAATTGGGGGCCTTGCCTGTTTGCTTGACCGTCTCCCTGGTTGCTGTAGTTGATCAGCACTTTAAACGGGAAATTTCCATCCGCTGGCTGCCCATTGTAAAAGCCCAAGTCCAGCCAAGCGCCGCCCATAGCCGTTGCTTCAGCGCTTGAAAGCGCAGATTCTTCCATTATGTCAAACTCAGCTACAAAAGTACCAGCGCCTTTTCCGCTTTCAAAAAGCTTTATTCCAAAGCCAGCGCCTGCACCATATTCAATCTTTGCAATTTTCTCTCCCGTCTCTTCCAGCATTTCTACAAAAGATCCATTCCACGCTCCAAAATCGCCTAGTGCCAAATTGCCCAGAACTGAGCCAGAAGCCAGGCCTTTCAGCTGTTCATTAAGAGACCAGCTTCCTAAAGCTGATGGATTGGATTCGATTTTTGATATCTGGAAGTCCTGAATTGTGATATAATAATTCAAGGTATCCGGTGTGAAGAAAGTGAACGCGTCAATCGGGCCATCCTTGGGTATGGGCAGATTTTGCGCATACAGCACGTCATCGAAGTATATTGAGACAGTCTTGCCCCCCAAGTCTATCTCGCCGCTAACTTCGAACGTCGCTCCCAAGGCGGGCGCGAAGCTTTTTCCTATGCCCTCAACATCAATGTACGTAGTATAGTTAGGGGTATAGCTTGATCCTTCAACCTTCACTCCAAAAAATCCTTCTACTGCGCTCCTGGGGTTTAGGGTTACCTCAAGCGCTCCCGGGATTCCGAAGTGCAATCCGTATATGTCCGAAAAGGCGTCGCTTCCTGGCTCTTTTCCAGCAAATACTCCCTCTGTGCTTGTAGGCATCTCTATGACGAAAGAATAGTCGTAGACACCTGATGGGTTGTCTTCAAACAGGTACCCGTAGTTGGCGCTTCCTGATGGCATGGATATGGTGACATCCGAGGCGCTGCCCGCAAGGCCTAAAGAGCTGCCTAGATATCCTGGGCTCACGCCTTTGACCGCTTCCGGAACATTGGAAACCTGTGAATCACCTATTCT
>JAISWZ010000604.1 GCA_031270945.1 Clostridiales bacterium | reverse complement strand
CCTTTGCACTTGTCCAACTCTGTGCGAGGGATTTTGTAAGCCACGCCTGTCCAGTTGGCGAGTGTGCATTTTATGCGCCCGCTGGGGTCGCCATCCATCAAGAACAGGTTTATGCTTTTGCCGGTTGCAGCCATGTGGATCTCCTCCGATTGATTTAGAAAAAGTCATCGTTTGGCATTCTTAAGACTTTGGCGATTTGCCCTTGACATTGGGTAAACGCTATTCTATGCAATGTTAAAATTTTATGACTTTACCTAATTATAAGTTATTATGGGTGGCTGTCAACATGGTTTTATTAATATGAGATGACAATATAATTTTGGAATAGTTATCAAGCGCGAAATCGGAACGCGTAACGAGCATATGGAATGATTCAGCGTAAAGCGCTTGCATTCAGGGTGCCATGATGCACAGTGTTGAAGAAAACTTGAATATCGGCTACAAAAAGGCATAGTTTCACATATATTCCAGACATTAAAAGCAACAAAATGAGTGTAAGTTCGTGAAAAAGCAATATTGTATAGCAAAAAACAGCAATATTAATTTGAAAGGGGCTTGCGCAAATTTTTTTATTATGCTATAATGATCGTGCGCTGAAGGGTGCGAAGATGCGCAGGTTGTATGGCTTTTTATGCTTGGGATTTTTGGAATCGTACGCAGTATAAGACTCGAATGGTTCTAATTATGACTGTACACGCAGGCTGAAACATGGCAAATGCAAAGGCGTGGTGCCCGAGAGGGGTTTGACATTATGATTGCGATAATTTTGTTATTATTATAAGACAGATGGGTGTGCCCGAGAAGGGTTTGAAATCGGACTTTTTGCTTTGTCACGAAAGCATAAAAATTCTCGCCATTTAGAATATCCTTCCCGCGCGAGCCAAGCGGAAAGCATGGCTCTTTTCGCTCCTCGGCATAAGCCGTGCCCGAAAGGGGTTTGAAATCGTGTTGCCTCTAACAGTACAAACATAGATCGTAAACGCATATTCCAACATTAATTCCGAGACCAGGTGTGGCGCCCCGAAAGGGGGTTGAAAGCGAAATGTGAGTTCCTGGAATGTCCCGAAAGGGTATGGCTGTTGCTCTTTAGAGCGGAAACCAAAGGCCTGAGCATGTCTCAGGCCTTATTTTTATTTACTGCGGCGCAATTATAACTAAACAAAGTCGCTGGCAAAAACGTAAATTTGAAGCTTGTAGATCTGGACATGATTTTTGAATAAAAATAGCAAGGGATAGTGGCGCGTTAAGAAGGCAGGAGCATTGTCTTGTGCTTTCTTTTTGTTTAACCTTTTAGGGATGATATAACACAATAAATTTGAGCCTTTCAGACTCGCTAATTCTTCCAGTCTCGCTAATTCTTCCAGTCTCGCTAATCTTGCTGCCTAAAAAACTCCTCTAGCAACCGAGCTGCCAAAAAAAACTGAGTTTACAAAGGCTAGGCATCCGCCTGATATAATAGCAAGCGCCTGATTAAGAAATTCTTATTGTTGGAGCGGCCTGACGCCCAAGGAGGACATATGAAGCGCGAAATGGCAAAACTTGTCTTGTTTGCTTTGGCATTGCTTACCCTGGTTTCTGCGGAGCCTACTTTGGCTGGAACGTCGCAGGGCTATCAAGCGGGCGCAAACTCTTATGACTGGAACCAAGCGAAGCCCTGAGCCTCTGGCAGGGCTTTTTTGGATTCGCAAAGACGTTTGCAACAAAACGCAAAAGCCAAATATGCCATATTGCAATCACTATTGCTTTATATACCACTAACTATCAAGTTGGCTGTGACGATAAATTAATTGCGCAGGATTATAGCGCAGAGTTAAAAATTTTGTCAAAGGGGTGTTGAATGCTTAAAAAATATGTGAGTCTGTTTCTGAGCTGTCTGCTTGTTTTTGTTCTCGTGCCAGTTCACGGCGTTTTCGCGGATGAAGCTGTTATCGATGACGCGATTGTTTCTGAAGAAGAAAAATTTGTCAACGATGACGTTTCATACGACTGGGCGGAAATGATTGAAGAAAACATGACAGAACTGCTGTATAGAGGCTCCGTATACCAATTCGAGACCTTGACCACCTCCGCCGCGCTAAAATGGTACTTAGAAGGACATGAATACGAAGACACATACATTTCTTCCGGCGGAAGCTTGCATATTTCTGATTTTGAAACGGCTGAAGAGATAGTTGTGTTTGTTACGAACAATGATGACTTTACCTTTGATCTGGTAGCAGTGCCGGTTTTCCAAATCCATTATGATCTTGTTTTAGGCAGTGAAGTCGGCGGCCATATAGAAGGCGCTGAATCTGGCTCTTACAGACAAGGCTTTGTATTGGAATTGCGGGCTATACCAGATCCAGGATACAGATTTGACAGGTGGATTGTTGACGATGAATTGATGCCAACGGACATCGGGCCTGAAGTAACCTATATGATGCCGTATTATGATTCGACCGTTGTCGCTAGGTTCGTACGCTTGCCCAGTTATGAATACCATCCATCGTACACCTACACCCCGGCTTTATCACCTGTGCCAACTCCAGCTAAGACATCAGAGACAGTCAAAGCAAATGGACTGGAAGGCATCACAAGCGATAACATTTCAACAAAAGACGATGGAACCAAGGTTTTGAAAAACGATACAACGGTAGTGTTCTCAAATGGAGTTTCTGTGGACGTTCCTTCAAACTCTGAAGTCAAAGAGGCTTATATAGTAGTTCCCATAGATGACGTAGCCACCGCCTATATTCCAAACTCAAAGACAACCATCAAGCTCGTGGGCGGAACTGCCATCTATGACAGCCAGGTAGTTACTGGAGGAAACGGCTCAATCGTAACGCTAGGAAGCGGAGTGAAGGCTATAGTTCCAAAGTCTTCTCTCATCCTGACAGACGCTCTTTCCATAAAGGCGTCTGGCGAGTATACAATCGTTTCTCGCGACGGGAAAGAAAAGTCGATATCCAAAGACTTTAATTTTGTTGAAGACAGGAATACCCTCTACGGATACAGGCTGGATTGGACAAAGTCTCCAAAAGACGTGTCCCCAACTTCTCCGTATTATAACGACATAAAGGAAGTCTATCTCAACAAGATAATGGCAGGCGTTTCAGATGATGAGTTCGGGGCTTCTCTTCCAACTTCAAGAGGAATGCTCGCAGCCATCATTGGCCGCATCGCCTTGCAGAGCAATACAGGCATAAACCTTAGCGCTGTCTCGAACTATGGCGACATGAGCGGCAATGAGTATTACGCGCCTTACGTGGCATGGGGAAGCAGCGTTGGAGTTCTCTCTGGAGTGGAAAATAATACATTTGCCCCTAACGCAAATATAACCAGAGAAGACCTGGCTGTGATCCTGTACAGATACATTCAGCTGATAAACATTGATCTTCCCGTAATATCCGATGACGTCAACTTTGCTGACGCAAGCAATATCTCCGGCTACGCTTATGAAGCGGTGTCCAGCCTGCAGAAAGCCGGCATTCTAGCTGGCAGAACTGGCAACATCGTTGATCCTAAGGCAACTGTAACCAGAGCTGAACTTGCGACAATAGTAAAAAGGCTTATTGGCGCTATAGGGCTGTAAATAGGTTAGAGGCGGGACAGAGATTTCTCTGTTTCGCCTTTTTTATTTGGCGCTGGGGGCCAGGGATCATGGCAGCGCCTGGCCAAGCAGCGCTTGGCGCTTGCACTCGCATCTCCTAAAATTCTGCAAAAGATCGATTAAAAACCCTAAAAGCCCTTATATGATAAGTCCTAGACGGCGCTTGCAAGTATTAAACTTCCAAATTTACAGTCTCATCAATATAACTAGCCAAAATTGGCAAGAAAAAAACTTGCGCCAAGACATTGACTGTGTTATAATAACCAAGATTTGAAACGTATGAAATGGCCTACAAGAGAAATTTACTAATGGGATCAGTGGGCTAATCCAAATCACTGCATATCATTGAAAACCCAAAT
>JAISWZ010000563.1 GCA_031270945.1 Clostridiales bacterium | reverse complement strand
TCCGGCATGAAAAAAGGGATCCGCAAGGATCCCTTTTCTGTTTTTTTATATCCCAAAATTTAAACGCATATCCCAAAATTTATTATGCTGGCCTTCGCCAGGGCTTCACTTTTGGAATTTGCATATCCTGCGCAAGCGCAGAGAAACTGCGAGCGGTGCAGGCGAGCGAAAATAGCCAAACTTTTCGCCCGCCTCGCCCTTATGCATAAGCCAAAACTCTGATGGCAAGCCATCCAGCCTTGGCTTATGCACTTATTGCGATGGGCTATGGACTAGTTCTCCTTCGGGCCCTCGTCCTCTGGCTTCTCGGGAGCTTCCTCTTTCTTCTCGCTGCAGCAATCGTCTTCTTCGTCTTCGCAACCGCAGGAGCAAGCCCCAGCATTCTGCTCTTCGAGGTTCTTGAGCGTCTCGCCAAGGGACTTGGAGATCTCTTCCACGATGGCGGCGGTCTTCTCTACGACCACTTTGGTGGCGGTGCGGAGCTTGGGCTCCACGTCTTTGAACGCAGCCTCGACCTTGCTGCTGACGTCTTTGGAGAAAGTCTCTACGTTTTCGGCAAATTTCGAGAACTTCACCTCGACTGTGCGGGCAGCCTCGTCATCCCAGAAGTGATCGGCTGGGCCTTTCAATGCTTCCAGAAGCTTTGCCGCCTCGTCGGCGGTGATTTTTCCGCTTTCCAGCAGATCCAAAACTTTGAGTCTTTCGGTTTTCATGCAAGTCCTCCTCGAATCGCGTTTTTTATTGGGGAGCCGGTTCTGTGCCAGCGAAAGATTCTCGAAGGCCTTAGAGCATATCCCAAAATTTATTATAGCGGCTACTTAGGCGGGCCCCCTTAATGGGCAGCGCCACCCTTCGCCTTTTTGGGATTTGGGATGCGCCCTTAACCGGCAAATCCTTTCGTTCAATATACGTCTAAAGTTTGCAACAAGTTTGATGATTAGAAAATTTTAACCTCACGCGCTAAAATCCGCTGGACTGGGCTCGCCTATCCCGTCCAAGCGCATCCTGAAGAGCTGGTAGCCGGACAAATCAAAGAAAAAAGCCTGGTCTCCAGCAGTCATGACGAAATAGCAGCCTTTTTCGTAGACATTCTTGCGGCTTCCCCCCTTGATTTCCAAGCGGGCCAGGTTTTGCGCGCCGTCAATGTAATAAAACGTGTCGCCAACCACGTCAAAGCAATATGTCTCCACCGAGTATGGAAACGGGATGAAATCCCCTTCTTCGCTTCTTACTGTCACATACCCTTTCACATACTGCACGTACGTCAAGCTGTCACCCATGCGCCTTAGGTTCATGGCGGGCTCCTCGTCAAACATCATCGGCTCTATGTCATCAGAGCTCAGATCCATGCGGAATACCGCGTCGCCGTACTGCGCGTCCACGTAATACAGAATGTCCCCTATTACAACAAGCTCATAGCACTCAGCGTAACCCAGCTTCTCCCTTCCGGTGCCGTCCAGCTTAACCCTGTACAAGGAGTACCAGTCGGAGGCGTTGGAATAATAAATATATCCTCCATGCAGCTGCAAAAACCCCGCCGTGTCGGCAACCACAAGCGTGGGCTGCTCTCCGCTCCTGACCCGGTATATGTTCAGGTTCTCCATTCCGTCAGAATAATAGGCGTACCCGTCTGCCACCTGGATGAACGCTGGAAAGCAGTGGCTTGCTAGCACTGTCTTCTTTCCGTCCTCCTCCTTGACAAGGCAGCTGGCGGTTAAGGCGTCTGACTCGACAACGCACTTGTAGTACAGCGCCCCGCCGCTTTCAATAGCCGTGCCGTTCATCACCTCGGCGTGGTTCGCCGGATTGACTGTCACATAGGATCCAAAAAGCTCGTCGCCCCATTCGTCTTCGTAGCCATGGCCGTACAAATCCTCTTCGTTAAATTCCGGCCAAGGCTCTTCGTATGGATCGTAGTACTCGTATGGATAGCCGGGCTCAAATGAGTATGAGGACTCTGCCGGACGGTTTCGCCAAAAGTTCATTCCGGCTAGAAATCCAGCCATTGCGAAAACGGCGACTATTATAGATGCAACCATCCCCGCCCTGGATTTCTGGCTTTTCTTTATCAGCTTGTTCCAAAACTCCATAAGGCTTGAAAACTTCTCAGGCTCAAGAGCCGTCGCACGAAGCAGCTTCAGCGCAGGCGCCGACTGCGGATCCGGGCAGTTTGCCAAGCATTCAGCCGCAACCTGCGCGAATGACCCTATCGTGTCCTCCAGCGCCCCTCCCGGTTTCGGCAAGCTTGCAACCCTCAAGTGCCCGCCTTCCACGATCTGCATCACGACTAGATCCAGGCTGTAAAACGCGCCTCGAACAGACGCCTTGTGCAAGGCCAGCATGATCGGCAAGAAGGCGTTCAAGGCAAAACCAACAGAAGGCATAGCGCCTCTCCTGCGAAGATAATCCTTAAGCGAAACCCCCATTATGTCTTCCCAGATGACGTAGCCTGTGCCGTTTTCCCTTATGATGTCAATGATCTGGGGAAGCGCGTGATCTACGCTGACTGCCGCCCCAGCCACTCGAAGGAACTCCCGCACGCCGTTTTCATGCAAGGCCTTGTTGGCTTCGTCAACAGCGACGCCGCCATTTCTCACTCGCCTGGCCCAGCTTGGAAAGTACTCCGACAGCAGCCAACGCGTTCCATCTTGTCCGGCAACTGAATAAACTTTAGATGAATCAGTATCAAAAAGCGCCATTACAACTTTGTAGCTGTTTGAATTCATAGATCAGCCGCCTCGCGGTTATACTGAGAGCATAGCCCTATAAGCGCATATCCCCAATGGCACCGGAAAAGCCCTTGAAAAACTCTATCCTGCGCCCTGCGCGAATAATTTTGGGATTGCCTAAACCGGGTATGCTTTATCGAGCGAAAATGGCCTTTCGCTCATGCCCACAAGCTTTATCCACATCAGCGCCATGAGTGCATATCCCAAAATTCATAAAGTGGCGCAGCGAAAGTCATCGCGGTGCTTTAACGCGTGACTTTCGCAAGCCCTAAAATAAATTTTGGGATATGCTCCTAAGCGCCTCTCTGGATATCTATAGTATATCACGCCTTAAGGCTTAAATCCAGCAATTCGATTTTTCTAAAGAAATCAAAAAGGCCCAAAAACCGGCCTTCCCCAAAAAGACAGACGCCTCCCTAGTCGGGAAATCGCTTTTCCAACACAATTTTAATCCGCAAGCGTTTCGTGCCCCCCTTTAATGTGCCTGAAAAAGGCGCGGCTCATTCGCCCGCGCCCGAGATTTTAAATATTTCTGGGGCAATCCTCTCTTGCGCTAAAGCATTTTTGGCGCTGCCCGAAAAAACATATCGAGCCTGCCTCCGTATGTATATTTTGACGCAGCCTTGACTATAATGCTGACAAAAGGCGATTGCCGATATATCAATCAAGCGCCCAAGGCCATAGCCGAAAGGAGCGTTCAGCTTAAAATGGCAGCACTCATCCAAACCGCTTTCGAAGCACTTTTCAAGAAAGCGAAACGCGCAGCAAGCCTGCCTCGCGAGAAAGCGAATAGCGCGGCAAGCCTGCCTGCCCTGCCTCCAATGAAAAGATCTGACTTCTTGAAGATAAAGGCACAGTTCGAGAAAAGAGGCGGCCACATTCTCCAAGGGCCGCAAGCCTCCTTGATCCTGGATTCCCAA
>JAISWZ010000554.1 GCA_031270945.1 Clostridiales bacterium | reverse complement strand
CCAGACAGGAAGTTGACAAACAGCGTAAAAGCCAGCATCATAGCGAACCCGACAGCAACGCTTGCTATAGACAGGGAGGGGGTCACCTCCATGTCCGGGTTTGCGGTCTGGGACTGCATAAGGACTATCAGTCCGTATCCAAGGGCTGCCCCAAAGGGGAGCCCGAATATTGTAATCCAGACATTCTCCCGCAATACCAGCCTTTTCATCTCGTTGGGGTGAAAGCCCAATACTTTCAATGTAGCGAGCTCTCTGATCCTTTCTTGAAAGTTGAGCCCTCCAAGCACCATCATAACGGAAAACGCCAAGAGTGCGGCAAATATTATGAGAATCGCTTGAAGGCTTTGGAGAAGATCAAGAACAGTCATGACGTTTGCCTTCATCTCTGCCTTTGTCTCGATAAGCGAAATCCTTGGATCTCCTTCAAGGATGCCAGGATCAGACAACCCCCTGACCAAAAGAACGCTTGCGTAAAAGGGCTGTGAAGAGATCTTGGAGAATGCGGATTGGCTGATGTATATTTCATTTCCCACAGGGAAGTCAACAATGCCTGAAACTTCAAGATTTATCGAAGATCCGTCCAGGCGCTCCGCCTTTATCGAGCTGCCAACATCAGCTCCAAGCGCCTTGGCCATCCTGGGGGTTATCAGCGCTCCGCTTTCAGGCATGGAAACTCGACTCCCCGATTTGTCTATAAACAATAAGCTGTCCTGGGTGTCTTCCAAAACAACCAGATAGGGGTTCAATACAGATCCGTTGTCAGCGTAGATATAAACGCCAATGGCCATGCTGGAGTCAATGGATTCGGCTTCCTTAAGCGCTTCTTGATAGTGTAGGGAGTCTTCCTGGCTTGCTGGGATCCGAAGCTTGATCTCCATGTCGTAATTCATGGACTGGTCAAAGGCCTTCTGAAGCATGGATTGGGTGGAGTCCCTCATGCCAAAGCCGCATAGTATCATCGCTGTTGAGCCTGTAATGCCCAAGATCCCCATAATAAGCCTTGCCTTGTTGCGAAACAAGTTTCTTGAGACTATCTTTGCGCTAAAACTCAGCCTTTTCCACAAAACAGGGATTTTTTCAAGCAGGATCCTGTGCCCGGGCGCAATCGGCTTTGGCCGCATAAGAGAGGCGGGAACGCTTTTCAAGGACTTTCTGCAAGACAAGAGAGAAGCGCCAAAGGTAGCGATTATGACCCCTACGCTTGCCCAAAAGAGGTGAATTGACAAGGGTTCCAGGCTTGAGCTTTCCAGGGTGTAGCGGGAGGCCGAAAGATTAAGGAGAAAGCCAGCAAGGCGGACAGAGCCTATCCATCCCAGGACTATGCCCGGGATAGCAATAAAGGCGCCGTGAATGGAGTAAGAAGTAAGGATCTGCCGCTTCGAAAAGCCCAAAGACCTGATCGTGCCTAAGTTTTGCCTCTGCGCCTCCATCATTCTGCCTGTTGTTATCCATGTAACCAGCGCCGCTACAAATAAAAATACTATAGGAAACAAAGTGCCCAGCTGCTCCACTCCTTTGAGATCGTCTTCAATATAGCTGGCGCTGGCCTGATGCTGCCTGGTGATGATGTTTGCGCTTCCCAGGGATTCGCGAAGGCTGGTGAGCTCGCTCGCCCCGGGTTTTGAGCTGAGAGTTAAAACCAGTTCGTTCCAATTGGCATTGGGAAGCGAGTTGGCGCTAGCGTAAGCGAACCCCCGGTTTTCGTGGTTGGGGACAGTGAGCCCGTCAGGCGCGTAATATATGTATTCCGCGCTTCGGACAATGCCTTTGACAAGCCAGCTTTCCTGGCTTTCGCCTACGGACAGCGAAATGCGATCTCCCGGCGACAGCTGGTTTGCCTCGGCGAACCGGCTGTCGAGCAATAACTCATGAAGACCAGAATCGCTTAAATTTTCCCCTTCCAGCAGTTCAGGAACATTCACCAAAAACAAGCCATCAACGGCGTGGAGTCGAAGCCTTGCATTCAACCCGCCTGAAACGCCGGCGTCTACTGTTTTACGCCGTTGGCCTAGTTTTACGAATGAGAGCTTTTGAACATTTGCCAAGTTTTCGTCGCTTGCATCCGCGTAGATCCAAACATCAGCCATAGAGCCTTTCTCATAGGCTTTTTCAACGCTTTTTCTCATTGTGGCTGCGTACAGGTTTATCCCGCAAAACAAAGCAATCCCCAAAGCGCAGACGCAAGCGGCCGCAGCGAAGGGCCAGGCGCTGTCTTTCGCGTCCCTAGCGGACTTTTTGCCAAGCGCACTCACCATTTGATCGCCTCCAGGCCAGCGGGAGTTTCTTGAATAGTGTCTGACGCCACCCTTCCGTTTTTCATTTCTATCACTCTGTCTGCCATTGGGGCAAGAAGAGAGTTGTGCGTTACGATCACAACAGTTTTTCCCATGTCCCGGCTGATCTCAGACAAAACCCGCAATACGCCTTTTCCTGTCTCTGTGTCAAGAGCCCCCGTAGGCTCATCGCAAAGCATCAAGTCAGGGTTCTTGCAGATTGCCCTGGCAACAGCAACGCGCTGCTGCTCTCCGCCAGAAAGTTGAGCGGGAAAGTTATGGATCCGATCCTTCAAGCCTACAATCCTCAGGGCTTCTTCTGGCGCCAAGGGCGACTTGCACGCCTGCTTGGCCAGCTCCACGTTTTCAAGCGCTGTAAGGTTTGGAATCAAATTGTAGAACTGAAAGACGAACCCGATCTTATGCCTTCTGTATTCGGTGAGCTGGCGCTCGCTCATGGAAGTGACCTCCAGATCGCCAAACATGATCTTTCCGCTAGACGCTGGCTCCATTCCGCCTAGAAGGTTTAGAACAGTGGTCTTGCCAGCGCCGCTTGGCCCAAGCATTACGCACAGCTCCCCTTCCTGGATTGCGAACGACACGTCTTTCGCCGCCGCTATTGACACTTCGCCCATCTGGTAGCTCTTTGAGACCTTTTCGAAGATGATGCTCATATGCGCCCTCCTTTATTATAGGCATTGAAGACTCGATGTGTCTATAAAGTATAATACACAAGGCCTCTTGACTTGTCAAGAGGCAAATGATATATTGAATTCCGTAAAATCAAGATTTAATAAGATCAAGCGCAACAGCCGAACCTCGCGTTTTCTTGGTTGATAGCTGCTACGGCGGAATCATTATGCATTAAATCTTTGGAGGATGGCGTGGACGGGCACGAGAAAAGACGCAACAGCAAAAAGGAAGCTATAATCCAAGCGGCTTTGGACATGTTTGGCCAGCACGGGTTCGACAAGGTGTCACTGTCAGAGATAGCAGACAAAGCCCATGTCTCTAGAGCCTCGATCTACAACTTTTTTGGCGCCAAAGAAGAGCTCAGGCGGGCTATTGTAAAAGGGATACTTGACTCCAGCAGGGAAAAGGCGATAGAGCTCATAAATGACAAAGGCAGCTTTGTTGACAAGATAAGCAAATATATTCAAATCAGGACGTGGTACTATGGAAAGCATAGCGTCAAGTTCTTTTTGGAAGCTGTAGACAGCGATACAGAGCTCAAGCGCGTTTTTGACGATTTCATAGCGTTCCAGCGCCAGCACTTGAAGGCGTTCATAGACGAGGGAAAGGCTTGCGGCGTGTTTTCCCCAAGCATATCAAACATGGCCATAGAAATGTACCTGGACATTTTTCAATCCTACTATGTCCAAGGAATGCAAGACGGTGAGCTAAGGGACAAGTTCGAGAAAAACCCAAACCTGGCCCAGGAGATGACAAGGCTGTTCCTGGATGGGCTTATTCAGGAATATCCAAGCGACACAAAGGGATAGAATTAAATTTATTCATGTTTTCTTGAACAAGCCTAAAGTGATCGATGTTTTCTTGAACAAGAAATCGCTTAACTCAAAAAGGCCGCCAAATCTTGGCGGCCTTTTCTGTCTTACGCATTCATAAATAATAAAGCTCGCTCCGGCCATCCTTTAAGCGCTGTAGCGCTTCCCAGCCCGAAGCCGTGCCCCCCAA
>JAISWZ010000540.1 GCA_031270945.1 Clostridiales bacterium | reverse complement strand
CGGCGGCCAAGAGCCAAAACCACATATGAAAGGACACAAAACCATGCTAAGGACGCGTTTCGCGCCAAGCCCCACTGGCTACATGCACATCGGAAACCTCAGGACAGCGCTTTACGGCTACCTGTTGGCCAGGCGCCACGAGGGGGCGTTTGTCCTGAGGATAGAGGACACCGATCAAGCCAGGCTAGTAGAGGGCGCAGTCAAAGTGATATTCGACACATTGAGGACAGCTGGAATAAGCCATGACGAAGGCCCAGACGTTGGAGGAGAATACGGCCCGTATGTCCAGAGCGAGAGGAAGGAGATATACCTTTCTCACGCCAACGAGCTGATATCGCAAGGAAAAGCGTACCGCTGCTTCTGCGGCAAGGAGCGGCTTGACACTCTGGTGGACAAGCGGGGGATAGCGAAGTACGACAAGCATTGCCTGGGCATAAAGCCGGAAGAGTCAAAGAGAAAAGCTGATGCGGGGGAGCCGTACGTTATCAGGCAGCTGATCCCTGATGGAGAGACCTCTTTCCAGGACATCGTATACGGGGAGATCAAGGTTTCACACAGCGATCTTGACGACATGATCCTGATAAAGTCAGACGGAATGCCTACTTACAACTTCGCCAACGTGGTAGATGACCATTTGATGGGAATAACCCATGTGGTCAGGGGAAACGAGTACCTGTCTTCAACTCCCAAGTACAACCTTTTGTACGAGGCCTTCGGTTGGGAGCTTCCGACTTACATTCACCTGCCTTTGATAAACAACGAATCAGGGGAGAAGCTTTCGAAAAGGCACGGCGACGCGTCTTTCGAAGATCTGCTCAAAGAGGGGTACCTGCCTGAGGCGGTAGTGAACTATATAGCGCTGCTTGGCTGGAGCCCCAAGTCTGACCGGGAGATTTATTCTTTGGAAGAGCTCTGCCAGGTATTCGATCTGGATGGACTGAACAAGTCCCCTTCTATCTTTGACAAGGTCAAGCTTGCCTGGATGAACGGGGAATATTTCAAGAAGATGGATCCAGGAAAGTTTTACGAGCTGGCAGAGGAAACTCTGAAGAATTCAGTAAAGGCGCCCCAGGTTGATCTCAAGAAGGTTGCGGCTATGGTTCAGACCAGGATCAACTTCCTTCACGAGATCCCGCCCATTGTTGACTTCATTGACAACATTCCTGAGTTTCCGCCAGATCTGGTCGTGCACAAAAAAATGAAGACGGACATTCCTATATCTCTAGAAAACCTGAAGAACGCTTACGCTTCCTTGGAAACTTTGAAGGACTACAGCGACGCCGCTGTCCATCTTCGCCTATTCTCTCTGATAGCGGAGCTTGGGGTTAAGAACAGCCAAGTGCTTTGGCCTGTTCGCACGGCCCTTTCAGGAAAGCCCACCTCCCCCTGCGGGGGAACTGAGCTTTGCGCTTTGCTTGGGAAAGACGAGACTTTGAAGCGGATTCAGAAGAGCATAGAAATGCTGGAGAAACATGTGCAAAGCCTTGCAAGATAGAAAACTTAAGCAAAAAAGCTGGAAGATAATAAAAACTTAGGCAAAAAAGCTGCAAGATAATAAACTTAAATAATAAAAGCCTTGCCCGATTTATCGGGCAAGGCTTTTTGGGGTGTGATGGGGGCAGAGTTTTCAGGATTAGTTCAGCACACCCTTCCATTTTCCACCGAATACGTTTGATCCGCCACGCTCATGGTAGATCTCCTATGCGAGACCAGCACGACTGAGCGGTTGTCTTTCTCTTCAAGCAATGCCTTCAGGATCACGCCTTCGTTGAGCGAATCCAAGTTGGAGGTGGGCTCGTCCAGGAGAAGAAGGGGGGCGTCGTGGAGAAACGCTCTGGCTAAGCCGATGCGTTGCCGCTCTCCGCCTGAGAGGGTTGACCCCAGCTCTCCAACCAGGGTATCGTAGCCATTGGGGAGCGAGGCTATAAAGCCATGGATCGAGGCCTTCTTGGCGGCGGCAACTACCTGCTCCGGGGTGGCGTCGGGCTTTCCTAGCTTGATGTTGGCTTCTATGCTGTCATGGAAAAGATCTGTTTCCTGGGTTACAAAGCCTTCGAGTTTTCTCAAATGGGCTGTGCTGATCTGGGAGATCTCTTGTTCTGACACAAAAAGCTGGTTTTTGGGGGCGTTCCAGAAGCGCATCAAAAGCTTCAAGAACGTTGACTTGCCTGATCCGCTTTTGCCTGTGATCCCGGTGATGCCATGCTTTGGGATATCCAAGGAGAGGCCTTTTAGGATCTCCTCGTTTCCATAAGAGAAGCTGAGATCCTGGCTTTCCGCTCCGGTGAAATCGGGGGTTTGGCCGGACTCCAGGTCTTTGACTTCAGGCTCTTCATCCAAAAGAGCAAGGACTCTTTCCGCCGCCGCCATGGTATGGTACAGGTTTCCAGAGAGGTTGGCGAGGGCTAGGACTGGCCCGAATGACGAGAAGAGGGCAATAGTTGGAATCAGGACTGCAGAGAAAGAGATTGCGTTTTGTTCGAACAGCGATAGCGATACCGCCAGCGAGATGGCTGGGAACACAAACAGGGCAAGGCCTGAAAGGGCAGAAGAAAGCCCTTCGAAGTTTTTAAGGCTATTCTGGATTTTGTTAGTATCAACCGTTTTTTGAAGTATTTCTTTTGGGCGGCTATTCCCCTGCCCCATCTGGAGCAGATCTGGAAGGCCTCTTAGGCTTTCCAGGTAGAAGCTTGAAAGCTCGCCCTGCTTGTTTCTAAGGGTTTGCCCTTGCTTTGTGCCAAGCCTTGAAAATATGAGGGGGAGGATGATTCCTACTGTTATGTAGCCGCAGGCGGCCACAAGACCCAAGAGCGGATGAAAAATTGAAGAAAATATTGTCATGGCTACAGAAACTATAATGGCTAGCGCAACCGGTGAAATGGTGTGAGCGTAGAACACTTCCAAAAGCTCAATGTCTGTTGTTATGAGCGTTATAAGATTGCCTCGCTCTTTCCCTTCAAGCTTCGCTGGGCAGAGCCTTCTGAGGGCGGCAAAGACCTTCCCTCTAATGTCCGCCAATAGCTTGAACGCGATGTAGTGGTTGCAGATCTGCTCTCCGTAGCGAAACGCGCCACGAAAGACGGCGCAGAGGATCACCAGAAGCGTTAGTGTTCCTAGGGTGATAGGCGAAGGCTGTCCCGCCAGCCCCAACAGCCCGTACCCGCCAAACACCGGAATAAATATGGCGCAGGCGTTTCCCAGCGCCCCAAAGGCTACGGCAAGCGCCATAAAGCCCGCAAGCGGCCCTACCAGGGCCAGGAGTCTTGCCATTGTCTTCATGCCAGCACCGCCGTTCCATAACGCTCAAGCTCTGACTGCTCATTGAAAAGCCTGGCGTAGTCGCCATTTAGATCCAAGAGTTCGGTGTGTGTTCCCTCTTCCTGGATCAACCCATTTTTCAGCAAATATATTCTTTTGGAATTCACCGCGTTAGCCAGCCTATGGGTGATCAGCAACACGGTCTTTTTTGAGGCCAGATCATGGATCGCGTCCATGATAGCCTCCTCGCTTTCAGCGTCGATGTTTGAAGTCGCTTCATCGAATATGTAAAAGTCGCAATCCCGCAGCAATGCCCGGGCCGCGCACAGCCTTTGGCGCTGGCCTCCGGAGAGGTTGGCGCCCCGCTCTGAGATTTTGAAGTTTAGCCCGCCGGACGTTTCAAGGAAGGCCAGCAACCCTACTTGATCGAGCGCGTTCTTGAGTTCGGAGTCCGAGGCGGACGGCTTGGCGTATTTCAGGTTTTCTGCCACTGTTCCCGCAAAGACGTATCCGTCATGTGTCAGGAGCGCAATGTGCTTTCTCAGGCTTTCTCTGGAAACATCCCGAAGCTCGATTCCTCCCAGCGTTGCGCTTCCGCCATAGCCTGCCCGCCTTCCCGCCAATATGGCGGCGATGGTGCTTTTTCCGCTTCCAGACTCGCCAACAAGGGATGTTAGCCCGCCTGGAGCTAGGGTCAGGGACAGGTTTTTCAGAACGCCAGGCCCTTGTCCGTACGAGAACGAGACCTCTTCCAGCTTAGCCCCCAGCTCTCCCGCGTTGCTTGAAAGCGTTTTCATCCCGTCAGGATGCTCGGGCATGTCCAGCATTTGAAACATCCGCTCACTTGCGGCCATGCCGGTCATGGCTACGTGGAAGAAGGATCCCAGCTGACGAAGTGGGATGAAGAACTCGGCTGAAAGCAGGGATATGGCTATCGCTTCAGCGAATGTGACAGATCCAGAAGCAAAGTTTCTTGCGGCAAGGATTACGCCAAGGGCGGCGCCGCCATAGGCTATGACATCCATAACCAGGATCGAGTTAAGCTGCATCTTCAGCACTCGCATTGTCGATTTGCGGAAGCGCTCCGCTTCCGCGTCCATGGCTTCCTGCCTGGCTGTATCCGCCGAAAAGACTTT
This sequence comes from Clostridiales bacterium, assembly GCA_031270945.1. Lineage (GTDB taxonomy): Bacteria > Bacillota > Clostridia > Lachnospirales > WQUN01 > JAISWZ01. The sequence continues at coordinate 892 of JAISWZ010000540.1, read as the reverse complement.
GAGGGTGGTCATGCCCTGGATATTTTCCAGAAAGACATCCCCAAGCGTCACATATGACTTCCATTGCCGCTTCAGCATCCTTTTTGCCATTTTCATGATCATGAAGATGAGAGCGGGGATCAAGGGGGCGCATGCAAGCAAGACCAGCGAAACAGAAAGGCTGATAGGGGCTATGATAGCAAAAAGGGTTATTGGCGCAAGAAGGCTGTAGAAGAACTGAGGGAAAAACCGGGAAAAGTACGCCTCCAATTGGTCTACGCCCTCTGTTGCGGTTTGGAGCGTTTCCGCTGTAGAAAGGCTTTCTGTGTATTCGCCGCCTATGGCTGCAAGTTTTGCGAAGAGCTTTTCGCGCAAAACCGCCTTGACGCCGGTTGAAGCTTTGAATGATGACTTGGCTGAAAGAAAACTGCAAAACCCCCGCACTGCCGCCGCTAGCGCGGCGGCAACGATAGACGATATTATCTTTGGCGCATCAAGTACGCCGCTAAGAGCGCTGTCTATAACTCCCGCTACCTGGAAGACGATAACGGCGCTCGCCAGAAGCCCCGCCCATTGGAGCAGAACAGTCTGAAAGACGTAGAACTTCGCGTTTCCAGAAAGCGCGATAAGCCTTTTGTTAATCATTGCCCACGCTCCCCGCGCCATCAGCCAATCTTGGAGGCACTGTCTTTATGCGAAACAGGAAGTAGTACCATTTGAACAAGAGCACCGCTCCTATCAAAACCTGGGCATGCCAGATCGGAGCGAAGTAGATGGCCACAAGAAGCATGGCTGATACCGGGATGCATATGGCAAGCTTTGTCTTCATTGTCATGGATCGGTTCTTCACAAAACCCTCCAGGTGCTTCTTGTACAGCTTTGTTCCAAGAAACCACTTATGGAACCTGTCTGA
>JAISWZ010000064.1 GCA_031270945.1 Clostridiales bacterium | reverse complement strand
CCCAGGCTGTGGGAGAGTTCATGTTGCCTTAGTAGATGTTACTGAGGTAACATGTACATATTCATGATTCCCGCTTATGCAGAACTTATGCGTGGTTCAAGAAAAAAATTGAGAAACTTTCTTTGGCGGGACTCGGGCAACAAAATATCGATTGTTTCTCCCAAGCGAACTCCAGTCAAGCCACAGGAACTAAGGCTGCCAACGACTGTGTCAACATGGCATTGCGTATTTAAGGGAGCGAGTGTAACTGCGGTTTGAGCCTCTTCAGGACAGCTCGCAACAGCTTTCGCCTTCGAACCCCGATTTTTCACGTAAAAAACTCCCCTGGGGTTATCCGAGGGGTTCAGGATGTTTCAAGTTAAAACAGCTGGGTTTAACCCCTGGGAGAAGAAGCGCCTTAGGTTCGAAATAAGGCGCTCCTGTTTCCTCCCAGTTGGAGGGGGGCGCGTGGTTCCTTAATACAAGACGACATTGCACTAAGGAACCACGAACATTTTAAGCATAGCCCCCTAATCCAAAACTTAAACCTGGGGGAAGAAAAAATTTTCTGGACTGCGCCGGCGGCGTCAATTCAAGCTTGGCTCAACGCTAGCAAGACCGGCTTGGCTGGCGTCAATGAAAGTAGCCGTCTACACTTTTGGGTCTAATGAAAGCGCTACAAGCTCAAACGCAAGTGATTCAACGCTGTCTTCAGTATCTCTCTACTCCCCCATTTGGGCGCTGGGGCAGGAAAACGCTTGCCGAACCCAGCTTTGCGCGACGCTTTTCTTGATACATATTACAGTATGCTTAACAATCCATTGCATCTTGGCTACCTCAACTTTATATCCATTCGCTTGAGAAACCGACTTACGGTTTTAATCGATAAGTCCTTACCTGTCTTGCTTTTAATCATGACAGCTACATCCTGCAACTTTCTATATTTATTCGCCTTCAGTTCTTCACAGATTATCTTCTCTTCGTTCTCATCAATTATTGGAACTTTGCCTCCACCACAGACAACCAGCTCTCTCTCGATGTTCTTCGCATCCTGGAGCAAGCTTTCCCTCGTTTTAGCTATAGTTTTCCTGTTTAGCTGAGTAAGCTCTATTATTCGGTCATCATTAACGTCGCCAAGGATGAGGATTATCATCATTATTCTCTTCGCTAGTGTTTTGCATGTGATTTTTGTCAAAAAATCGATTAGAGTTTTAGAGATGTACATCCTGTTGTTTTTCGATAATCCGCTTTTTTCATGGCTATTCTCCATCATGATCAACTCCTTCGTCATGATCATTTGAAATTTTCTTATCGTTGCCCGCCGCGTTGCATATATATCCCAAAATTGATCTATGACTTTTTTGCACTCAGAAACCAGTCGGGCCCTCCCGCTAACGCTAAGAAAAATCTAAATCATGCCGCTTGTCAATACAGTATAGCACGGATCGGAATCGCAGTAAAGGAGCAGACGTTATTCTTCGAGCGAAAACATCCGCAAGACTCATCTCTTGTTTTTCTTCACAGCAACTGCCGATTTGATTTAAAAGTGCATTTCTTTTCGCTCACTGATGCGATATGCTCGTGGCAGTCAATAAATTTAATGATTTTTGTTTATTGCCGAAAGGATATCCCTGCGTCATCAGACTACTCCGTACTATCAAAGCCTACGGGCATTCAGATTAGGACCGTTTCATCAAGAGCACCTGACTGGCGTTTTATTCTGCATGTCTATGCGCCTCATTGAAGCGACTTCAAAAAGAGCATGGGCTTCCGAATTCTTGCTGCACCGCTTTCGCATTTGCAGTCAACAAACCTACCCAACACCCCTACAAACGCAAAGCCCTTGGTGGCTCAGGTTACACACTCTCATCCCGCGACCCTTGATGATGCTGAAGACGAGTGGTATCCCGACCACGCATCCAAGCCGTTTCTTTTGATCAAAAATAATTACACTTTTTCTATAGCACCAACGCTTTACTATCAGCCCAATATTCATTTATATTTTCTACATGTTTTATCTCACAAAGCTTAGAACCCCCACGCTGTTCTAAGTTAAGAATGACGCTGATCCCGTTATGCTCGCCTGAGCAACAGTAAGAGCTTCGGCTTCCGTACCGCATAAAGCCTACCTTCAAGAAGCCCACGCCCCCCGTGCCAGCTTAAAGCATGTCTCAGATTTACTCTATAGGCTTAGAAAAGTTCTTCGAGTCTGCATACAGAAGCCCAAGAGTACAATGGCCGAAGCCCATCTTAAGACTTTTCCTGCACGGCTTAATGGCAGTGAATGGTTTATGCTCTTATTGTTTCCAAATGAACAAAGATTATTCGCCCAGGAAATCAGTAAAATAAAAAAACTCCCCTGGTATTTCCAGGGAAGTTAAAACAGCGCTTACGGTTAGCCTTGGGAGTTGAAGTGCCTTAGGATTGGGCTAAGGCACTTCTTTCCGTACCTCCCAAGCGTTCTCATGCGAAAAACAAACCGAGAGACTCTCCTGCCAAGAGTTTTCTCTGTAGATCGCATGGACAATTATATTATCGCACACTTTTTGATTTTTATCCACAGGAAATAAATATATTTTTTCGACAAGCCATAGATGGCTCACAAATCGCTACGCGAAAAACCCTTTGATCCAGGCGATAGTCCAACTCGCTCTCTCGATTTCGTTAGAGCCCTTCCTTGCCGCTTAACGTCGAGCCTAAAACTTCTTGCTTTACCTCACGGGCTCAACTTATGACCGCTAAGACAGGCGCCTGACCGCGTAAAGGCAAGCCCGTGATAGTTCTAACCGCACCGTTACCGCTACCGATACCCGCCACTACTTGTTGATTGTGCAACGGAAAGGGCTTCTCGTCCCTGCTCGTAATCATGAACCTGGTTACCCGTGGCTAGGAGCGTTGGATATGGACGAGCGCTAAAAACACCACCCCGGCGCTACTCGCTTTTACTGACCAAGCAGACACCCAGGCACCCAAGACGCCCTCATAGGCAAAGATACATTTTCAAATCAAAGTGTCCCTTGAATGTGCTTTCGAGCGAAATCATCAGGAAAACTCATTCATTGTTTTTACCCACGAGCCCCAAATCATTCGATTTAAAAGTTCAGTTCTTTTCGCTCATCGGCACTCACCACTGGTATAACTGTTGAACGGTCAAATAGTTTTCGTTACCCGTCTTTGAAGCCGGTCGGGCCGCACCGCTATCGAAGAAACAACTTTTAGGTCTTACCGCACCTGAGTATAGCTGGCCGATTTCTTGGATAGACTATAAGCCTATCCCTTGAGAAACAGCCTAAAGCATCTAACTCAGGAACATTTATACCAAGTCGCATCCCGCTCAAATCAACTTTCGGTCTCGACCGGAAGCGCCGGTTCCTCATTATCGGGAGTTCAGCTCTATCAAATCGAAAGCTCCTTTTACTCACAAACCTGCTCCAACATATCGGAGGCTCTTCTTCCTCGCAATCCTGCTTCCTGCGTCGGCTTCCTCATATCGAGAGCTCAGCTCTTTCATGTCTGAAGCACTGGTTCCTTTATAATCAGAAGTTCCGGTTCCTCATATCAGAATATCAGTTCCCCCATAGTCGAAAGAACTGTTTCTTCTCAATCGGAAGCCCCTCTTCCTTACATCGGAAGCCCATCTTCCTCAGCGGCGTGCGATATGGTCGACAATTTATACCACTTAATTACCAATTTAAAAAATCCCTTTAAATGTATATTAATTAACAATAAATAGCACGGTAGGTTTTGTCATGTAACATATAACCAGTAAAATATTGACGTTCACGAGATATGGTGCCATTAATGTAAAGAGATGAGCGTTCTAAAGAACGCTCATCAAATTTTTCATTAATTGGGGGTTATTTTCAAGTAATTTAGCAAAGCTCTCAGAAGCGCCGATTACTTTTCGGCTATCCAAGTCAACGAAGCAGTGCGCTCGCGGCGTCTCGTCACCGGGGTACACGAAGTTGAAGATAACTACTCGATTCTTGGTTACGCTTATTTCGAAGGTTTTCGGATCTACCAGCAAAAGGTCAGGAACTGGGCACTTATGCATATTCTCCTTGAAAACTTTCAGATACGCCTTGTGCTCGATCCTTGATTTTGCCACGTCCATGTCGGTTGCAAAGAGGAGCTGGGTGATCACGTGCGCGATCTGTATACACACGTAATGATTGCGATACGCAACCACATCCTTCGTATATCTGTGTGTAAGATTGAAACCGAGCTTCTTTTGCGTCAAAAAACCCTCGTTTTCTACATTATCTGAGAACTCGGATAATGTAGATTATCCGAGAAGAAATAAAATCCTAGTTCCAACATGACCAGCGGCGTAAACTGGGCTTTTCAAAATTTACATCTGGGATAACAATTTCTGCTCGGTGATATTTTTTTTCTTATCAGTGATATAATAGCTCTGTCCTGGCAACAATCAATGTGCAGAGGTTTAAAAAATATTTTCACTAAGGAGGTTTTTACCTGGGCATTGATAACGCAATGACTGGCATCAAGCAGCAAAAAGAGGATTTCCTTAATTACCTCAAAGGTCTGGGATACAAGGATACCTACACGTACAAACGGGCCATTGACTCTTTGGAGAAATACATGGGCAACCATATGGTAACCGAGTACTCAAAAGAGGTTGGCGTTGCATTTTTGGCTGACGCAATGGCTGATCTCCCTAAGAACTCAAAGGGCTACCTCAGGCGCGGTATCAGAAGATTCGATGATTTCTTGGATGGCAAAGAGCTCTCTATAATGGAAAAGAAGGAAGAAATCTGCCCCAAGCAGTTCGCTGAGGCTTATTCGCTTTACAAAGCCTTCCTGGAAGAAACAATGCGTCCGGCAACGGTTAAAAACCTCCGAGGGTCAATTCTTGTTGCCTTTAGAATCCTTGATCAGCTGGGCGTCACGACAGTGCAAGCGATATCCATAAATGTCATACGCAAGGCGTTTGTGGAGGCCGGCAGCAAATACAGGTTTACAAGCTCCATGAGAAGCTTTCTGAGATTTTCCCATAAGAACGGGCTTTTGGACAAAGATCTCTCGGAGTTCGTGCCTCACAAGAAGCTTCGCAAACCAGTCCCGTCGGTGTACACAAAGGCAGAGCAGGATAGCGTCCTGGAAAACTTCAGCGATGAAACCAGTGTCGGCCTGAGGGATCGTGCGATCACTTTAATCGCGCTGAAGCTTGGGGTAAGATCAGGCGACATTTGCAACCTCAAGATCAGCGACGTGGATTTCCGGACAAAAAAGATCACCTTTGTGCAAAACAAGAACAGCGCATGGCACCAGTCGGAGCTTTTGCCGGAAATTGAGGAGGCCATGGTCAATTACTTGAATAATGGGCGCCCAAGTTCAGGTCTGCCCAATGTGTTCCTTTCAGAGAAGCCTCCGATTAGACCCATGACCACGCATGCGGTTCATGACCTGACAACCGCCGCACTCGGCAGGGCTGGAGTGGAAGCCGGGGAACGGAAGAAAGGAGCTCACGCATGGCGCTCCACACTCTCATCGGAGCTTGTGTCCGAGGGCGCGTCGCATGCCCTCGTGTCTGAGGCCTTGGGGCACCTGGATCTCGCCTCGTCAAAGAAGTACGTCAAGTACGACATTCCCAACATGAGAAACTGCGCCATTGAAGTCCCACCGATAACAGGAAGGTTGCTTGAACTGCTGAAGAAGGTGCTGGAATGATGAAATATGTGCCCGTCAGCGCCCTGGCGCCAGAAATATTGGAGTACCTGGACGTCCTGAAAGCGGAGGGGAAGTACATGGGCAAGCCCCAGACCGTCCTCTGCAGCCTTGACAGCTACCTGGCCAAGACATGCAACACCAGCAGGATCCTGACGGAAAGCGATGTAATTGCTTGGCTGGGAACACTTGAAGTCAGCGGCATCACCAAGCGGCGCTATCTCAGCGACTACAACGGATTCGCCCGGCACTTAAGATCGCTTAGCCTCAGGGCTGAGTCGCCCGATTATCCGAAAGCTAATTCAACATACACCCCCTACCTTTTCTCGGAGGATGAGCTGGAGCGGATTTTCGCGGCGGCGGACAGCCTCATGGGCGGAGACATCAACTCCCGATCAAAAGTCCTGTTCCCGTTCCTTCTGCGCGTCTACTTTGGATGCGGGCTTCGCCTCATGGAAGGGCTCTCGCTCAAGTGGCGGGATGTCGATCTGGAATGCGGCGTCTTGACAATAAGGGAGGCAAAGGGAGGGAAAGAGCGAATTGTGCCTATAAGCAAGACGCTTGTGGATACGCTGTGGGTGTTGCGCGAGCTTGAGGAGCAACTTGGATTAGACAGCGAATGGCTGTTTGAAAGCACTCGTGGCAACTGCGTCCATTATGGGGATGACGCTTTTCAAGAATGGTTTGCGGCTGTTCTCCTGGAAGCGGGCATAGTCTATGCCAAGAGCGATCCAAATGAACGTGGGCCGTGCGTTCACTGCATGCGCCATGTCTTTGTCCGGGAGTCCTACTTCAAGGCCGAGCGCGAAGGCAGGAGGTTTGAGGACATGGAAAGGTTTCTGAGCGCCTACCTGGGGCACGAGAGCTTCGCCAACGGCACGGAGAGGTACATGCGCTCAAGCCATGTCGTATACAAGGCGTCCCACAAGCGGGTCAACGAGGCGATTGGGGGTCTGTTCCCGAAAGAATGGTGTAAAGATGAAGAAGAGTAGCGGCAACCTGGTGATCGCGCTGACGGACTATTTCACGTCCTACCTGCCCGACGCCAAGGGGCTGAGCGGCAACACGATCAAATCGTACGACTACTGCTTTAGCCTTCTGTTCGAGTACATGGACACCAAAAAGGGTGTTGCCCCGGAAAAGGTCACGCTTAAGTCGCTTGACAGCGACACGCTGACAGGTTTCCTTCAGTGGCTGGAGACAGACAGGAACTGCACAGTCACAACCCGCAACGCGCGCCGCGCGGCGCTTTCAGCGTTCTCGAAGTTCGCGCTGAAGAGGGGCTATGACGGCTCGATCCCCTTCTATGGCGCCGTGTCGAGCAACCCAAAGAAGAAGAGGGGTGCCCAGGGCGAGCCCATAAAGTACTTCACCATGAGCGAGATCGCAGCAATGCTGGCCCTGCCGGACACCAAGACGGTGATCGGTCGGCGCGACATGTCCCTGATGTCGATGCTTTATGCGACCGGAGCGAGGGCCCAGGAGATGTGTGATCTGAAGGTGAACGACATCTTCCAGGGCGAGGAGACGAACGTCCGCTTGACTGGAAAGGGCTCCAAGTCCCGCCTTGTCACCATCCCTGAAAACGCGTCGATCATCTTGAATAAGTGGCTGGGCGAGCGGGACTTCAGGCTGGATCGCCAGGCGGACAGGGAGAAGCACCTGTTCTCAAGCCAGACGCATGAGCACATGACAATCTCCTGCATCGAAGAGATCGTCAAGAAGTATGTTCTCATAGCCAAGGAGACTCACCCCGGCATGGTCCGGGAGAAGACCTACACCCCACACTCGTTCCGCCACTCTATCGCAGTGCACATGCTGGAGGCAGGGGAGTCGCTTCAGGTTATTCAGTCGTTCCTTGGCCATGCGTCAATCGAGACAACCAGCATTTATGCGAAAGCCACGCCGGAGCTGGCGAACAAGTTCCTTCGCGAGAGAGGCTCTGCCTTAGATGAGGTCGCAACTAAGGCCAAGGCACCTAGCCCATCCCCCTACGCTTCCACCATGTCATTTCTGAAGATAAAGAAAAAAACGACCTAACAGAAAATCCTAGATGAGCAGTGAGAGAATGGCGTAATTGCGCAACTCTTTTTGTCTCATCTAGGATTTTATTTCTTCTCGGATAATCTACACGCCAACGACTCCGTCCGGCCTCAATTATGCGGATGCAGTCATCCTGATTGTTGATAGGAAGGTCTGTGATGAAGAGGAATGCGCACGCCTCTGTGTCTTTGAAAATAGCAATGGCACCATTGTACTTCATGCCGTCGTATTCCTGGTCGGTAACCCAAGCGTACTCGGTATTCCCTATTTTGAAGCTGTTGGGCCCCCCTAACGCGTTGTAGATGGGCTTAGTCATGTTTGGGATGCGCTTTTGCTTTGCTCGTATAATGTAGTGGTGCCTATAATCCTTGCATGCCTTAATGACTTTTTTTGCGGAGTACAGAGCATCCATTATGAACAGGAAGTGTACGCCAGGATACCTCTTTTCCAGATCTTTGAGCAGGAGCACGAATCCCCCGATCTCGCAAGCCTGCTTGTCTCGGGCGCTACAGAAGCCGCCATTTGCCTCAAGGAACGCCTCCAGCGCCTCAACTAGCTCCTTGTCCAGCTTGGCGATGCACTTTTCAAAGTCAGTGTCCAGTTTTCTCTTGAGTTTATTGTATTGGGTTGTTAGCTTCCTTTCAGCTGCTCTCGCTTTTTTTCTTATTTCACGAACCCTTGCTTCATGGCTTGCATTGGCCGTGTTCTGGGCGCTCTCGTCTTCACCGGCTATGACTAAGTCATTAGCGAGCAGCGCCTCCGACTCTGTTTCAAGGACTATTGCGTTTTCCTTGGCAGCTAAGATGGCTTCATTATAGTCCTCTGTTGCCTTTACATGGGCGTCTTCCCATTCTTTTCGAGCTTTCTGGCCACCCTCTTGTCTTTCGAAAATTGCTGCGATCTCTTCGTCAGAAAGCTCGTCCTCGATGTCTATATCCTGAGCGTCCTGATTACCTTCTTGAGTCTGCACCCCATCGTTTGACGGATTGCTTGTTTGAGCGTTCGAATTCTCTTCTTGGTTCTGCGCTCCATCGCTTGACGGATTGCTTGTTTGAGCGTTCGAATTCTCTTCTTGGGCCTGCACCCCAACGCCTGGCGGATTGCCTGCTTGAGCGTTCGAATTCTCTTCTTGGGCCTGTACCCCATTGCCTGACGGATTGGCTGCTTGAGCGTTCGATTTCTCATCTAGAGCCTGCACCTCATAGTCTGGCGCATCGTCTGCATCGTTGCTATCTGTTGCGTCCTGGCTCTGATCCTTTTTTGAACGCCCTGTCCATGTCCATGAATCCATGACCGTCTCATGCCATAGCGCTTTCAATCTTGCTATGGCTTCAGCATGCCTTATGTCAAGCTTAAGGTCGTGCTTTGACTCGAGAAAAACCGTTGCCAGCGAAATGACCATGTTGTAGCAGAGAAGCTTGGCTTCAAGCGCGTACTGGAAAAAAAACACGCTGGTAGTGAGTCCGCCCTTCTTGAACTCCTTGTAATTATCCATGGGGCTCATGCGTTTGTAGCTTGAAGAAAGAACGGTTCCGTCAACAAGCGCAACCGGAAACCCGAGCGACTGAGCGGCCTTGAAGAATTCTTCGTCCATTAGCCCTTTGCATATGGCGTCCAATGCGCCACGAAGCCCGTCATAGCCAACCGTCATTAACATTTCGTTCATCCGGTTCCAGCTCGGAAGCCCGCAGACGAATCTGCCAAGCAGGACTCCAAAGGCGTTAGACAACTCAGCGTCTTTTGAGCTTGGCAGCCAGTCGCGCATGCTTTCATACATAAACACGGCCAGCATTATTCGTGAAAGCACGATGATATCCAAGGG
>JAISWZ010000447.1 GCA_031270945.1 Clostridiales bacterium | reverse complement strand
TCCAGGTAGTTGCAGCCAGGAAGCTGGCCGTCTAGCTCCGCGTTTGTACTGAGGTTTTTCAGCTTCCACGCTCCAGCCAGGTTGTGGATCATAAGGGCACCCCCGTCTCTTGGAGGCCTCGGATGCGGCCTCATAGCGTTTTATAACGCAATGCGTTTCTTTTTGATCCTGCGTATGACTATTTTAGCAAGGAGCGGGTTGGCGCGATTGTATATTGGTAAGTTTTCTTGTAGTGTAGGAGGGCTAAAAAGGCGGGCTGGGCGCGAATGAAAACAAACCCCCACCCCCCCAACTCCCCAACCCCCAAACCCAAAACAAAAAAGCCCCATGCAAGCATGGGGCTCTTAAGCTGTTAAATAAAAACTGGTTCCCGAAACCAAAATTTGATCCGTCCCAAGCCTATTCGCCCAGGAACTTCTTTAAGAGATATTTAAGTATGCTAATGTCTCCGTTTATGATCTGGCCTTCCACTGCCATGCCGACCTTTGGGTGTTCTATTCTCCCGTCGCGGGCCACAAGCGGCTCGTTGGCAAGATTCGCTTCGACTGAGTAGTAGGTGGAGCCGGAGGATGAGTCATACCGGGTGTCGGTGGACACCTGGTCTATTTTGACGATGACGGATCCGAAGTCTTGGTACGGCAGGGCCAGAAACTTGATCCGCATTTCTTGCCCTGGCTCAACGCCCGCTATGTCTTTGTTGCCGACTGCAACAACGATGCGGAAGGCGTCTGTTGTATGCGGGACTATGCTTCCAAGCTCCACGCCGGCTTGGAGGTACTCTCCTGGAGAAAGCACGTTTGTCAGGTTCAAGGTGCCAGAAGAAGGGGCTTTGAAGACGTAACCATCCATTTCAGCTTCCATGGAGGCTATATCGGTTTCGTAGGTCTTTATCTGGGTTTCCTTGTCCAGGATCATGGAGTCAATCGTAGCCAATGTTTCAAGCTTCGCGTTTTCCAGCGCGAGCTTTGAGTCGGAAGTTAGCGAATAGGAGCTTATCTCGTTCTCAATGCTCAGGATCTCATACTTGACAGAGAGGATCTTTTGCCTTGTCTCTTCGATGACCTGCTCGATTGAAAGCTTGGCTGACTGGATCTGGAGCTCGATTGTGTTCTTCGTCTCTTCCACTTTGACGTTGGCCTGCTGGACCTCGTTTTGCGTTATGGCGCCAGACTGGTAAAGAGAGTCAAGCTTTGCCGCCTGCTCTTCCGCCAGGGACTGCTGAGACCTCAAGGTGTTGAGCTCTTGCAGGTGCTTGGACAGCTGGGCCTTGTAAGGGGCCGCTTGGGAGTCTGTCGGAAAGTTGTCCAGGGACTCTGTCTCTATGCCGCGCTTGAAGGCCTCCAAGGCGACCAGGTCGGTCTCAAGGATGGAGAGGGAAGACTTTTTGCTGTCCAGGTTTATCTGCGCCGACTGCTTGGCGTACTGGGTCTTCTCTGAAGAGTCCTTGTCTTGGTTCAGGACCAGCTTCTTGTCGTTTAGGTACTTCTCCACCAGGATATGGTACTGGCGGCCTGCCGCTGTCGAGTTGTCGACCTTGTTCTTCTCCGTGTCGATGCTGGACCTGTAGCTTTGCAATAGCGTCAGCTGGTCATGCGCCTCGTTCAGGAGTGACCTGTTTGTTTCTATTCTCATTATTGCGGTTCTGGAGTCAAGTGTGAAAAGCACAGCCCCTTTTTCGACATTGGCGCCGTCAATCATGTTAACCTCAGCGACAAGCCCCCCAGTCAGGGTTTTTATCGAGCTGGAGGCTTCCACTGGGCGGATTGCCCCGCTTCCCTTGACGTATAGGTCCATGGAGAAGAAGTGCATCCAGACGAAGGCGGCAACCAGAGCCAGGGTCAGGATCAGGCCAAACGCCTGGGCTGCCCTTGGGGGTCTTGAAAACAGGTATTCCCTGGTGTTGATTATCTCGTTGGCGTCAAACAAGTATTCGCTCATATTACCGCCTCCGGGCGCTGCATGCTCCAAAGCTTCGCGTACAAGCCCCGTTGGGCCAAAAGCTCGTGGTGCTTTCCTGCTTCCGCGATCCGGCCTCCCGACATGACAAAGATGCAGTCTGACTGGATGGCCGAAAGAAGCCTGTGCGTGATTGAGATGATGGTGATGTCGCCAAAGGCCGCGTTCAGGCCTTGCATGACAGCCATTTCTGTCGCTTCGTCAAGGCCTGAGGCTGTTTCGTCCAGGACGAGGATGTCAGGCCTCCTGAGAACGGCTTGGGCTATCGAGAGTCTCTGGCGCTGGCCCATTGACAGGTTTTGCGCGTTTTCATCGAGCATGGTCTCATACCTGTATGGGAGCTCGCTGATAAAGGAGTGAGCCATGGCGATCTGGCTCGCGGCTATAAGTTCCTCCATTGTGGCGCCGTCAGCGCCAACCCTAAGGTTGCTGGAGATCGGGCCGCTGAAGAAAAATGAGCTTTGGGGTATGTATACCAGCCTCTTTCTTAAGTGCTCAAGGTTGATGTCCTGTATGCCATAGCCGTTTATGGAGATTTCGCCTTTCTCAAACGGGTAGAACCTGACCAGGAGCTTTGCCAGGGTAGTCTTGCCGCAGCCGCTCTCGCCCACGATCGCAACCTTAGACCCAGCGGGGATGTACATGCCAAAGTTCTTCAGGCAAGGATCGTTTGTCCCATGCCGGTATACCAGGCCTCTAATGGAGATGGGGCCCCTGAGTGACGGGTAAGCCTTCCTGAGCTCGCTGTCGTCAGTCTCCGGGCTTGCTCCAAGGATGTCAGAAAGCCTCTCTGAAGCGGACATGGACTGGGCCATGTCAGGCTGGATGCTGATCAAGCTTTGGACTGGCGTGATGAAGTTTGAAAGAAGCGAGTCGCAAGCCAGAAGGCCTCCTACGGAAAGGGTGCCGTCAAGGACTTGCATCGCGCCAAACCAAAGCACGGCCATGGTTCCTATGGATACCACGGCTTCAGTCAAGGCGCCTGAAGAGTTGGCGAGCTGCCCCTCTTTAACGGAGCTCTTGAGCAGCCTGCCGAAGCGGGTCTCGGCCATTCCGATTACTCTTCTTTCAGCGGTCAAGGCCTTTATGGATTCCATTCCTGTAAGCGTTTCAGACATAAGAGACGAGACTTGGCCGTTGTCTCTCATGGTCTCTTCGCTGGCGGTCTTCATGGGCTTGGCGAAAAACTTTCCCAGCAAGGCGCATAGCCCAGCCATAAGCAGGGAGATCAAGAACAGGTTTGAGCTCTGCTGGTACAAAAGAACGGCGGAAGCCGCCGCCAGCACGGCGTCTATCAAGATGGTGATGGATGATGTTGAAACGGCTTGCAGAACCTTTGAAACGTCGTTGAACCTGGCCATGATGTCGCCGTTTTTCCTTGACGTGAAAAATATCGCAGGGAGCTTGAGCATGTGCTCGTACAGGCCGAAGATCAGGCTGGCGTTCAAGCGCTGGCCCAGGAAGAGCAGGAGCTGGCCCCTGAACAATGCCAGAAGGGCTTTGAAGATGTAGAGCACAGCAAGCCCTATGGTAAGGGCGCCAAGGGTTCTTGACAGGCCGTTTGGAACTATTTCGTCAAAAAGTATCTTGAAGAACAGAGCTCCCGCCATTCCAGCGGCTGCGTAAAGCAGTGAAGAAAATATGATGTTCGCCAGCAAGCCTTTGTGGGGCTTGAGTATTGAGTAAAACAGATCAAGTGATTTGACGGGCTTGCCTTGTGGCTTGAAGGCCTGGGATGGCGCCAGTATTATCAGGATTCCGGTCCACTGTTTCAAAAATTTCCTGGTAGGCATCTCGATAACGCCTTTGCCGGGATCTCCCACCAAGGTTCTATGTTTTGAAATCTTCCAGATAACAACAAAGTGCAATAAGCCTTCAGGCGTATGGATATGGGCTATCAAAGGGAGCGGAAGATCGTTTGTGAAATCGCTTTTTCCGCCTTTTACGGCTTTGGCGCTAAAGCCCATCTGCTCCGCTGCCTTAAGCAGCCCGTAAGCCGTGATGCCTTCATAGTCCGCGCCACATGCCTCTCGAATTCGCTCCATCGAGAGGAACAGCTTGTAATATCCAGCTATTGCCGCAAGGCATGCCGCGCCACAGTCCGCTGACTCGCGCTGCTTGATGAAGTACGGCTTCTTGGCCACTGCATGCCTCCTTTCGGATAAGAGTATGAGAAAGAGAGCAAGTACAAGAGAGACAAATTAAATTAATAATTAAATTAAAAGCAAAAAACCAATAAGAGAGATTAAAACAAGAGGTAATAAGGCTAGTTAAAACCCAAAAGAGAGAGATAAAAAGCAAAAAAACAAAAACAAAAAACAAAAACAAAAAACAAAAACAAAAAAACAAAAAACAAAAAAACAAAAATAAAACAAAAAACAAAAAACAAAAACAAAAAGCAAAAAACAAAAAAGCAAAAGATCGCGCTATGCCAACTTGCGACAGTTCTCGCTTTGTGGCACATACTCTTTGGAACCAGAGCGATGGGGGTCTGGATGAAAAAAAGCGAAACGCGTCTGAGATTGCGAATTGCCCTACTCGCATTGTAATATTTTTGGCGCAACATGTCAATATGAAGCGAATAACAAAAGGAGGCCGCGCTTTAAGAAAACCCCATTTCCTTGATATTAGGCGGGATTATCGAATAACGCCAATTTTCGGATATTGGCGAAAGAAGTCAGAAAAGCGCATGTTAAAACACTGTCAATATTTAATATATCTATATGGATCCCATGCCTAAGGCGTTTAAGGGCGCATGAATGCTGCAGTTCTAGGCCCGGGCCATTTTAAGCCTTGGGCGCTCAGCGCTGCCGCAGGCAGCGCTGAGCGCAAAAAAAGGCCTTGGCTGGGGGCCAAGACCTGGGCGCTGCTGTTCATATGAGAGATTATAGTTCTCTAGTTCCTCGCTTGCGAGGACTCTTTATCCGAAAATCTCCAGCTCAAGAAGAAAACAACTCCGCCTACGATGAAGAGAAGCAGAATGCTAAGCACTCCGTACCTGGAGTCGCCTGTGAGCATTGTCGCGAACGCGAACAGGGCCGGGCCCATGATCGCCGCGAACTTGCTGAATATGTCAAAGAATCCGAAGAATTCGTTCGCCTTGTTAAGAGGCACCATCTTTCCGAAATAGGAGCGGGAAAGCGCCTGTATGCCGCCCTGGGATGTCGCTATCAAGAACGCCTCGATCAGGAACTGAAGCTGTCCAAGGGTAAGAGGCCCAAGGAACGGCTCCTGGCTGGAGGAGAGGTTGAAGCCTATAAGGGTGCTGACGCTGTAGACAACTATTCCAAACATGATAAGAGCCCGCGTCCCGAACTTGGACGCCGCCTTGCCGAAGAGGATCGCAAATGGGAACGCAATGATCTGGATGCCAAGCATGACCATTATCATGAAGTTGGAGTCTATGCCAATCGTGTCGCTAAAAGAGGCAGCTATGCCTATGATCGTGTTCACTCCGTCAATGTAGAAGAAGTAGGCGATCAGGAAAAACAAAATGGCCTTGTAGTCCTTAAGGCTCTTCAGGGTGCTCCAAAGGTTTATGAAAGTCTTTTTCAGGAGGCCAGGCTCGCGCTCAATGTAGTACTCCTGCTTGACGTGCCTCATCATGGGTATTGAGAAGGCGAACCACCATATGGAGGTCATTATGAAGGATATCCTTGCCGCCAAGCCAGCGTCCACGCCAATGCTAGGTCCAAAGCTCAAAAGGGCTATTGTGGCAAGAAGGGGTATCGTGCTTCCGCCTATGTAGCCAAGAGCGTATCCGTATGTGGATACCCGGTCCATGCGCTCTTCCGTGGTCACTTCAACCAGGAACGCGTCATAGAAGAGAAGGCTGCCATGGAAACCAACAATTGTAAACGCGTAGATAATCAACAGCCACGTCCAAGTGGGGCATATCGCAAGCAAAAGTGTTGAGATGACGCCAGCGCCCATGTAGATCTTGAACAAAAGCATTTTCATTCCCTTGAAGTTAGCCAGGGAGCCCAGAATTGGCGCCGCAAGGGCCGCTATAAGGGAGCCGATGGAGAGGGTTAGCCCCAGGTATGAATCCGCCTGGCTGTCATTGATTTGGGCCGCGCTTGTCATGCTTTTGTAGAAAACTGGAAAGATGATGGCCGTAACGATTGCCGAATAAGCTGAATTCGCCCAGTCGTAAAGGATCCAGCTTCTCTCCTTGAGCGTGAAGCTCTTGAGGAACTTGTGGCCTGAGTTGCTCATTCAGATACCCCCTAGGAGCATGTCCCGAAAAGCTTTTTCGGGAAAGCGTACTAAGCGAAAGCTTATCGCTCTGTTGCCGCATTGCGTCTTAGGGCATATCCCCAAATTTTGTAAAGTGGCGCGCGATAGCCATCGCGATGCTTCTGCGGCGACTTTCGCAAGCCATAAAATTTGGGATATGCTTTAAGCGTTTGTCATTGGTGCGCTTTGGCCAAGCGCCCTGCGATTTTAGGAGCAATCCCAAAATCGGATCGCGCTCTAAAATAAGCAGGGCGAGGTTGGCCAAAGGGCTCAAGCGAAAGGTTCTAGCTGAACATCCGCGCTATGCCAGTCGCCAAGACTTCAAGTCATGATACGACACGCAGTCTACCAAAGAAACTTTCTCGGACCTGCCGTCAAGGCATCGAAAGCTCTTGGACAACGCTGCGAACGCCTTTCCCAGATCAAGCTCATCGAGCTTGACAGCGATAGTGGTATGAGGAACCCAGTTGTCAGTCTTGTAGTTCG
>JAISWZ010000416.1 GCA_031270945.1 Clostridiales bacterium | reverse complement strand
TGAGATATTTCCTTAAATAAAAAAAGATCATGGTAGGGTTGAAAAGTGTTCTTTCATAGGATTCATTAAACGCATAGCCGTCGTATAGAGCTTTCAGCCTTTCAAACAACTTTCGCGATTCGTCTTCTTCAAGATTGGGAATGTTTCTTATGAGCCACTTAGTGCATATCCCAAAATTCCGCAATGGCACCGGAAAAATCCTGGCGAATGCTTCAACGCCGGATTTTTCCGGTGCCTCGGATATAATTTTGGGATATGCTCTTGGCGTCATCATGAGTCAGCCCCAATATGTCGTTGTATTTTGCTCCATAAGAGTCAACGGAAGAGGAAATGTTGAAGCCGCCGGTCATGCTGTTAATTGTCATTGGGCTGACGCCAGTGATGAAAATTTTGTCCAAAACCTGGCTATTGCGAGTCGCATCTTTGATGACCTCAAAAAAAGCTCTCATGAATCCGCCTGAATCTATGGTGCGTTGGCAGATGTCCATGTTACATTTTAACATGTAATTAGTGAAATGATCATACTCATCTATAAGAATGTATATCGGATGTTTTAATTCCACATACATAAACAACTGTCTCAATATCATTGCGGGAGAAGTCGCATAGTCTATTTCAGAGAACAAGTTGTAATTGTTTTGATCCAAAAAAAGCTTTATATCTGATGTTACCGTTGTTTGCATTTGATTGCAGGCAACTTCATAAGATGCAGCTTCAATTCCAGAAAAGTCAAACAGCAAAACGCTGTATGAGCTTTTTTTAGGCGTAGGGTGATCATGCACATAAGTTCCCTTAAACAGCTCATCAAACTGGCTCTCAAATTTATAGTCGTAATAATAGTACATTGTTGAAAGAAAGAGGCTCTTCCCCATACGCCTTGGCCGAAATAGCGAAGCGCATTCGAAATCGCGCTCGATCTCGGCGATATATGAGGTTTTGTCGATATTTAGGCGGTTAGTAGCGACTTTTTTATAGTCAACAATCGCGTAAGGGATTTTGCTTGCCAATTCAACGTTTGACATGTTTGGGACAGCGTTGTGAATTATGTTTGCCAGATTCTCACCTCATTTTATTTTGATGATTTTTTTTGGAAATCAACTAATGATTGCTCAATTAGATTCTATGATCTTTTTGCGCGAAAGCCCGAATTCCTCTTTCGGCAAAGGGAAAGCCTCATGAAGGCTTCAACGTGGACTTTTCTGAGCTAAGCGCTCTGATGCACCATATCTTTAGCCTATTATTTTGCGATATTGCGCTGGAGAAGTCCTGGCGAATGCTTCAACGCCGGACTTTTCCGCATCGGAATTAATTTTGGGATATGCTCTGAATCAGAGCACACAAAAAACTCGACGAAATTCAACAAGAACAGCTTAACGCAGATGATTCTATCTGTCAATATGTATCAGGAAATTTAGTGAGATGAAGAATGACCAATAACAATTTGCCCTGCAGAATATTGCGTTGAGATCGTGCGCTAGGTCATCGAATGGTTTTTGGTTACAAGCGCCTTATATAGGGATGCCAGCCACACGGCATTGCTCCATCAACGCTTAAATAACGGCGCAAATCCAGCCTTCTCCCTACTCTGATTTCCTCTCAGCGCATGCCTATCTCTCCTTCAACCTCCCTATCTCTCTTTCACCCCCTCCCTATCCTTCTCTCAACCTCAAAAGCAAAAAAGCCTCCGTTTCCGGAGGCTCCACGCTGCCTTCAACTTCAAACCCTCAAACTCCAAGGCTATCCCTCAAACTTCTCAGTTACCTTTGTTTCCTCGAACTCGATGTTCACGTCATCCTTTTTCGGCTTCTTCTTGAAGATCGAGGAGAGGTTGAGCTTGGCCACTATGCCTGGCACCATGTCTATGAGCTTCATCACTCCGTCTTGGCTCTTGATGTTGATGAGCTCCACGTTTCCGTCATTAATGACCAGGATTGCTGCTGGGGTGATTTTCCCTCCGAGGGCGCCGCCGCCGTACTCGCTGCCGGTGGTTTCTTTGCCCTTGGACTCGTGGACGCCGGCTCCTACACCAAACGAGACGTCAACAAGGGGTACAATCACGATCCCGTCCACTGAGATGGGCTCTCCAACTACAGTCTTTGAGGAAATGTAGTTTTCCATCCTGCTGAACAATGTGTCAAGATTGCTGTTCAAGTTGTTGCTCATGCCCGACATCCTTCCTGTTTTTGAATATCAAAGGTATCAAGATATGCTTGCCCGGCTTGGATAAGCAGGCCGCAAGCACTGGCCACGTCAAGGACCATAGGCTTATTCTGCCCCACGCTTTTAGATCGGCATTGAACATGGTTTTCTCAAAATCGGCCCTAAATCTGAAGTTCCTGAATCCAGCCAAACCTGTTACAAAGTAAAGGGCGCCTAAGACCCTTCCTGTGAGGCTGGGATCATCAAAGCCAAACTCCAGATCGCCTTCGAGGCCTTTGGGGATAAGCGGCTTAAGCAAGCGCTTCAGAAGCTTTCCCACTTCGTTCAGCAGCTCTTCCTTCAGGGGGAAGTCAGCTATCATGTCCCATTTGTCTTTTAGCCCCTGAACCTTTTCCTTGAAAGTTTTTTTAGGTTTCTCATCCGAGTCGCCTTTAGTGCTCTTCTTCGAATCGCCTTTAGTGCTCTTCTTCGAATCGCCCTTTGACGCCTTCTTGGATTTCTCTTTAGTTTTAGTTGTTTTAGCTGCATCTTCAGGCGGGCTTTCCTTAGCCTCTTCGCACTCTGGCGCCTTGGCTGGCTCAGCCTCTCCGGTTTTTTTGAGAGGCTTGTCCGCCTTTTTCTTGGCTTTCTTTTTCTTAGTTTTCTTTTTCTTTTTCTTCGTATCCTTATCTTGCCCCAGCTTGAACCAGAGCAATGACAGCGACTGGCTGTTCTTGCCGCCCGCCATCTCCAGCTCGTACTTGGCTATCGCCCAGGCTACTTTCGCCTTTATCACAAAGCTTTTGCCCTTTCGAACCTCAGCCCTCCAAGTGATCGGAATAAACAAGACGCAAGCAAGAATGGCCAGAATCAGGGCCAATATGATTAGAAGAGCCAGTCCGACGATTTTCAATGCATGCACCATTTGCTTCCCCCTGCCCAGCAGCGCTTCAAGCCCGACGGCGAACCCGCAGGCAAGCAGTGGACACTCCTATGGACAACGCGACAAGTCCGGCGAAGATATAG
>JAISWZ010000414.1 GCA_031270945.1 Clostridiales bacterium | reverse complement strand
ATGGTTGCCGCATACGGAGAAAATTATGACGGCGGCGATGGCGTGTACAGGTACGAAACAAATGGGCAAGAGTTGACAGTGTTCGTTGAGGGCGGAAAAGTAGTGGAGATCCAGTTGTATTATTTAAACGCCGCCAGTTGAGCCAAAATTAAATTTATGGCTTGCGAAAGTCACGCAAGTTTGCTCGTTGAAGCCCGAGACAAACACTGTAAAAGCATCGCGATCCACTTTAGGAATTTTTAGATATGCACTTTTTGGCGCCAGCCGCCTTCGAGCGCTCTGTTGAGCGCTCGAAGGCGGTTTTTTTGTGCGTGCCCCAAATGGCGACAGAAAAGGCATGCGGTGCTTTAACTCAATGCTTTTCAAGCCTAAAATAAATTTGGCGCATGCTTTTATTTTGCGAAATTTCTCGTTTTTTTAGCTCGCGGGAACGCGCTTTGACATAATGATATATAAAAGTAATAAATGCTGACAATGAGCTCTTTTTGGCAACCTGGGCCCTTTAGCGCTTTCTTTTTGGCTAAATTAGTAGCGGTTTGCAGGAAATTTATCGATTGGTGTTGAGGCGGAAAATAGGATGAAACGGGGGGCCGCCAGCTAGGACATGCTTTGGAAATCCCTTGATCATGGGGTTTTTACTTGAAAAAAGATTTAAAGGATCTATTGGTTTTCACGTAAAAACTTACTAAACCCTTGATAGGTTTTAAGCTATGTGATAATATAAATATAGGCAGGCAAATCGATGGGTCAGCGCCTGCCGCAAGCGTGGGGGATGCCATGAACGATTACTCAATCAAGGAACTGTCAGAAATGGGCGCGTTTGAATGCTCGTTCGAAGTGGAGGTCACTGAGCAGATGCAAAAAGCTTTCGCTGAGATCTCAGGAGACCAAAACCCATTGCACATCTCTCTTGAGTTTGCAAAGAGCAAGGGCTTTGAAGAGCCCCTGGTCTTTGGCATGCTCACAGCGTCATTCTACTCCAGGCTAGTGGGGGTTTACATGCCTGGGCTCCATTCTCTTTTTCATGAACTGAAGGCTTCGTTCATCAAGCCTGTATATGTTGGTGACAAGCTTACCGTTAGCGGCAGGCTCGAGGAGGTGCAGGCGGAGTACTGCCGGGTGGTGGTCAAGGCGGCGATACATAATCAAAGAGGCGAGAAAGTTTCAAAGGCAACCATCACAGCAGGGGTGACAAGATAAAATGAAGAAATACCTCATAATAGGCGCTTCGTCGGAAATGGGAATGGCGTTTATGCAGAACATTCCGATCGGGGAAGACATTCACTTGATAGCGCATTGCAGGAATGTGAGCGCCCAGTTCAGCAGTGTGATAGAAGACCTAAAAGGAAGAGCCAAGGTGGAGGTATGCAAGGCGGATCTGGCTTCTGGGGCGGAGACCAAATCCATGATAGAGTTCGCGGCTTCAAGGTTTGGCTCTCCCACTCACATTCTTCACTTGCCCGCTGATTCCTTCGCTTACGCCAGGATGGGCTCAGTTGAATGGGAGAAGATACAGAGAAACATTGACATTCAGGTCAGGTCGCTTTTCCTGGTCATGAGGGAGTTTCTGCCCCAGATGGCCAAGAGCAGGTACGGCAAGGTTGCTGTGGTCATATCCGCTGTCACCCTTGGCGCTCCGCCAAAGCACATGACCGACTATGTCATAGCCAAGCAGGCGCTGTTGGGGCTGGTAAGAAGCGCTGCCGTGGAGTACGCGGGCAAAGGGGTAAACGTTAACGCAGTGTCGCCAGGGATGGTTGAGACCAAGTTCTGGTCAGGGGTTGATGGAAGGCTAATAGAGCTAAACGCCCAAAACTCGCTCATGAAAAAGAACGTCAGGGTGGAGGAGGTGGTTGCGGCGCTGGAGTTTCTCCTGAGCGACAAGACCGATTCCATAGCGGGCGCAAATTTGAACCTGAGCGGCGGCGGGCTGATGTAAGGGCGCGTCCCAGCGCTTTTGGGAACGCCTTAAAAAACGGAGGCGCTAAGGTTGAGAGCTTTGCTGCAAAGGGTGCAGACCGCTAAGGTGATAGTGGAAGGCGAGATAATAGGATCAATACGGAAAGGGCTCCTTATTTACTTGGGAGTGGGCGCTTCAGACACGGAAGAGGTGGCTGTGAAGCTGGCCGAAAAGGTAGGCAATCTCCGAATTTTCGCGGACAAAGAAGGAAAAACTAACCTGTCTGTCGCTGACGTGTCAGGAGAGGCTTTGGTTGTGTCCCAGTTCACGCTCTACGCGAACTGCACCAAGGGAAACCGGCCAAGCTTCATAGGCGCGGCGCCGCCAGAGCTCGCGGAAGCGCTTTACTTGCGCTTTGTGGAAGAGCTCAGGAGCAAGGCGAGAAAGGTGTCAACAGGGCAATTTGGAGCGTCCATGCAAGTGGTCTGTGAGAACAACGGGCCGTTTACCATTATGCTTGACAGCGACAAGAGCGAATAGCTATTTTTCATCAAGAAAGGCAAGCCCGAAAATTTGCGTACGCAAGCTTAAAGCATGCAATTTTCAAAGCAAGCGATTTTCAAAGCAAGAAATTTCAAGCGCAAATCATCAACTTCCAAGGAGGATCATAATGCTCAATAGAATTCATGTCATAGTTCTGGATTCGGCAGGCATTGGGGCGGCGCCTGACGCGGCTGACTTTAACGACCTGGGTTGCGACACCTTTGGCCATATTTCTGATTTTGGCGTAACGCTTCCAAACATGGAGAAGCTGGGGCTGGGCATGATCAAAAGCATGAAGGGCATAAAGGCCATACCGGATCATAAAGGCTATGCAGGGAAGCTGGAGGAGAAGTCCGTAGGCAAGGACACGCTCACTGGCCATTGGGAGCTGATGGGCGTCATTTCGCAAACACCGTTCCCAGTATATGAGAAGGGGTTTGACAAAGAGCTCCTTGGCAAGCTTGAAGCTTTTTCTGGAAGGAAGATCATCTGCAACCTGCCTTACAGCGGCACTGATGTCTTGCGCGACTATGGAGAGGAGCACCTTAAGACCGGGGCCCTTATCGTGTACACCTCAGCTGACTCTGTGCTTCAAGTGGCAGCGCATGAGGAAGTTGTTCCTTTGGAGGAGCTGTACAAGTTCTGCGCTTACGCTAGAGAGATCACAATGGCGCCTCCCTGGCTGCTTGGAAGGATAATAGCCAGGCCGTTTTTGGGAGCGCCGGGAAACTTCAGCAGGACAACAGGAAGGCACGACTACGCGCTTAGCCCTCCAAGAGAGACAGCGCTTGACTATCTTAAGAACGCGGGGCTTGACGTGATAGCGATTGGAAAGATCAATGACATCTTTAATAAGCAAGGGATAACGAAAGCTTATTCCACCAAGGGCAACATGGACGGAGTGGACAAGGCCGCCTCTGTCATGAAAGAGGATTTCACGGGGTTGTCTTTCACTAACCTTGTGGACTTTGACATGCTTTACGGGCACAGGCGAGACCTTTCAGGGTACGCCAAGGCCTTGGAGGCGTTTGACGCCAGATTGCCAGAGCTGATGGGATTGATGAGGGAAGACGACTTGCTGGTGCTGACAGCGGATCATGGAAATGATCCGACCTTCACAGGAACTGATCATACCAGGGAGTATGTCCCAATAATAGCCTATTCTCCTTCAATGGCAAGCCATGGCGAGCTCCCAATTGGGAACTTCGCTGATCTGGCGGCGACGATCTGCGACAACTTTGGAGTGCAGTCTCCTGGCGGAAACAGCTTTTTGGGACATCTGTCCTGAAACAAGAGCAAAAGCAGTAGACTAGAGGCAATGGCCATCCCCGGGCTCGCCTGGGGATGGCGCTTTGAGAGAGGGGCAACTGATGAAAAAGACCGACCTGACCGGCATGAAATTTGGAAGGCTCACTGTCACAAGCCGGCTAGAGAAAATACCAGGAAAGAACTATACAAGATACCGCTGCAGATGCGAATGCGGCAAAGAGGTTGACGTGCTTGGCCACAACCTGAGAAATGGCGGAGTGAAGTCCTGCGGGTGCTACAAGAAGGAGCGGGTGCGCATTGACGCCACAGGGATGAAGTACGGGATTTTAACCGCGATAAGGCCAACAGAGCAGATGGTTGACAGAAGCGTTGTCTGGGAATGGGAATGCGATTGCGGGAACCACATATTCTCAGCGCTCAAGTTCGTGAGAAACGGCACACACAAGTCATGCGGGTGCGTCACAAAGGAAAACAAGGAGAGATCCATCCTTCACGCCAAGAGCTTCCTGACATACATAGAGGATACGTCTCTGGAAGTGGCGAAAGGGATGGCAATGTACTCCAACAACACGTCTGGGTACACAGGCGTTTACAAGCGAGGCAACGAGTGGGAAGCTAGGATCCAGTTCAGGAAGAGGGGCTACTTCTTGGGCTTGTTCAAGAATATAGAGGATGCGGCCGCAGCAAGGAAAGCGGCTGAGGAAAGGCTTCACGGGGCGTTCTTGGAGTGGTACGAAACCAACAAGGAAGCGATAGACGGGACGAGAAGAGGCGCCAGGCCGCAAAGCGTCATGGACGAAGACGGGCAGACCAGCCAGGCGTAGCAAAAAGCGATGCAATATAAAAAAAGACGAGCAGCCAGCTGGGCATAGCAAAAAGCGTTGCATATAAGACGCGTAGGCCAGCCAGGCGCAGAAAAAGCGATGCAATAAGAGAAGACGAGCAGACTAGCCAGGCGTAACCGCAAAGCGTTGCAAAAAAAGACGCGTGGACCAGCCAGGCATAGCAAAAAAGCCCTGAAACCAAAGGTTTCAGGGCTTTTCAGTAGCGGAGGGGGGATTTGAACCCCCGACCAATGGATTATGGATCCACTGCTCTGGCCACTGAGCTACTCCGCCGTATGGGAACAACAGGACTCGAACCTGCGACCCTCTGCTTGTAAGGCAGATGCTCTCCCAACTGAGCTAAGCTCCCAACGCAGATAATAATACCACGGGCCTTGAGGCTTGTCAATACCCTTTTTAAAAAAATTTTTTGGCGGAGATGCAATGGCGCAGACAAGGGCTTTTTGGCGCTGGGGGCGCTGAAGTCCAGCGCCCCCAGCGCCTAGAAAGCTTGGATTTGCAGGGTTTTATAATTTGGGGTTGAGGGCTGGATTCAAGAAAATTTTATGCCAATATGTGGCAAATATATCTATTGATACTTCCCGTCTGTTATCACGCCTTTCTCGAAAACGGTATTTCTTAAGGGATAGGCACCCTGAACCCAAAAATGCATCCCAAAATTTTCGAACGGAATCGAAATATGATCTTGCCCGAAGCGGATTCTTCCGCTGTCAATGATAAGAGTGCAGGCTGCATTGCCTTTGTTGCTAGGTTCATCGTAATCGTAGTAGCAAAGGATCCCTTGAAAAGACATGGTGCATGGCGGACAGAGAAACTTCGGAACATTTAGGAGAATGCGGTCATACCCCCATTGATAAAAGCGGTATACATCAAAATTGAAAAGGAAGCAAAACCTAACCGTCATCCCATCCGCAATAAAGTAGGATGGTTCATACATACCGATTTTCGTAGGCATCCAAATAGACGTTCGAGGAAGCATGTTCCTCCATCTGTGGGCTTTCCAATCAGCCAAGTCTTCAGGCGTATCGATGCTTTCCCAGAAAGGGGCTACCCTTGTCAATGCTTCATAGACAGCGGCGGCGCTTGGCACTTGGTCGTTTGTGCTGTCCTTGGACAGGGCCTTGGTCAAGGACAGGCCTGAATCCTTGATTTGGCCGTCCGCCTTTTCCATAATGAAATGCCCAGGAACAGCGTCGGGCTTGTTTATTCTAGGAGGGGGAACATAAAGCCCATCCGACTTGATTTCCAAGGAGCTTCCAGTATACGAGAGCTTGGGTTCGCCTATTACATATCCATTCTCCGAAGAGTAAAAGCCTATTTCGCTTTCCTCGCAGTACGAGATGAAATGGGGCTCTGTAACATAGCTATTCTCGCCTAGGAACACCTCGTGGGTGTCTGAGGTAAAGTAAAGGGTGTTCGGATCCTTTATTTCCAGAGCCTCGTAAGATGCGAAATCCAGC
>JAISWZ010000388.1 GCA_031270945.1 Clostridiales bacterium | reverse complement strand
ACCTCTGTAATCAGAATCTGGCTTAATATGGCAAATTGGTTTCTGTAATAGTATTGTCTTAGATATGCTGATTCTAAACATGCGCAAAGAAAAATATTCTTTGAATGTTTTTAAAGGGGCGGGGGCGCTGGCGGTAATGCTGTTGAAGGTTGAGGGTTTAGCGCCGGGCGGTGGAGACAACACCGACGAGAGCGAAAGGCGCTACTCTTTTCGGTTGGAGGCGAGGCATCTTTGACGCTTTAGGACACGTCTGGCCTGTTCTGGGGGCTTAATAAGTCTCTTCTATGCAAGGCGTGGCCCTCCACTTATCCAAGTAAGCGCCTCTGGTGACCTTGACAAACCCCCATTTGCTATAGTCTTTCCTCTTCATTCCCCAGGGTTTCAGGACTTCCTCCAGATCTGAGCGCTTGGTGTGAAAAGCTCTTTCGTATATGAAGTAGATCTCTTTGTCATGCCGCTGTTTCCAGCCGTAATCCGGGTCAAACCCCGGAAGCATCAGGGAACCGGAGATTGCTAGCGCCGTTTTGTATCTGTCTGGGTCGATATCAAACTCATAGATCTTCCGATTGCCTGTCTCGATTATGTACGACAGGGTGCCTACGCGATAGATGCCTTTATCCGTTTCGACGCCAATGTAAAGCGTGTCGCGGTGCAGTTCCTGGTTTTCGGGGACAGGGGCAGGGGCAGATTCGGGGGCTAGGTCAGGCACAGGGTCAGGGGCAATCACAGGTTTAGGCACGGCTTCTGGCGCTGGGGCTATGAATTCCATGGCATGAACTTCCTTGAACCTGCTTAAGAACCAATTGGTTTGGTGGTCAAAATAAAGGTCTAAAAATTGAAAGTACTTGTCAAACCTCGGGTAATAGTCTTTTGCCTCTCTCAACACGCTTAAGTCCAGCTTGCTTAAGCCGCTTTTAAATTTTTCTACGGCCTGACGAAAGCAAGAGTCTTGGCATTCTTTGAAAATATTATCAAACGAACACGCTTTGCCTTTGTACCTTACGGCGGAATTGGCGTATGTACTTAGAAACCCCTCCAAATCAGCCATTCGGTTCACATGGCTGGCGTTCAAGGAAAACAGGGAGCTTCCCAGGTCTATCAGGGGTGCGCATTTATACAATCCATTATCCAGCTTAAAAAATCCCCAGTTGTTGGGATGGCGATCCAGGTTGGAGATAAAGCTGTCTACCAGAAACGTATCCCACAAATATGGATTGATGTTGTCTGCGAACTTTTCTTGATTTATTGAATGCCCCAATATGTCAAGGTCATATTGCAGCTTTTGATGCGAAAGGGTCGACCCTAAGGCCGTAAAAGCGACTAATGGTTTGTCAAAAAGGGTAATCAGGCATGCATCCTGATTGTTATATTTCGCCAGCTCGACCTCCTGCACTTGATACCCCATGGATTTAACGACTTTGCATGAGATGTATTCAGACAGGAAGTACGGGATCTCGGAAGATTTTTTGGTGTAGTCTGACATTTTGACCATGTAATTATGCTTGTCGTGATGAAGCAGAAGCTTGGGATTCGCCCCTGCTACAGGTATATGCAAATGCTCCCAATTGCTAACGTCTTTTAGCGGGTTATGATGCTCGGTCTGATGGACAGGTAGAGGCGGTACATGCGATGCAGAGTCATCTAAATCCATGGCAATAACCTCCTGATTTTTGATTAAGCAATATTATTAAGCACGCGTTCGAATTTTGAATCAATGCAAGTTTTCTGCACAATCGCGGCCACTGGATAGCTGAATCCATTGTACCAGCGTTTTTCATAAATATCAACTCCCCCCTCCTCAGCTATTATCAGGCGTGGGGTATGCGATTCCAATAGACGATCATACTAAAATTTGTCTACAATCATTAAATTCCATGGTGCATTATGGGTATGTTAATGCATGATCCGAACCTCAAAAAGACAGGGCACCAAAGCGCCCTGTCTTTGTTCACTCCGACAGCCAAAATGACTGTATCTCTCTTGATGTAAAGCAGATCCATCTCCAGCTTTGTTTTGCACTTGATGTAGATGCCGTGCTCCGCCACTTCCATGAGCGGGCAGTCAGTGAGGATTGCCACGTTATTCTCGATCTGGCTTGAGAGAAGGTGCTTGTAGTTGTAGATGACCATGGAATGAGCCTGTAGACTGGCGTACACATCAGGCATAGGGTCTAGTTTGACTATAACAGGAATTCTTTTTTCGTACATCCATAATGCACCATGGAATTTAACCATTTTAGGCAGATGTCTCGTGGGTTCACCTGAAGGCCAAAAGACAGGAAGCCGGAACGCTCCCTGTCTCACCCCGCCAATCATTCTAGCTCCCGCCCTGCCTTCATGCTCAAGTAGACGCGGTACATTTCGTCATGCTCATCATCCATTGGCACTTCTATGGATTTCCCAAGCCAGGATGACAGCGTCATTGCATTTGACAGTTCCAGGGAGTTAATGCCTTCCCGTCCATCCGCAACTAGCGGGCCGCCGTGCAGGATTGCGTTTGCAAAGGCTTGCATCACGCCATTCTGCTTTGGGAACTCAGCTTCCGGCGTCAATTCTTCAACAACACAGCCTGGACTTGCGAAGGGATGGGGAGCATGTACATTAAAATGTCTGGTGTCCTGATCCAATCGATAATGAGTCAACTTTTCGTTTTCATAGACGAGCTTTCCAAGTGTGCCTGTCAGCTCCAATCGGCTTGTGCCAGGAGCGTCTCCTGTTGAAGCGGTGAAAAGAGCGGTGGCGCCATTTTCATACTTGACGTATGCAGAAACGTCATCCTCTGTCTGGATGTCGTGCCACTGTCCCTCACGGCAAAAGGCGGTAACGCTTTTGGGCATTCCACAGATCCACTGCCAGATATCCAAGGTATGAATGCACTGGTTCAACAGCATTCCTCCGCCCTCTCCAGCCCATGTTCCGCGCCATCCGCCTGCGTCGTAGTAGGACTGAGGACGGTAGTAGTCTGTCGTAATGATGTTGGCTCGCCTGAGCTCGCCCAAGGTGCCGCCTTGCACGATCTCACGCATTGATTGAAACAGCGGATTGGTTCTATGCTGAAGCATCAGCCCGTACACAAGCCCGCTCTCATCAGCGGCCTTGTTCATGGCTTTCACTTGCTTCGTGTAAACCCCGGCTGGCTTTTCGCACAGCACATGCAATCCCGCGTCAAAGGACTTGAGCACAATGTCCTTATGTTCAAAGTGCGGCACGACTATAAGGATTGCGTCTATCAGGCCAGAACCTATCATGTCATCAGTTTTATCAAAGACTCGAACCCCTGGCAGTTCTGTCTCCGCCCACTTTCGCCTTTGATCGCTCATGTCACATGCAACTGTTAGCTCCATCCCTTTTACTGCTCCAGCCAGCACATTTTTGGCGTACTCGCCGCCCATAGATCCGATGCCTGTAATGCCAAGCCTTACTTTATCCATAAGATATGCCTCTCTCGAATAAGAAGTATTTATAAGCGCTCCCGGGAGTATTGTATCATATTTTTTCAAGACGGCATATTCCAAAGCGCTGGTTTGCGTTTGGGCATTTGAGCAGCCAGCCATGCCTTCGCAAAGAACAAGCCTTTTGAAAGATCGTATAGTGCGCTCTTTTTGGAAGGATCAAGCAACGCAAAAAAGCCCTTGCAAGCTGCAAGGGCTTTTTTGTGTTTATTTTGCCATGCCAATAACGGCACAGCGCCGCTTATCAAGGCAATGCGGGTTAGGCTTCGGCAGATCCGTCAGAACCCTCAGCTCCGTCAGGCTTGCTTCCATCCTCATGCTTAGATGTGCTTTTAATCCCCAGTTCACGCATGTATTTCAAGACCACTTTATTGTTGCTAATAAT
>JAISWZ010000369.1 GCA_031270945.1 Clostridiales bacterium | reverse complement strand
GAGCTGTGAGCCGAACAGGGATATTCCTTGCCCGGATAGAAATGCTGCGACGTTTTTTTGCCAGGATTTCATGGTTTGCCCGCCTTTCGAAGCCTGGATTAGCATGCGAGGCTAGCTTTAAGAGATATACTGATGAGCGGTATGATTTAGAATTTTCTTATCGTTAGCGGGAGCGGCCTGACTGGGTTCTGAGGTGGGCAACGAATAAGAAAATTCCACATTTAAGCGCTCATCAGTATAGCCAATGCTATGCCTCTTGAACCGTATGCAGTATTTATAGTACCACGGTACAATTGGACTGTCAATAGCTGTTGATGTTTTTCTTTGCCTGCGGTACAATAAAAGCAAAGAATATCTATCTCAGGCTTATCAAAGGGGAAAACCATGGGCAAACGAGAGCAGCTAGTGCAGGCGGGGCTTGAGCTTTTCAAGGAGCACGGATATGAGAACACGACCCTGAACATGATACTGGACAAGGTAGGGGTCGCCAAAAACAGCTTCTACTATTACTTCAAGTCAAAAGAGGAACTCCTGAAGGCCGCCATGGCAAGCCAGAAGACCTTTGGCATGGCGGATCTGGCAACCGTCCTGATGTCAGATCAACCCTGTTTCCTGCAGTATTGGGAGATCCAGAAGCCAAAGATTGATTTCGCTCTTTCCTGCGGGTCGGAGATCATGAAAAACCTGATGCTTATACAAGCAAAGGATGAAGCTTCTGAAGAGATGAAAAAAATTGAGGAGTCATTGCTGGAGAAGGCGAAAGAGGCAGGGGAAATAAAAAACTCGTCAAGCGCCCAGGCGCTATGCGCTATCGGCGCAACCAGCTTTCTGGGCATTATAGCGCTTTGGGTTTCTTCCGGAGGCGGATTTGACTTGGAAAAAGCCGTAAGGTCAGCGCTTGAAGCCTGCTTTGACGTGAAAGACGAACTAAGGCTAGGCAAAGGATTGAATGAAATTTTATAAGCTTGATCTGCTATATAAGCGAGCGAAACATTGCTCGTTTTATTTAGGAAAGCGAAAACAAATAAATTTTTGCTCTTTCTGGGTTTGAATGCGGCGAAACAAAATCTGGAAACATCTTGCCCTCTTAAAAACATCTCGAAAAGCCTTGAAATCCAGGCATTTTTGCCTTGCAGAACTTTTTTCGATAATCGCTTGACAATTCCCAAGTTTCTGATATTATATAACTATTAAAGCGTTGACTGAGTCCGCTTTGGTTCGAGCAACTTTCAGAGAGCCGTTGGGTGGTGCGAAACGGCAGTTGTGTTCCAAGGCTATCCCTCACGAGCGGCCCCGCATAATTGCGTCTTTGGCGCATAGTAAGCGGCGGACGGGGCGTCCCGTTACAGGCGAGGGTTTGATAGAACCTGCTGAGCTTTCCGCTGTGAGGCGGATTGGAATTAGGGTGGCACCGCGTGGAAATGTCCTCGCCCCTTGCGTTTGCGCAAGGGCGGGGATTTTTTGTTATACTCGCAAGTAAAAAGCGGCTCTTTGCTTGCGGGGGCTGAGAGCAATTCTAAAAATTCCGGCGTTTTGGAATTGCTTTGGTTTATGCTCTAAAATTTTGGCGGCTTTGCCGCCGCCCGCTCTTGCGCAGACAGGGAACAGGGCAGAGCCCGGCCCAGATTATTCGGAAAAGAGGCGATTGCTTGGACAGGCATGTCATCTCCATTCTAGTCTCCAACCAGGCTGGCGTATTGAGCCGGATAACAGGGCTCTTCAGCAGGAGATGCTTCAACATCGACAGCTTGAGCGTGGGAGTCACGGAGGATCCGACGATCTCCAGGATAACTGTCGTGGCATTTGGAGATGGGGAGATCATATACCAAATCCACAAGCAGCTAGAAAAGCTTGAGGATGTATGCAAGGTTGCGGAACTGATGCCGGGAGAGTCGGTCTACAGGGAGCTGGCGCTAGTGAAGGTGAATGCCCAGCCCTATGCCAGATCGGAGATAATGAGCATAGCGGAGATATTTCGGGCGAATGTCATTGACGTGTCCAGCACGACGATGACTGTCGAGATGACTGGCGCGCAGAAGAAGATAGACGCGTTTATCCAGCTGCTCAGCTCATACGGCGTCAAAGAGATAGCCCGGACCGGGCTGGCCGGGCTGCAGAGAGGCGAAAGCCTGCTGAAGAACGATGATGCGAACGATGATGCGCAAGAGGAGGATTTGTAATGGCAAAGCTGTATTACCAAGAAGACTGCAGGCTTGACCTGCTGAAATCAAAAAAGGTGGCAATCATAGGGTACGGAAGCCAAGGCCACGCGCACGCGTTGAACCTGAAGGAATCCGGAGTGAACGTGATCGTAGGTCTTTATGAAGGCAGCAAGAGCTGGCCACTGGCTGTGGAAGCTGGGTTGGAAGTGAAGACTGCGGCTGAGGCGGCAAAAGAGGCCCAGGTCATAATGATCCTGATAAACGACGAAAAGCAGGCCAAGCTTTACAAAGAAAGCATAGAGCCTGGTTTGTCCGGCGGAAAGTACCTGGCCTTCGCCCACGGCTTCAACATCCATTTCGGCCAGATCAATCCCGCTCCCGGCGTGAACGTTTTCATGATAGCGCCAAAGGGGCCTGGCCATACAGTGAGAAGCCAATACCAAGAGGGCAGGGGAGTTCCGGTTTTGGTGGCGGTGCACCAGGATCCATCCGGAGACACGCTTGATGTGGCTCTGGCGTACGCGGCGGGAATAGGCGGAGCTCGCGCCGGGGTTTTGCACACCACCTTCAAGGAAGAGACTGAGACCGACCTGTTTGGCGAGCAAGCGGTGCTGTGCGGCGGAGTCTCAGAGCTTATGAAGGCTGGGTTCGAAACGCTGGTCGAGGCTGGATACCAGCCGGAAAGCGCCTACTTCGAGTGCATGCACGAAATGAAGCTGATAGTTGACCTGGTTAACCAAGGCGGGCTTTCCCGCATGAGATACTCCATCTCTGACACTGCCGAATACGGGGATTACTCCGTAGGAAAGCGCATAATCACGCAAGAGACCAGAAAAGAAATGAAAAAGGTGCTCTCAGAGATTCAAGACGGCACTTTCGCGTTGAACTGGCTCCTTGAAAACCAGGTCGGCCGCCCTAACTTCAACGCGAGAAGACGCATCGAAGCCGAAAGCCAGATAGAAACCGTAGGCAAAGAGCTCAGAAAAATGATGAGCTGGCTGAAATGAACCCGGTGCTGCTTGACTCGACCCTTCGAGACGGGGCGCAGGCCGAGGGGATATCGTTTTCTGTTGACGACAAGATAAAAATAGCGCTGGCTTTGGACGAGCTGGGGATAGGCGTGATAGAAGCCGGAAACCCCGGCTCCAACCCGAAGGATCTGGAGTTCTTTTCAAGGGCGAGAAGCTTGGGGCTAAAAAACTCAAAGCTGGCGGCGTTCGGGAGCACCAGGCGAAAGAACGTGGATTGCTCTGAGGACAAAAGCCTCAAATCCATCTTGGATGCAGGTGTGCCCATAGCCGTCTTCTTCGGAAAGACGTGGAGCTTTCACGCGACAGAGATCCTTCAGGCCTCCCTTGAAGAAAACCTGACCATGATCAAGGACACTGCAGCATATTTCTCGTCCTTTGGCAAAGAGGTCATCTTTGACGCTGAGCATTTCTTTGACGGATGCAAGGCGGACAAGCCCTATGCCATGGCGTGCCTGAAGGCTGCCATGGAGGGCGGCGCGAAGACGCTGGTTCTCTGCGACACAAACGGAGGGGCTCTGCCTCATGAAGTGCAGGCGATAGTCAAGGAAGTTGTGGATCTCTTTGACGCAACAATCGGGATCCATTGCCACAACGACTGCGGCATGGCTGAAGCCAACACTGTCATGGCGGCTTTGGCTGGCTGCTCCCACTTTCAAGGGACGTTCACCGGATTTGGCGAGCGTTGCGGAAACGCCAGCATAGCCAGCGTCATAGCGAACCTTCAGCTGAAGCTTGGCATAGAGTGCGTTTCTCCTGAAAAGCTGGGGCTTTTGACCCAGACAGCCAGGGTCATCTCCGACTTGGCCAACATCAAGCTAAGCGAGCGCCAGCCTTATGTGGGAAGATCAGCTTTCGCCCACAAAGGGGGCATGCACATAGACGCTGTTGTGAAAGAGCCCATGAGCTATGAGCACACTGACCCTGAACTGGTAGGAAACACAAGAAAGCTCCTGACAAGCGAGGTCGCGGGGAAAAGCGCTATACTATCCAAGATAAAAAGGATATGCCCCCATCTTTCAAAGGAGTCTCCCGAAACCGAAGCGGTGCTTAACCGCATAAAAGAGCTGGAGCACCAGGGGTACCAGTTTGAGGCGGCCGAGGGGACAATCGAGCTAGTCATAAGAAAGCAGCTGGGCAAGTACAAGCCGCTTTTCACCCTTGAAAAGTTCAGGATAACGGGAGAGAAGCCCTACAGCCTGGGTTCTAGCGCTTACGCCATGATGAAGATAACTGTGGACGGAAAGACCGAGATGTCAGCCGCCGAGGGAGTGGGCCCCGTGCACGCGCTGGATCTGGCCTTGAGAAAAGCCCTTGAGGTTTTTTACCCTCAGATATCAAAGCTAAGGCTTACGGACTACAAAGTGAGGGTAATGGACTCAAAAACCGCAACCGCCTCAAAGGTGCGGGTTTTGATAGAGACAACAGACGGAATCGAAAGCTGGGCTACTGTAGGGGTCTCCGAGGACATCATCGAAGCCAGCTGGACAGCTTTGGTTGACAGCATGGAGTACAAGCTCATAAAAGATATCGAAAATAGGTTTAAGGCGTATTTGTAGCTGGCGCCAAGAGATATCGAAAATAGGCTTAAGGCGTATTTGTAGGTTTTATTTTATAGGAGGAACCCGATGGGAATGACTATGACCCAGAAGATCCTGGCGGCGCACGCCGGCCTTGGCTCAGTCAAGGCTGGCCAGCTCATAGAGGCCAAGCTGGATCTCGTAATGGGAAACGACATAACGGCGCCTGTGGCGATCCGGGAATTCGAAAAGCTGGGCTGCGACGTGTTCGACAAGAAAAAGGTCGCGCTGGTGCCAGACCATTTCACCCCGAACAAGGACATCAAGTCAGCTGAAAACAGCGCTGTGCTCAGACGCTTCGCAAAGGAGCACGAGATCGAGAACTATTTCGAGCTGGGCGAGGCTGGGATAGAGCATTGTCTCCTGCCTGAAAAAGGGCTTGTCCTTCCTGGAGACGCCGTGATAGGGGCTGACAGCCACACTTGCACATACGGAGCGCTTGGCGCGTTTTCTACAGGCGTCGGAAGCACTGACATGGCTTGCGCTATGGCTGAAGGATCGCTGTGGTTCAAAGTGCCAGGAGCGATAAAGTTTGTGCTCACGGGAAAGCCGGGCAAATGGATTGGCGGCAAGGACGTGATGCTTCACATCATAGGCCTGATCACAGTAGACGGAGCGCTCTACGAGTCCATGGAGTTCACGGGATCTGGAGTCGCCAGCCTGCCTATGGATGACAGGTTCTCTATGGCAAACATGGCCATAGAGGCTGGAGCGAAAAACGCCATATTCCCGGTGGACGAGCTGACAATAGAATATGTGAAGGATCGGGCGAAGCGCCCATGGACAGCGTTCGAAGCTGATCCGGACGCACAGTACAGAAAAGAGATAACGATAGATCTTTCTAAAATAAAGCCTACGGTCTCATTCCCGCACTTGCCGGACAACACCAGGACAGTTGACGAGATCGGTTTTGAGCCCATAGACCAAGTGGTCATAGGATCGTGCACCAATGGCCGTATCACGGATCTGAGAGCGGCAGCCGCTATAATGCGAGGCAAGAAGGTAGCCAAGGGAGTTCGCGTGATCGTGCTTCCCGGAACCCCGGACATTTACCTTCAAGCGGCGCAGGAAGGGCTGATCGAGGATTTTGTGAAAGCCGGAGCGGTCTTTTCTGTTCCAACCTGCGGCCCCTGCCTTGGAGGGCACATGGGCGTTTTGGCCAAAGGCGAAAGAGCCTTGTCAACCACCAACCGCAACTTTGTCGGACGGATGGGCCATCCGGAGTCAGAGGTCTTTCTCTGCGGCCCGGCAGTGGCCGCCGCGTCCGCGATAGCGGGACGAATCACAGCACCTGAGGGCTGGGGGGAGGTAGAGGCCTTATGAGCGGAATAGCCTACAAGTACGGAGACAATGTTGACACTGACGTGATCATTCCAGCCAGGCATTTGAGCACCCAGGATCCGAAAGAGCTTGCCAGCCATTGCATGGAGGACATAGACAAGGACTTCCCCAAGAAGGTTAAGCCGGGAGACGTCATAGCGGCAGGAAAAAACTTCGGCTGCGGATCGTCCAGGGAGCATGCCCCCATAGCCATCCTGGCCTCAGGGGTCTCATGCGTCATAGCCTCGTCGTTTGCCCGGATCTTTTACCGCAACTCCATAAACATCGGGCTTCCCATCATGGAGTGCCAGGAGGCGTCAGAGAAAATAAAGGCGGGGGATGAGATAGAGGCGGACTTCTCTACAGGGAAGATCAAAAACCTGACAACAGGCGAAACCTACCAGGCGGAGCCTTTCCCGCAGTCAATCCTTGAGCTGATAGAAGCCGGAGGATTGGTCAACAGGACTAAAAAGAGGGGTGCCATAATAAGATGAATCTAAACTTGGCCGTAATCCCTGGAGACGGGATAGGGCCTGAGGTCACTGCGCAAGCGGTAAACGTCGCAAAGGCGGTTTTCAAGAAGTTTGGCCATGAGGCCAGCTTCACCGAAGCCCTGGCGGGCGGCGCAGCTATCGACAGGTTTCAGATCCCGCTGCCAAAAGAAACCCTTGATGTCTGCAGGTCTAGCGACAGCGTTATCCTTGGCGCTGTCGGCGGCTGGAAATGGGATACCCTGCCTGGAGACCTGAGACCGGAAAGGGCGCTTTTGGGCCTTAGGTCTGAGCTTGGCCTCTACGCCAACCTTCGCCCCGCAAAGCTTTTCTCCGCCCTAAAGGGCGCCTGCCCATTAAGGGAGGACATAGCCTCAGCCGGAATAGACATCCTCGTTGTAAGAGAGCTGACCGGCGGCCTGTACTTTGGCGACAGGGGAAGAAAGCAGACAGATCAAGGCCAGGCGGCATGGGACACCGAGCAGTACAGCGTTCTTGAGGTGAAAAGAATAGCGGTTTCGGCATTTGAAGCAGCATTGAAAAGAAGAAAGAAAGTCACAAGCGTGGACAAGGCCAACGTCCTTGAGTCTTCCCGTTTGTGGCGAGAGGTTGTGACGGATGTCGCAAAAAGCTACCCCAGCGTCTCCCTGTCGCATCTCTATGTAGACAACGCTTCGATGCAGCTGGTGAAAGATCCCGCCCAGTTTGACATACTGCTCTCAACCAACATGTTTGGCGACATCCTCTCAGACGAAGCCAGCCAGATCACAGGATCCATCGGAATGCTGCCATCAGCCTCCCTGGGAAGCTCAGGGTTCGGAATGTACGAGCCGATCCACGGAAGCGCCCCTGACATAGCGGGAAAAGATTTGGCTAATCCTATAGCTGCGATCCTTTCTGTTGCGATGATGCTAAGGCACTCCTTCGCATTGGAGGAAGAGGCCGCTTTTATAGAGACTTCAGTGGAAAAGGTGCTGGCGGAAGGATGGCGCACAGCCGACATCCATTCCCCCGGGATGAAAAAGGTGCCGGGATCAGGAATGGGAGAGCTGATCTTGAAGGAACTGGAGTAGATTTGCCGGGTTTGGCTTTGGTTTTTTTATTTGGGTTTTGCTGGTTTTGGTTTTTTTGCTTTGAGCTCTGCTGGTTTTGGTTTTTTGATTTATGAGCTTTGCTGGTTTTGGTTTTTTTGATTTGAGTTTTGCTGGTTTTGGTTTTTTGCTTTTATTTAAGTCTTTTAACTCTTTTCTTTAACTTATTTTTAAACTTATTTCTCTTAATTTTTCTCTCTTAACTTTTTTCTTTAACTAACTCCAAAGGACAGTGATATCTCGTGTCTATTGAAAAGCGGCTTTTAGATCCGGCATCAAGAAAGCCCAAGCCAGATCCTGAGACTTTGCAATTCGGAAAAGCGTTTACC
>JAISWZ010000338.1 GCA_031270945.1 Clostridiales bacterium | reverse complement strand
CTGGGCGACAAGCTTCCGTCTTTGTTTGGCTACGCATACAACGAGTGGCTTCCCTCCTCGGGCTACATAAGGGCCAATGGGCCAGAGATGGAGTTCTATTACACTTTGGATAACGGGCTTCACGCCGAAGAAGCTTGGATCCCTGTGAAAAAGGCGTAGCAAGCAGTTTTCTTGGCCAATGTTTGTTCCGGCTGAACCCGTTGCGCCAGCTGTTCTAGGCGTTTTCATATGCCCATAATCAAGAAGAGCGAAAATTTTGGTTTTCGCTCTTTTTTTGCGTCCCGAAGCGCCTGCATGCAGTGAGAGCAAAACAGCCTCTTTAAATGAGGTCAACGATAAAAAAGCGCATATCCTAAAATTTCGCTAAGCAATATATTTGGAATATGCGCTATATTCAATATTTAAGCGCTCACCAATATGGACGAATGTCCACAAAACTCCCGCCTTTGCGCAACAGCAGTTGCATAAAACGCGTTGCATCCCGTAAATCCAAAGTAAAATAAAAGAAATATTTTTAATATCTATTGCGCCATCCCACCAACTTATGATATACTGTACAGGCAAGGAACTTGTCTCAATTCATTATATTTTCCCTTGAATGAGGCCCAGGACTTTTTCGAAGGCGCCACATTGCTCGAAACCCAGCGCGTGATCCTGCGCAGACTCACTCGACGCTCGGCGTACGACCTTGAAATGTGAAAGTTCCTGCTAACGCCTGCTCACGGAAGCATAGATGATACGCGCCAGGCCTTGAAAATCGGGGTGCCCCTACGATATGGCGGCATTTTCATAGCTGAGAGCATATCCCAAAATTTTATCCGAGGCGCCGGAAAAATCCGGATGTTTGCTCGCAGAAGCCCGAGCAAACTAGTTGAAGCATTCGCCAGGATTTTTCCGGCGCCATTTCGGAATTTTGGGATATGCACAAACATGCCGCTTTCTATGACTCCAGCAAGCGCATATCCTAAAATTTCGGGAATGCGCAAAGACACTTTTAGATTTCTATATCACCACTTGTCAGTATTATGAGGGATGCCCAAGGCTTTGCTTTGCGCTCCAAGATATCGCTGGCGAGCTCGCCAGCGTCTAGGTTCGCAACATGCCTTGGAGCTTTGGCTTGCGGCAGGCAGGAGGTGACCCAATGTCAAACGCCAGAAGGAAAAAACGCAATATCAACAGAAGCCTCCTGTACAAGCTGATATGCTCTGTCTTAAGCTTGTTGCTAGTGCTTTCCACTTTCATGACGGGAACGTTCACATGGCAGGCTTTAGTTGTTAAGAACAATGAGTTCAGGGGACAGTCGTCTGGTTTAATTACGTCAAGCTTGGTAATCAAGAAGACAGTGGTCAACGCCGACGAGTCCGAACTGGATCCCTCGCAGCTTGACGAGATCTTCGAGTTTGAGGTGAACATTCCCTCCTTGGCTGGAACCCAGCTTGACTACTACGTAATGGATCAGGCTTCAAAAGATGTGATCTTAAGATCCACCCTCAACCCAGACACTAGCGCAGACAGCATCATAGCCTTAAAGACCGGGCAGGTGGCTGTCATGCAAAAGCTTCCCGTAGGCACTTGGTATGAGGTTATAGAGGTTCCGAAGCAAGGATACTCAATAGACTCAAATGGCCATATGGGAAACATTGACTATACAATCGCCATCGCCGATTTCGGCAACTATGCTGGCACTGGCGTGGTTACAGAGGAAAAATGGGGCACACTAAGCTTAGTGAAGTCCTCAGATCGCTTTGATTACGAAAACAAGTTTCAGTTCACAGTCACTTTTTACAAAGGTGACGAGCTCTACACCGGCAACATTCCTTGCGCTATAGCCTCGGATCCTTTTGAGTTCACAAATGGCGGAACCGTAGAGGCGAACCTGAACTACGAAATCCTCTTCGGCCCCTTGCCAGAGGGAATAAGATATGTGATTGAAGAGGCTGACTATACCCAAGATGGCTTCATACCAGCAGCCGTGTCGTATGAAGGGTTTATCCTCGCGGACGAAAAGTCAGACTTGTCTGCTGTCCAGATTGGCCCGTACAACGACTATGAGCCTGATTACGAGCCAGGCACAACAGACACCGGCGCCATTTCTTTCATCAAGGCTGTCTCCGGCAACGACATTAACTACGGAGACGAGTTCTACTACCATCTGCTCTTCGAGCCAGACGTCTATGCCTCATCTCAGGCCCTGACAACCGGACAGGCGCTTGAGCCAGTCCAGCTCGATCCAGTGATCGATACCCGTGGCCCCGCCTCTTTCATGGACGAAGGCAACGGATCTTACGAGATCACATTGTCGGCTGGCGGCTTCATAGAGTTCGCTAACCTTCCGGTAGGCACGAAGTATACTTTGGAAGAAGACGCTAACGCTGACTATCTCCAAGCGATCAAAAAGGTCGTTGGCTTTGTTGCCAAGGATGCGCCTCCAATGATCACCTTTGACAACAGAAAGAAAGAAGCGCCCACAATCGAGGAGTTCACGGAGCTTACGCTTTACAAAGAAGTCCTTAACGGATCTGATCCAGACAAGGAGTTCGTAATCTGGCTCTTCATTGACGGCGACAAAGAAGGCTCTTATTTTATCTTAAAAGGCGGAGAATCAGTAGGCCCGATCACAGTGCCATACGGATCCACCTATAGGTTTGTCGAAAACGACTACTTCAGCGATGGATATGTAGCAAGCATAAAAAGAGGGCAAGGCACTGCCTGGCGTGAGAGCGTGGATGTGGTAGTCACAAACAAGTTTGCCACAGAGCCTTCTCCGACACCAGTTCCTGAGGTGACAATTACTCCAGTTCCTGAAGTGACAATTACTCCAGCTCCTGAAGTGACAGCTACCCCGGTTCCGACAAGCACTCCTGTTCCATCGGATACCGAAGAGACGCCTACGCCGACTCCGACTTCGACTCCAGTAGAAGAAGATGGGTCTCCTACTCCGTCTCCGACAGCCACACCGTCTCCGACGGGTTCACTGTCTCCGACAGCCACACCGTCTCCGACAGCTAGTCCGTCTCCATCAAGGACGCCGACCCCCTCACGGACGCCGACCCCCTCCAGGACGCCGACCCCCTCCCGGACGCCGACCCCCTCAAGGACGCCGACCCCCTCAAGGACGCCAACTCCGTCCAGGACGCCAACTCCGTCCAGGACGCCGACCCCTTCTAGGACGCCGACACCCTCGATTGAGGTAACTCCATCAAGGACGCCGACTCCAGCTACGACGAAGACGCCATCTCCAGTTGCATCAAAGACGCCTTCTCCCGTAAAGACGCCAGATGAGACGCCGCCGGAAGAGCGGAACAACGCGACTCCCACGCCGATTGCGCTTGTCAATATTGATGACGACAAAACCCCCTGGGGCGATGGAGAAGCGGTAGACGGATTCACCCTTATTCCTGAAGACATTCCGGAAGGTTCCTCTGGCCTTATAAACTTCTTGAATCCCCAGACCTCTGATGACGCTAATCCAGCCGTGTGGTTCATACTTATGATAGCAAGCGCTGTGGCCCTCAGATGGGTGCTCATGAACAAGAAGAAGCTGGCGGCATAGTAATAAAAAAACAAAAAATAAAAAAAACAAAAAAATAAAAAAATAATTTAACCGGCCATGCCTCAGGCGGAGCCTGAAGCATGGCTTTACACTAAGACAAACAGACGGAGTCTGTTTGACGAAGCGAGGAGGAGACATGAAGCGATTCTTGTACAGGCTAGCCGTATTTACACTAGTGTCCTTGATGCTTCTTGGAGCCTATAACATCTATGCAATAGACGGCAAGTACCGGCAAGAGCAAAAGACTCACGAAATGCTTCTGGCATATAAGCCACCAGTCGCTGAAGGCTCCGAAAAGAAGATTACCAAATGGACAGACATATCAGAAGAGAAAGAGAAAGAAGAGCCGTCTCCAAACGAGAGCATACAAAACATGAAATCCTCCCTTAACGAGGAGATCGTAGGCTGGCTCAGCATACCTGACACCGGTATTGACTATCCCTTTCTCCAAGCGAAGGATAACCAGTATTACCTGAGCCGGGATCCTGAGAGAAAAGAGTCGAAGTCTGGGAGCATATTCTTAGATTCCAGATCAGATCCAAGCTTCAAGGAGTTCAATTCCATCTTGTACGGGCATCACATGAAAAATGGAAGCATGTTTGGAGAGCTTGCCAACTACTCGCTTGAAGACTACTTCAACAACCATCCCCAAGCTAACCTCTACTTGGAGTATGAGAGCTTTGTCTTGGACATCTTCGCCTGCTTAGTCATTCGCGCTGACAACAAGTACATCTACGGAACACTTGCCCCTACACCGGATGAGCGCGCCAAGTACTTTGAATACGTCAAAAAGTACGCCAAGGCATACCGGGACGTTGAGATCTCGGATGATGACAGGATCGTAACCCTGTCAACTTGCTCGTACGATTTTGAGGACGCCAGGATGGTCGTGTTGGGAAGGATCAAGGCCATATGAACGGCGCCGCATGGCGCCGTTTTTGGATCCTTGGATCTGAGAAATATAGAAATTATTATAGATCTGCGATATGCTTGCTTTGTCTTGCCTCGCTAGGACCTGGATTTGAATGGAATATGCATGCAATCCTCGCGAACTTGAAAATCTTGCTTAACATGGTCTTGCTTGACGGAGCAAGGGCACCGCTTAGGGCTGAGTATTAAAATGGAAAATCCAAACATTATTCGCGAACTTGACCCAAAAACCTGTCCATGCAACAAAGAACGAAGTTTCACGTATCTTTTCTTGGTATTAGACGTACGGACATAATGCGTACGGCAAATATATCTTTTTACTTGCAGCGCGGAAACTTGGCTTGGCGCATGACGAATTCTTGGCGCCCAAGCCTATTATTTCTAAGAGCTAAGCTCAGATCCGGCGTTGCGGCACTGGGGGTATGGAATGAAATTCAAGAGAGCAACAAAAGCGTTTCTTGCCCTTTTCCTCAC
The DNA here is from genome assembly GCA_031270945.1 of Clostridiales bacterium. Classification (GTDB taxonomy): domain Bacteria; phylum Bacillota; class Clostridia; order Lachnospirales; family WQUN01; genus JAISWZ01. Next base: position 3,247 of record JAISWZ010000338.1, on the reverse strand, counting down.
ATGCGCGGTTGCGCTATCGGCTAGGTCAATATTCGCCGCCCAGGCGAAAGTGATGGTAAATGGCACTTTGGTTGAGCTTCAAACGGAAAATGACCAAGGAAGAATCCTGGTTCCTTATGATACCTTGACCAAGGCTTTAAGCGCCAAGGTTGACTACGATCCATCCAACGGCACCATATGGATCTACAGGGGGCCACGCTACGCAGGGATGCAGACAGGGCACAAAAGCATGACGGCAGGACGGTTTGGGGAAGATGAAACATCAGTCACACTGGAGACAGCGCCAAGGCTTATAGGCGGAGTCCCGTATGTGCCCCTGAGGGCTGTAGCGGAAACTCTGGGACTTACCGTAGGCTGGGACGGCAATGCTGGCATGGCTAGCATAGATGGCGAAACTTCTATAGCTGTCACATCCATGGATGAGCTTCTGACAGAAGTAGGGATCAAGGCCACAAACCTTTCAAGGGAGTTTGATATCGAGCTTGTAGGCATGGCTGGAGATGAAGCTGGGACGAACATATGCGACTACTATCCTGCGGTCGCAAAAAGCGAGGCAAAGTGGTGGGTCTATGAGGCCGATGGAGTCAAGAACTGCTTTGTCAAGTACAAGCTTGATTACTTTATGTACGCCAACATAGGCAAGGCGATGAAAACCGGAGATTTCTCCGGCCTTTCGCAGGAAGAGCAAGCGGTATACAAAGAGGCGCAAAGAGTTATAAGCTCTGTGACAACTCCAGAGATGACCTACTACGAGAAAGAGAAGGCCGCTCACGACTACCTGGTTGCCAACACAAAGTACGACATGTCAGCGGAAGTGCCAGAGATCTCTCATACCCCTTACGGGGCGTTGATAAACCATGTAGCCGTCTGCAACGGCTATAGCGACGCGTTCAAAGTGCTAATGGACATTATTGGGGTTCCTTGCGATGTCGTCTACGGCATGGCCAGGCTTCCTGGCGCTGCCGCTGTAGCTCATTCCTGGAACAGGGTCATGCTTGACGGAGAGTATTATCTTGTTGATGTCACCTGGGATGATCCAACCCCGGACAGGGCAGGGCAAGTGGCATACGAGTACCTGAACGTGACAGACGAGAAGATGTCAAAGGACAGGAAGCCAAGCGTAGTAAACACGAGAAAGAAGAGCGTGTCTACCAAGTACAACTACTTTGTGTATGAGGGGATAACTAGCTGAGGCGGAATAGGTTGGAAGGCAGGATAGGCAGGAAAATGGGTTTTGGAAAGGCTGGATTAGGGGCTGCATGAGAGATTGGATGCTAAATCTTATTCGCGGCTATCCTAGTGAAACCTTTTGGTTTCGAGCGAAAACATGCTCGAAACCAAACCCATTGCAGACGAAAAAAATCTGCGAAAAGCCCTTGGGAGCGCCGCTCCCAAGGGCTTTTCTGTTGTGGCATATGGGTTTGCTTCCTCACTGGGGATCTGGGGATCTGGGGCGCTACGGTGCTTTATCGCGCCTTCTACTCACATTTCATATCAAATGGCTGACTGTCAGCCAACGCTCCTCCAATCGCGACTTTCTGCTCACTCTATAGCAGGATCTGAACAAGAGCGAGAGAACGCCCAAAAAACTGGCGCACTCTCACTCTTTTAAAGACTTGGGGTTTTGGTTTTGGGGTTTTGCTTTTTGGGGTTTGGGGTTTTTGGGGTTTGGGGTTTTTAAAGCTAGGTATTCGCAGAACTCGCCTGTCCAATGGCGCACTCATGCCTGTCACAAGTCTTAGCGGATCTTTTCGCCCATATATCACCTTCTTCTCTTTTTATTTATTTCCCTCAAAAGCTCCTTTTCATCCGGCCTGCGCCTTGTCTTAACAAAGACAATGATCAGGGTCAGGAAGGCTAAAGAGCCTATTATTCCTACAATCAAAGACATGTTTACAGACTTCGGGCCAAAGGCGTCAAGAGCCCCTTTGATCAGGTTTCCCGCAAAGCCTAGGCTGAAGAATGAATTGACCTGGGCTATGGCTGGAGCGGTGCTTGCGGGAAGCTCTGGAGCTAGGGGAGTGGCGTCGCTTATCCAGGCAGGGATCACCTTCTCAGGCTGGGCTACGGATTCGGATGCGAAGAGCTTCACTGTTCCCACAGTTACGTCTCCGTATACAACCCTCAGACTCCCTAGGGGATCCCCCTTCCTAATCGGGGCATAGATCTCATCTGGAATGTCCGCTTCAAGGGTCACTGTCTCACGTGTTACACCGACAGGGTATAACCCCTCAATGACGTCCGTAGACCTAAGGCCTATAGTAACCTGAAGAGAAGGATTCTCTCGGTCTTGGATCACGTTGGCGGTCTCTTTCAGATCAGATCCAACAAGAAGCGTAGCTTCGTGAAACTCCTTGAAGCCGTATTCAAACAAGGCTGTGGATTCAGCGTAAGGGACGTTCTTCTCGCCTCTCATGACTACCGCTATGAGGGTTATCCCGTCCTTGGTGGCGATTGAAGCCAGCGTATGCCTTGCCTCGTCAGTGTAGCCGGTCTTTCCTCCAATGACAAACTCATTGTAGAATTGCTGGCCTGGCTGGATCAGCTTGTTGGAGTTGTTTAGAGGCCTTATCTCAGATTGGGTCTCGGTCGGAGGTATGTTGTAGTGCCTGGTTGAGATCAGCTCCCTGAACGTTTGGTTCTTTGCTGCCTCTCTCATGAATAGAGCCATGTCATACACGCTAGTGTAATGCTTGTCGTCATGCAAGCCATGAGGGTTCACAAAATGCGTGTTCTTTGCTCCAAGCTCTTGGGCTTTGGCGTTCATTCTGTCAATGAAAGCGTCATATGTTAGGCCAAGGTTGACAGCAAGGGCATTTGCAACCTCATTGGCTGAGTTCAGCAAAAGTCCGTGGAGCGCCTCGTCTACCGAAAGGCTGTCTCCTATGTTCATGCCTATGGAGCTGGAGTCCCAAGGAAGGTTCTCTAGCGCTTCCTCAGTGAAGAATATCCGCCTGTCCAGGTTGGAGCCAGCGCTCTCCAAGGTGAGCAAAGCGGTCATTACCTTTGTTATGCTTGCGGGGTACTCCATCTTGTCTATGTTTTTTCCGTATAGAACTATGCCGGTTGAAGCGTCCATAAGTATTGCCGCTTCGCTTGTGATTGTCAATGGTTCAAGCTCAGCTTCTGGCTCGGCAGCCAATGCGCTTGCCGAAAAGGCCAGAATGGCGGCTAGGGCAATGAAAGCAAATTTTTTCAGCATATCCTGGACTTCCGCCTTTCGTTATATTTTTGCCGCTTGAGAAAA
>JAISWZ010000333.1 GCA_031270945.1 Clostridiales bacterium | reverse complement strand
ATCCTGATAGCCGACTACTTCGACGTCACCCTCGATTATTTATTGGGAAGACCTGTGAAGATGCCTGAATGCTCTGGCACCTTGCAAGGAATGGAAGAAGCCATGATGAAGTCAGGCGTCATGTACAAGCCTCTGAATAAAGCGTTTAAGCATCTGTTTGGTGAATTTCTCGCTCAGCTGGCGTCTTGTTTCATGAAAATCGTGGATGAGCACAAGCCTCCCAAAGTTGAGGACACAGAATCCGTTATGGCTCCTGCAATGAGAAGAAACTATTATCACCAGAAAGACAAGAAAACACAAGCAATTGAGATAGCCGACCGAATTAAAGCCCTTGCGGAAGCGAAAGGCATTTCTTTGAGCCGCGCTCTTGTCGAGGCAGGTTCCCATATAAGCTTTGTGAGAAACATGACAACCTTTGCATCCATACCACAAGTAGATGCCTTCTTTCCAATTGCTGACTACTTCAGTGTCTCAATGGACTACCTTTTAGGCAGACCCGCAAGTTGCAGTGATTGCCCAGAGTTGCTGGCGGACTTCGAAATATCGATGAAACGCATTGGGGTGACAGACAAGTCTATAAAGCCTGAAGACCGAGCTTTGTACTTTGAGTTGCTAGAGCGTCAAACAGCAGCTTTCCTGCGCCTAAAAGACGAGCTTGCCAATGCGAATGCTTTGGAGGCAGGCCAATAAGCGGAAGCCGGGGAATCATGCAATAACCAATGAGTGTAAGGAGTTTTGTGTCAGCATGACAATATTAACTTAAAGGAGTGATCAATGAGCCTCAATATCGTCTAAGGTTTTAGACTCGAGTTTTCTAAACATGATTTATTCATGTTTGGGAGCGTGACAGTCCTGGAAGGGAGTGCGCACATGAGCGATTACAGCTATAGCAAAGAAGACATCAAGTCATTCGCGGAAATTCAGTCGAGCTGGCTGATAGAGTCTGAAGAAGGTTCAAATTGCGCCAGGAAATCGACCCAGAGTGAAGCGAATCTTATAGAGTCGGTTTTGTTCTCTGCGCTGAATGCGATCAGGCAGGGATATGACGAAGAAGCGGTGCTTGAGGTGGCCGAGAATGTGGTTACGAACTACAGGGATTCTCTCATCGATGGCATCACCACCATATGGGAGAGGGTGATGGAATTCCTGGTAGCCCATGAAGTCGTTGACTAGAGCATAGCTGAGTTGAGGAAAAGCAAGGGCCAAGGATAGATACGAATGCACATGCGCAGAAGATAGGAATCTGTTCATCGTTTTTAGTCACGAGCGAAAACTTCAGGAGAACACACTCTTAACCAAGAAGTTTGTCTGTTGATGGCCTTTTAGCAAAGCATTGATTTCATGCCTCGTCTTGTTGCAGAATCATTTGATAAGTCAAGGATTTTGATTTTTGCATGCTTCAATCCGAGCGAAAAGTCCGGCCTTTTCGCTCGACGTGATGAAGTTGACAACTTTGAGATGACTTAAGAGCGCTAATATACTAACGCGACGATTACCAATCTTTCCGCTCTTTTTAGCTGAATACAGGAGGCTTTATCGTGGACGAAGACAGGAAGATTGATACGAATACCGATGGCAACGTGATGTTAGAAAGCGCATGCCTGACTGTGAATGCAACCTGGGACAGTAATGAGAGAGGCGATATGGGCAAATTTTGCGATGATTTCTTTTCGGATATGTTCAAGTATATCGTGGGGTTGCTTGTCAGTGAGCGCTGGGGAGGTGACAAGCTCACAAGGCAGTTCTTCGAAGTTTTGAAGCGCAGGGTATAAAAGTTGATTCTGACATCATCCATATTCGAAGGATTCGCTGTCTGTCTCAAGCTGCGAAATATCTTTCGAGCTGGATGGAATGTTTTTGCTGGGGCCTGTTTCAGAGAACAGAGCTCCTTGATTGAAGGAAGAAGCAGTTGCGCTGTTCAACCAGGGAATGCCTATAAATGCGATAGTCGAGCGGATCCTGATAAATGGATCGAAAGCTTACAGAATTATTGTAAAAATAAAGGCAGACGCGGGATTGTGACCAGCATTGGCCTAGGATAGAGGGACGGCAAAGCTGTTCCTCCGAAAGGAGTAGACATGGGAGACAGCAAGGAAAACAGCGATTACCAGAATATCATCAAAAACCAGGTTTACCAGGATTTCAGCAACAACTGCAGTGACTGCTATGACAACGCTGGATACCTGGATGGAGTCATTGACGATCTGAAAAAATTGGGCTGCGAGCTAGACACGCAAGAGATCGTTGCATCTTCTGAAAAAACGCTTGAAGAGGCCGTTCGCATGGCCCGAAAGGAATCTCTTGGCCGCTTGAGCAAGGACTTTTTGGATAGCGTTGGCAACAAAGAAGTGTCGGCAACAGACGTTGCGCCATGCGACAATAACACGCCATGCGACGAGGAAAGTCAAGCCTCTAAAGCGATAGAGTCCTTAATTGGTACGGGCGAAACAACGGCTTTGCATGAGAAGCACCCAATATTCCTCGCCAATTCTCTCATAGACCCAGAGTTTTTCCGGGATGCAAACCTTGTTCCCGATCAGCTCACTGAAACTACGAATGGAGTGTTGGCGGGAGAAATATTCCGCAATCACCTCGTGCATTGTGAACCTCTGGGCGGGTTTCTTGTCTTCACGGGCAAACGCTGGGAGAAAGATGAGGGGAAGGCAAGAGGTTTTGCCATGAGCTTTGCTAGCCGACAGTTGCAGTTCGCTGGCGAGCAGTTGATGACGCATAAGGCGAAAGTCAAACAAAGGGAAGAAGCGGCCGAAGCGGCGCAAGCAAACGGCACTTTCGACAGAAAGAAAAACGCTCAGGAAATAAAGGCGGAAGCAGAGTCAAAAGAGCTCATAGACTCGTACTACATGCTAGCGAAAAAGGCAAACACTCCGGCTGGGATTAAGAAGCTCCTAAGGAGCATGATAATGTGCCTAGATGCGAAGCCGGAAGAGTTTGACGCGAATCCAGTATTGCTGAACACGCCAAGTGGAACGGTCAACTTGCGCACGGGCGAGCTTCTCCCCCACAATAGCGCCGACCGGATCACTCAAATAACATCGGTTTCCCCAAGCTTCAAAAACATGGACAAGTGGCTTGGCTTCATAAAAAATCTTACTAGCGGGGACAAGGAGTTTGAGCTGTTCCTGCAAAAATTGGCGGGATCGTTCCTGTTGGGCATTGGCAGCGATTTTGCGGTGCTGGCCTTAGGTGATGGAAACAACGGCAAGTCATTATTCTTCGATATGCCTATCATGATCTTGCGCGATTACGTCTGCATGCTCTCGTCTGACGTGATAACCGCGAATAAGACAAAGAACATAGGGGCTGAACTGGCAACCCTGAAAGGCAAGAGGCTTGCTCTGGTCTCTGAGATTCCAGGCGGGAAGCACCTGGACGTCAATGCGATTAAAAGGATTGCCTCAACCGACTTTGTTCTAGTGAATGCCAAGTATTGCAATCCAGTTAGCTTTGAGCCATCGCATACCTTTGTTGTCTTGACGAACAATTACCCTGTTGTTCGGGCCAATGACTGCAGCGCATTGAGAAGGATAATAGCCGTGCCGTTTTCAGCAAGATTTGATCAAGCAGACAAAACGGAAGATTATGAAAAAATCTTTTTCGAAGAGTCTGGGGGTGCCGCGCTCCAATGGATGATTGAGGGAGCGTACATCTTTATCTCGCAAGGCTTTAGCTTTGGCCAGTTTCCGGATTGCGTGGAGGAAGAAACAAAGCAACACAGGTTAGACTAAGAGTATATCCCAAAATTCTGAAATGGTAGCGGAAAAATCCTGGCGAACGCTTCAACTAGTTTGCTCGGGCTTCTGCGAGCAAACACCCGGATTTTTCCGCTACCTCGGATAAAATTTTGGGATATGCCCTAAGATTCGATACCCAGATTTGTTGATAGCCTTTGCGAATGCAATGCTGGCATTTTCGCCAGGGTCGGAGAATTGTTTGCAACTTTTGAAGGATTGGCCTTAGGCTCTTTAAAATCTAATCTGAAGAGAATCACTCTGGGTGGATACGCTGGGACGACTGATGGAATCCACTCGTTACTTTGAGCGTTTTTGCTCGCCAAGTCGAAAAACGGGATAAAGCTGACAACAAGCTCAATGTAGCTATAACAGTTTAATCCGATTTTCGAGAGGCGTTGATTTTAATGGATTTTTAGATTATGATAAATATGTTGAGTTAGCTTGATTTTCATTTTGGCGGCTCGGGACCCAGTACCCAAAGGGTATGGTTAGCTCAGTTGGTTCTTGCTCGCAGAAGCCACTAAGGCGTTATGAAAAAAATACTAAAATTGGACTTGATTTGCATTGCAAAACCCCAGTTGCCCCCTCCGGATCTGACGTTGCGCCTCTTTTCTGGCTACGGGCTTATTCTTTAACTTTGCTTTAGTCTGACTAACCAAAGAGCGCCGCTCAAGTACCGGCCCCCATAGGTGCCCCTTCACGCACAGTTGGTGACTCAGGCTAAGTGCGGCAGGCTTAGACACGCGACCGATCCAAGAAAGCAATGCAAACGGCGCATTGCTTTCTAGAATCCCTCCCTTGTCTAAGCCTCTGTGGGAAGGGCCTGTTACTCTAGTTTTTTTGCCAAAGTTATGAGTGCCTTGCATCCTAGGAGAGATCATTCGATTTTTCGCTTTAGGCTAAAGATTATTTGTCATCTTTTCCTTGAAGGCCTCCAGAGCCTTTTTTCTAATTTTGAGCACCTTCTATTGGACAATGATTTCAGATGCCTGGCCATCCTAGCGAGATCATTCGATTTTTTTGCTTTAGATTATGATTCTGCAGCAAGAACTCCCTAAAGGCCTTGAAACCAAGGCTTTGATAAAATGCTATCATGCAGACAAATCCCGTGATTAAGCCATTTTGTTGATGGCTGTTACGGCAGAACCAGATTATGGATTATTTGCATTTGTCATGAAGTTCTCCCGGCTGAACACGCCACAGCCCTTTTTTGAGCTCTTCGCTCTTTCTTTTCCTTTCCTTTCCTTTCCTTTCCTTTCCTTTCCTTTCATTTCCTTTGCTTTCCTTGCCTTGATTAGACCAACTAATCAAAGAGCGCCGATAACGTAATCGTGACGAGTTCATCTTTTAATCAGTCCCTGCTTATATCGCGTTCCGTAGCCTATGTGAAAGCGTCTCAGTGATTCTCCAATTCTTTTTTCCAGTCCCGAGCTCTTTCCTTTGGCCGATCTTTTAATATTCAAAAACATGAGGTGCTTTGCATTCTCTCAGAGATCCTTTGGTTTTTTTGGTCTAAACCTCAGATTCAATGGTTTCTTCTTATGCTGAAGATGAATGCTCCTGTCCTTTTTTGGGCTATAAGCTTTATATTTTACCGTATGATTTTATTAATGGCAATATTAAAAACATGAGGTGCCCTGCATCCTCTCAGAGAACGTTTGATTTTTTTGACCTCAACCTTAGTTTCTTCGTTCTATTCTTATGCTGAAGCTAAATGCTATTGTCATTTTTTTTCTGGTTCCGCGCTCTAGCCTGGCCCCTAACATGGAGTGTTCGTATCCTCTGGCAAAAACGTCCAAAATGCCTTATGCGGCTTGCCTCCATTATGGATCGCGGGCGTGCATCTAAGGGGAAAAATAGGCAGACGCGCCTCGTGAAGGATAGTCTTTTAGCTTACAAAAGATTATATCGCGTTCCATAACCTCTGGCAAAAGCGCCTCAGTGATTATCCCTTAGGATATATAGGGTTCTAGCCTATATATCCTGTCGGCGTCAAACTTCTTTTTTCCAGACCAGCAAGCCTTTTTCTTTTGGACAACGCAAAAAGCGCGCTAAGCAAGATGCACTTTTCTTTCTCTTTGGTTAATGGGCTGTTCCAAGCCGACGAAAAAATCCCTAGAATTCAAGTTGTTGTGCGTCGTTTCGATTTTTTTGGGGGTTTTAAAAAAGATTTTCTTTTCGCTGTTTTCCTTCGAAAAGCCATGCCTTTTTCCTACTTTTCCCTAAAACCTTTGCCGCTTCTCTTGCAAACTGGAACATCTGAAGACAGTTCATGGCAACGCTCTGATGAAAGCGGGCAAAGCCCAGAAACCCCCAATTCCCAAGCTTTCTTGAAATTTTGATAATCGGTGCCGAGCGTGATGACGTCGCAACCACGGCCCAAGAAAAAAATGGCGCAACCAACAAGACAACTGGGGCATAACATTAAGCGCTAGCCTTGCCCCTATCACCTTTTCGCCGAGACAAGCATCTCGTTCCAGTCTTTGAACGGTCCCTGCAGGACTACACTCTTCCATTGCGGCCTGCTTGCCATGCATGCCCGTCCCGGCTCGTCGCTATCCAAGCAAAGGCGTATCTGGCTATCGCTTAGGCCATAGGCCCTAATAAGGGTGGCAACGCACTTATCGGTGTTGGCCAAGCCATGGGTGGAAGCGAGCAAAGCGCATTCTATCCTTTTCTCGCAGATAGTCCAAAAGCTTAGCGCGTCAATCGCTGACTCGAAAACGTACGCGCCCTTTGGGGCGGTTCTGGCCCCTGCCGCCACGCAGTATGGCCAACCCCCTTCTGTTGCGGCGCGGTGGAACTTGGCCGCCCCTATGCCCCTAATCTCATATCCTACATTCCTGCCCTTTTCGTCCAATGCAATGAAAGCGACATTTGGGCGGCCAAGCGTTTGCCCAATTCTGCCGTCGCGGGCCAGCATGCCCGCTATCTTGGGGCTTATCCCTCTTTTCCCGCACAGGTACGCCAGCGCTTGCCTGCATTGCCCGGCCAGCGCTATAGGCTCTACCTTGGGCGCTGGTTGTGCCACCGCCTTTGGTGCCGGCATAGCTATTGCCCCAAACCCTTGAGTGAGCTCTTCCACCGCCTCCGTGAACCGCATGCAGTAGTACGCCATGAGAAAGTCTACCGGGTTGCCCTTTGCAAGGCCTGCGGGCCCTACGCCTCCCCGCCAGCAAAGCCAGCCCTTGCCCGCCTTGCAATCCATCTTGAAGCTTTCGTTTTCCAAAGTCCAGTTGCCGCCCCCGCCCTTTTTAAGGATTTCACCCCTTGACATCAAGTACGCGGGCAAATCTGCGGCCTTTGCTTCTGCCGCCCGCTCTGCCATGCCGTTGCCCTCCATTGTCGTATGCCCCCCTTGTATAGTGGTCAAAAGGGGCAAGCGGGCCTGGAAAAACAGATTTTCGCTGTCTGCCGTGAGCCACTTGCCCCTTGAGCTTTTCGCCTTTTAAAAGCCCAAAAAAGTTCCCCCCAAAAAACCTATGAAATCAAGGTTTAAAAAAGCTCAAAAACCCTCATCCTACAAACCCTGTCAAATCAAGGTTTTTGAAAGGGGGGGTTGTAAAAATTTTGCCAGCACCTATATATATATATAAAATAATTCAAATTATTTTTTTCTTATTCCTATGCGCCTTATAAAAAATATAATATAAAAGTTCCCCTTTTTTAGAGAAAAGGCTATAGAATTAAGGTTTTTATGCGGGGAACTTTTTTGGGGCCTGGAAAAAGTTCCTTGTCCATGCATAGAAACCCATTGAAATCAAGGGTTCTTTCGGGGTGGTTTTCGGAGAGCTTTTAAAAGTCCCCCCCTTTGCGCCTATTTCAAGTCGGCTATGCAGAAATACGGCGTCTTGTGGGATATCCGCTCTTTGACCTTAAGCCGCCTAAGTGTGCGCGTTATGGCGTTCTGCGTCACCTTTGCCCCGTGATTGAGCTTGTGCGCATCTATCTTGCTGTATATGTCCAGCGTGGATTTCCAAGCCTTAGGCGCTGGCTCAACGCTTGGAGACAGGTCATAAAGGCTGTAAATAATAGCTTCCAAGTCATCAGCAATGTTGTGGGCCTTGTTTCGCTCAGTGAGCTCCGCTACTTCATCCTTGGTGAACCAATATGGAGTTCCCCTTTTCATTAGCGTTGCAACTTGGGCCCAAAGCCCGTCTATGTCCACGCTGTGATCAGCGTCAATGCCAATGCAATCAATGATTGCAAACCTTCTGCTGCCGGTTTTGTCCGCCAAGAACTCAACATCGTTGACTGTCGCGCACAAGCACATGTGGCGCTTGAAGTTCACCGCTTCATGGAAGTATGGCGGCCTTATCTTGTCGACTGGAGAAGTCAAGTATGACTTTATCTGGTCAATGCCGCTTTTCTTGAATGTGGATCCAATCTCGCCCCACTCTACAAGTATCTGTGTAGACTGCTCAAGCAAGTGATCCTTGTCGTGAAGATCGCAGGATCTGCCATCAAGGAAATAGTCCAGCGCCAAAAAGTGCGCTGGAAGCAGCTTGGCTAGCCATCTGGTTTTGGATAGCCCCTGACCGCCCTGCAGGACTAGCATGAACTGCTGGGCCGTTCTCTCCCCAGTCTTGCTTGTGCCTACCCAAGCCATTTGAAGCAGGGTTCTTTCAAGGTACATGCGAACTATGGGCGCAGGTGTTGTCGCTTTAATTGTATCGCAAAGCTGTCCGATGTAGTCTGTCTTCCCGTCCCATTTCCTTGACTGGATTTCCAGGTAGTTCGCCCAAGGGTTGTAGCTGTTTTCCCTGGCAAGTTTCAGAAGCATGTCCTCAAGGGCAGTTTCAGGGACCCTAAGCTCCTGGCTGGCGCACATGTCGCGGATATCCGCAATGTAATCATCCATTTTTCCTGAAAGCTTATTGTCAATCCACATCTCAGGAGACAACTTGATGTCATTGAACCTGATTTTGAAGCCGTAGTGTTCCAGGAGGATCTCCATGTTCCTTGTCACGGGCAAGAAGTCAAACGTGAAGCTCTCCACTGACGAAAGCTCTCCCGGCTTGAAAAAGTCCAGCTTTTTCGTTGCTGAAACAAGTTTGCCATATGCGTTTTCCTTTTTGTACTTGACCTTGGTGTAGAGTGGGTCAAAATGGCAGGGTTCTCTGTCCAGCGCCCTTCGCTTGCTTTCCTCTGGGGATTTTATTGGCGCTACATGCGCAAGCGCCTCCGCTCGCTTCTCTCTGGCCTCCTGATTGCGCTTTTCCATCTCAGCCTGTACGCTTTTTATCAGCCCTCTGTATTGCATTCTCCCAATCCCGGCCAACAAAGCTTCGTCCAGGAGAGCTATTTTTGCTTGCTCTTTCTCCTGCTCGTTCTTCATGCCCAGAATAGCCTCATACTTGGCGCATATCTCTTTTGCGGCAGCGTTTTTTGCGTTCCCGATTGCAGTTACTGGAACCGTTTCATTTATTTCGCTGCTGCATTCTTCATCCGGAAGTTGTATAGTGAGCGCGTCTGAAGCGTTGCCAGCGCCTTCGGGGTTGCCCAAGAGTCCGAGCAAGACGCGCCCAAGCGATTCATTTTGAGCGTTGCGGATTTCCGCTCCGAGCCTTACGCTGTTGCTTGGAGCGGCAACGGCCATTGGCTTGCTGTGCTCTTCAGGCTTTGCTTCAGGCTTTGCTTCCCAAACGCTAAAAAGCTCTTCATCGGAGAGTAAGAGGTCGACTGGGATCTCGTCTTGGAAGCTTGAGTAGTCGAACGGGATCTCGTCTTGGAAGATCGAGCAGTCTTCTTCTTGGAAGCTTGAGCATTCGTCCTGGTGTTTGGCAATCCCAGCCTCGTCGAACTTGCGTTCTTTTTCCATAAATTAACTTCCTATCTGGGGGCGGTTATGGCGCCTCCTCCACATGAGTCGGCGCTTTCCAGGTAATGGAATAAGCGTTCCGCTCTTTGAAACAAGGGCTGGAGCATATTTAGCTCGTCCCGAAACAGCAAGGGGGCTGGTGTTTCACCCCCTGAAACATTATAAGGGGATAGTGTTCCGCCCTCTGAAACAAGGGCTGGAACATATTAAGCGCAACCTGAAACAGCGTTAGGGGCCATGTCGCCGCCCCACTTTTGGCAGACCATGGCCGCCCTTTGTTCCAGCTCAGCCTCTCCAAGGAAAAAGCCTTGAACCCTAACGCCGTCAAAAAGCATGTCCCCTTTGCCAGCGAGCAGGTCTGCCCCTGGGGATCCAACGACTTGGCTTGCCTTCTTGTCTGCCAGCCTTAGAACCGCCCTTGTCGTGAAGTTGTCAAGCATGTGCTTGGAGACTATGTTTCCCGTCGGCCTTTGGATGCCTATCCATACACGGACTCCAAGACCCCTGCCCATTTTTGCCATGTCCGTGAGAAGCGGCTCGATTTTCTTTCTCAGGCCGCCAAATGAAAACAAGGTGTCTATCTCGTCGACCACCACAAGAATTAGCGGCCTCCTGCGGCCATTCGGCCCCTTCGGAACATCATGACCGAGTGGGCCCGCCTGGTTGTCTGCTCTATCTCTTCGGCTTCTAGCATAACGCCGCCCATAATTTGGGGAAGCTCAGCGAGCTGGAAGAAATCGCTTCCTTTGCTCAGGCATATCCTCAAGTCTTCTGGGCCAAGCTTTTCGCACAGCGCGAGAGCCGCAGAAAGCAGAAGTATCGTTTTGCCGCTCCCCATCGCGCCGCAAGCCAGTTGCGCAAGGAGTCTATATGTACGCGCCCAGCGCCGCTTGACACGCTCGCTGAGCTTAGGCCCGCCCTTAGCGCTATGTCGGCTATCCTGCTTTCTATGTCAGATATCCTGCATTTGCCGCCCAAAGCAAGCGAGTACCTGCGCCCTATCGGGGGTTTCCGCCAAGCCTGCCACCATGGTGGCCAAGCCCAAAGAGTCGAGTGCCGACCGCATTTCAATCGCCGCTTTGGGGGTTGCGATCTTTACTTTTCTTTCTTCAACTGTTGCGGCTTCGATTTTTTCCGTGAGCAAGTCCCACTCATCCAGCTCGACAGACTCAAGGGGCCCGCATTCATCGTCCTCTTCAAGCGGCCCGAAAATCATGACTGAAAGCTTGAAAAGGCTGTTCCACCAAAGGGGCCTTGTTGCCAGCATGCCTTAGAGCCACCGCTCCAAGGCATGCCATTGGAAATCCAAGCGCCCCCACAATCAAGCCGTTGAGAGTGCTTCCAGCTTCTCCCGCGCTCCCGGATTCGCCCAGACAGACAAGGCGAAAGCTAAGCTTTCGGCCCCAACTGCGAGCGTTCCATGCGTTCACTTTATTCCAAGCGCAATCGCGCCCCCCAATTGCGGGCCCTGCCATTATCCAGGCATTGCCCGCCCAGTATCTGGCTTCGGCTTGCAGGTACTCGCCTATATAGCCGTCTCCTGAGTACATTCAGCGCGTTATGCCAAATAAGGGAACAAAGGGTGGCCAAGCTGGATAAAAGAAGGGGGCCTGCATCCCGCTTCTTTTTCCAACCCAGCAAAGCCGTTATGCCTTAATGAGGCATAACGCTTCCTGGTACTCCTGGCATGGGCGTCAACTAGGTGGTGAAAGTCCACTGTGGGCTTGGCAGTAGGAACCACTAGCCAAACGGCAAGGGTGCCTTCCGCGAGGGGGATCTGAAGGAAGCCGTAGGCAAAGC